>JAEUHA010000009.1 GCA_016793535.1 Opitutaceae bacterium | reverse complement strand
GCGTTTTCGCCGCCGGAAAAAGTCCGCATCCTGAGCCGCGTACACAAGGCCGAGCTGTTCGAGCGTTTCCTGCACACGAAGTATGTCGGCCAGAAACGCTTTTCCCTCGAGGGCGGCGAGACGATGGTCGCCGCGGTGGACGCCGTCATCGAGTACTGTCCCACCCTCGGGGTCGAGGAGGTCGTGATGGGCATGGCGCACCGCGGCCGGCTCAACATCCTGACCAGCGTGATGCGGAAGAGCTTCGACGTGCTCTTCGAGCAGTTTTCCGAGAACTACATCCCCGAGACCGTCGGCGGCGACGGCGACGTGAAGTATCACCTCGGCTACGAGGCGCTGCTCGAGACGGCCTCTGGCCGCAAGGTCGAGGTCCGGCTCGCCGCCAACCCGTCCCACCTCGAGATCGTCAACCCGGTGGTCGAAGGCAAGGCCCGGGCGCGGCAGCGGTTCCGCGACGCGATCGACGAACGCTGGCGCGTGCTGCCGCTGCTGATCCACGGCGACGCCGCGTTCGCCGGCCAGGGCGTCGTCGCGGAGACGCTCAACATGTCACAGCTCCCCGGATACACGACCGGCGGCACCCTGCACATCGTGATCAACAACCAGATCGGATTCACGACCGAGCCGCACGACGCGCGCTCCACGCGGTACTGCACCGACGTCGCGAAGATGATCGAGGCGCCGATCTTCCACGTGAACGGCGACGACCCCGAGGCGGTGTGCCACCTGGCCCGGCTCGCGCTCGAGTTCCGCGTGAAGTTCCAGCGCGACGTCGTCATCGACATGATCTGCTACCGCAAGCACGGTCACAACGAGACCGACGAGCCGGCCTTCACCCAGCCGATCCTCTACAAGAAGATCGCGACGCATCCGCCGATTTCCGCGGTCCTGACCCGCAAGCTCGTCGCCGAGGGCAGCATCACGCCGCCGGAGGCCGACGCCATCCGCGCCAAGTACTCCGAGGCGCTCGAGAAGAACCTCGAAAAGGCCAAGGCGAGCGAGACCGCCAAGTCGGCGAAGCGCGCCGCCGCCGCCGAAGCGAAGAAGTTCGAAGGCTCCAACGCGATTTTCCAGCCGGAGTTCCACTTCAAGGCCGTGCCGACCGGCGTGAGCGCCTCGCTCATCGAGCAGGCCGTGCGCGGTCTCACCACGGTGCCCGAGGGCTTCAACCCCAACCCGAAGATCAAGCGTTTCCTGGAGGCCCGCGCCACCGCGCACCGCGACGGCGGCCCGATCGACTGGGGTTTCGCCGAGGCCCTCGCGTTCGGCACGCTCGTCCTCGAGCACGTGCCGATCCGGCTCAGCGGCCAGGACTGCGAGCGGGGCACGTTCAGCCACCGTCACGCCGTGCTCCACGACCGCGACACGAACGCCACCTACGCGCCGCTCAAGCACCTCGACCCGCAGCAGGCGCGTTTCTGCGTCTACAACTCGCTGCTCTCCGAAGCGGCGGTCCTCGGCTTCGACTACGGCTACTCGCTCGACTATCCCGACATGCTCTGCATCTGGGAGGCTCAGTTCGGCGACTTCGCCAACGGCGCCCAGGTCGTGATCGACCAGTTCCTCGCCGCCGGCGAATCGAAGTGGCAGCGCACGAGCGGCATCGTGCTGCTCCTTCCGCACGGCTACGAGGGCCAGGGACCGGAACACTCGTCGGCCCGCCTCGAGCGTTTCCTCCAGCTCTGCGCCGAGGACAACATTCAGGTGGCCAACATCACCACGCCCGCGAACTTCTTCCACGCGCTGCGCCGCCAGGTAAAGCGCGACGTCAAGAAGCCGCTGATCGTGATGTCGCCGAAGTCGCTGCTCCGGCATGCCGCGGCGGTTTCCCGGCTCGAGGAGTTCACCACCGGCAGCTTCCAGGAGATCATCGACGATCCGACCTTTGGGTCGAACACCCGCGCCCCGTTTCCCACCGTTCCGGCCGTGTCCCGCGTGCTCCTCTGCTCCGGCAAGGTCTACTACGACCTCGTGGAGTATCGTGCGAAACAGAAGCTCACTGACGTCGCCATCGTTCGCCTGGAGCAGCTCTACCCGCTGCACCGTCGCCGGCTCGCCGACATCGCGAAGAAGTACGCCGGGGCCCGCCTCGTCTGGACCCAGGAGGAATCGGAGAACAATGGCGCCTGGACCTGGATCGCCCCGCAGCTCGAGGAGATCTTCGGCCGTCGTCCGGCCTATGCCGGCCGCGACGCCTCCGCCTCACCCGCCGTCGGCTCTCTCGCATTGCATCGCCTCGAGCTCGCGGCCTTGCTCAAGCAGGCGTTCACGATCTGATCACCGGGGTAGCGAGCATCGAGTAGCGAGCAGGGCAGGTTCGTTTCCGCCACCTTTTCGCTTCCCCGCCTTCTACTCACTACTCGCCACTCACTACCCGCTACTTTCCTCCCATGCCACTCCTTGAAGTCAAAATTCCGCCGATGGGCGAATCGATCAGCTCCGGCATCCTCGCGAAGTGGCACGTCAGCGACGGCGATGTCGTGCGCAAGGATCAGCCGCTGTTCGAACTCGAAACCGACAAGATCACCTCGGAGGGCACCGCCGAGGCGGCGGGCAAGATTTCCCTCAAGTCCGCCGCGGGCGACGAGGTGAAGATTGGCCAGGTCGTCGCGACCATCGATCCCGCGGCCAGCGGCCAGACGTCGGAGGTCCGTCCGGCACCCGCCGCGGCCGCCCCCGCGCCCGTAGCCAAGGAAGGGATATCGTCGCCCGCCGTGCGCCGGATCGCCGCCGAAACCGGCATCGATCCCGCCACCGTCGCCGGCACCGGCAAGGGCGGCCGCGCCACCAAGGGCGACATGCTCGCCGCCGCCCAGGGCGGCGGCGCGGGCGCGGGGCCCGAGGCAAAAGGCGAGAGGGAAAAATCCGCCGCGCCGTCCGCCGCTCCAACCCCATCGCCCATCCCCGATCGGCCCTCGTCCGGCGCGCCGCGCCAGACCCGGCGCAAGCTCTCCCCGCTCCGCGCCAAGATCGCCCAGCGCCTCGTTGCGGCCCAGCACGAGGCCGCGATGCTGACCACGTTCAACGAGGTCGACATGTCCGCCGTGATGGCGCTGCGCGCGAAGTACCAGGACGACTTCGTGAAGAAGAACGGCCTCAAGCTCGGCTTCATGTCCTTCTTCACCAAGGCAGTCGTGCACGCGCTGCGCGAGGTGCCGGCGGTGAACGCCCAGATCGACGGCGACAGCCTCGTCGAGAATCACTACTACGACATCGGCGTCGCCGTCTCGACCGAGAAGGGCCTGATGGTCCCGGTCGTGCGCGACTGCGATTCGCTCGGCATGGCCGAGATCGAGAAGGCCATCGCCGACGCCGCGAAGCGGGCCCGCGAGGGGAAGATCACGCTGGCCGACCTCGAGGGTGGCGTCTTCACCATCACCAACGGCGGCATCTTCGGCTCGATGCTCTCTACGCCGATCATCAACCCGCCCCAGAGCGCGATCCTCGGCCTGCACGCCATCAACGACCGCCCGGTCGCGATCAACGGTCAGGTCGTCATCCGCCCGATGATGTACCTCGCCCTCAGCTACGATCACCGCCTCATCGACGGCAAACAGGCCGTCACCTTCCTCGTGAAGGTGAAGCAGGCGATCGAGGATCCGGCCAGACTGCTGATCGCCGTCTGACGGGCGCGCATCGCGCCCGAGTTGAGAGTTGAGCGCTGAGAGTTGAGAGACTCGAACCGCGCCGGCTCTCAACTCTCAACCCTCAACTCTCAACTTCCATGTCTTCCTTCGACCTCATCGTCATCGGCGCCGGTCCCGGCGGCTATGTGTGCGCGTTTCGCGCCGCGCAGCTTGGGCTCAAGGTCGCCCTCGTCGAAAAGCGCGCCGCGCTCGGTGGCACGTGCCTCAATGTGGGCTGCATTCCCAGCAAGGCGCTGCTGCACGCCAGCGAACACGTCGCGTGGGCGAAACACCACGCCGCCGAACAGGGCATCAAGCTCGGTCCGGTCGAGGTGGATCTCGCGACGTTCATGCGGCGCAAGGATGAGGTCGTGACAAAGCTCGTCGGCGGCGTCAGCCAGCTCGCCAAAGCCCGCAAGATCACGGTCGTGACCGGGTCGGCTTCGTTCGTATCGCCCAACACGATCGAGATCGCACCCGCCGTCCCGGCGGGAGGAACGCCCCCGCCCCGCACGCAACTCACGGCGAAGCACATCGTCATCGCCACCGGCTCCGCGCCGGTCGAGCTGCCGTTCCTGAAATTCGACGGGCAGACGATCGTCTCCAGCGACCACGCGATCGGCTTCACCGCCGTGCCGAAGAAACTGGTCGTGGTCGGGGGCGGCGCCATCGGGCTCGAGCTCGGTTCCGTCTGGGCGCGCCTCGGCAGCGACGTGACGGTGGTCGAGTTCCTGCCGAAGATCGCCGCCAGCTACGACGACGACATCGTGCGCAATTTCACCCGCCTCCTGCAGAAGCAGGGGCTCACGATTGAAGTTGGGGCGAAGGTCACCGGCTTCTCAGGTGGCGTGCTCACCGCCGAGCGCGACGGCAAGACCCTCGCGTTTCCGGCCGACAAGGTGCTCGTGTCCGTTGGCCGCCGGCCCTTCACGGACGGGCTTGGGCTCGAAAAGGCGGGCGTCCTGCTCGACGACAAGCGCCGCATCAAGGTCGACGACCATCTCCGCACCAACGCCCCCGGCATCTGGGCGCTCGGTGACGTCGTCGCCGGCCCGATGCTGGCGCACAAGGCCGAGGAGGACGGCGTGGCCGTCGCCGAGTGGATCGCCGGCAAGGCCGGCCACGTGAACTGGGATCTCGTGCCGGCGATCGTCTACACCAACCCGGAGGTCGCTTCGGTCGGCCTCGGGGAGGACGCCGCGAAGGCGAAGGGCATCGCGGTGAACGTCGGGCGCTTCAATTTCGCCGCCAACGGCCGGGCGATCGCTGCCGGCGCCACCGACGGCTACGTGAAGGTCATCGCCGACGCGAAGACCGACCGGATCCTCGGCGCGCAAATCCTCGGTCACAACGCCGGCGAACTGATCAGCGAAATCGTGACCCACATGGAGTACGGCGGCAGCGCCGAGGACCTCGCGCGCACGATCCACGCACACCCGACGATGAGCGAAGCGGTGAAGGAAGCGGGCCTCGCCGTGAGCAAGCGCGCGCTGCACGCGCTGTGAGAGGGCCGTCTCTCCGGGGTTTCCCTGGGAGCGCGGCCGCCCCCGGCCGCCCTTCGATCGGAAGCGGACGAGGGCGTCCGCGCTCCCAATGGCGGCGGACGGATAGTTGCGCCGCGTGGGGCGATTGAACTCAGAACGTCCCGCGCACGCCGAGCGTCAGTCCGGTGCCCATCGCCTGGAAGCCGGTGACGACGGCCGGGTTGGTTCCGCTCTTCTGCATGTTGAGCAGCGGCGCGTCGAAGACGTTGCGCAGCGAGAAGAACAGGTTCACCCGATCCGACAGCCGGTAGCCGCCGCCGGCGTCGACCACCGTGCGGTGCCGGCGATACGTCGTCCCCGTCGCGTTGGTCGGGAAATTGTCATGCCAGTTGAGGTTCCCGTACACGCTGAGGCCGCGCCAGGCATAGCTCAGGCCGGCCTTGAACGAGTGTCCCGTCAGCAAGGGCAGGATGACCTCCGCGTAGTTGCGCGTGTAGCTCGCCCGCGCGTTCAAGCCCTTCAGGATTCCCGGCAGGAATGAGAGGCTCTGGCTGTATTCCAGCTCCATCCCGCGCACGACGGTGCGATTGCCCCCACTCGTGGTCGTGGTGAAAATGTAGGAGCTGTAGTCCTCGTCGCCGGTGTAGCCGTACTCCGCCGCCGTCAGCTCGCTCGTGATGAAGAGGCCGTCGACGGTATTCTGGTAGAAATTTGCCGCCACGATACCCACGGGCTCGAAATAGTAGGCCAGCCGGGCCGAGAGGTTATCCGAGTACTCGGGTTTCAGATTCGGGTTTGGCGCGCTGACGCGCAGCGTCTCCTCGTTGACCACCCAGACCCCCGCCACGTCGCGGAACGTGGGCCGGCGAATCGTGCGGCTGTAGCCGAAATGCGCGTCGAAATCGTCCGCGAACTTGTATTTCACGCCGGCGCTCGGGAACAGCTCGCCGTAGTCGCCCTTGCGGTGGACGCGCGGCCGCGAGAAGTACTGGTATTGGATGCCCTCGACCGTGGTCGCACGTCCGCCGGTCACGGCGTAACCCGCCGCGCGCACCTGGCTGCCGGGGATCGGATTGAACTCGAGCGAATCGCCGCGAGTCTCCTCGTACCGGAGTCCGGCCCGGACGATCGTCTTGCCCCAACTGCCCGTCGCCATGAGGAACGCGGCATTGATGTCCTCCACGTAGTGTTTTTTGTTCGCGACAAAGGCATTGTAGTAATTCGTGCCCGTCATCGTCTGCGTGAAATACTCGGGGCGCTCGCGGTAGAGCTTGTAGATCTCGAGCGTGTTCGGGTGGAAGATGTCACCGCCGGACGAGGACCGGATGCTTGCACCCATCATGCTCAGGTCCATCGGCCACTGCGACTGCACGTTGCGCCACGCGCCGTTGCCGGCCCCGGGGCCGGTGTAGTTGTACTGCAGCGACTCACGCTCGAGTTCGAAGTCGCGGATCTCCCGTTTCGACTTCACGCCGGTCTTCCACGTGAGCGGGAAACGCCCCTTGGTCCTGAGCGTCGCGCTCACGTCGCCGCTGTAGATCTTGGTGCCGGCGAAGCGGCCGTCATCGACGAAGATCGCCGGCGTGGTGTATCCAGCACCATTATACCAATCGGGACCGGCGGTCTGGACCACGCGCCAGTCGGCGCTCGACAGGTGGGAGCGGTCGGCCTGGAACGTGACATTGTTGAGCGTCGGGCTGTTGGAATTGTAGATGGCATCCCAGCTGTTCGGGCTGTACCAGCTCTCCGATTCCGCGATCGCGAAGCGGCCGTCGACCGTGAGGTCGCCCCGCTTGTATTCGAAGCGCGGGGTGTAGGTGATGTTCTTCCCCATTTTGTTGATGCCTTGGGGATTCACCGCGACGCGGCCGTTGCCCACGCCGGAGTTGAAGCTCTTCATCGGGTCGCCCCCGACGACCAGCGCTCGCGAGACGGCGGTGAAGGTCGTGAGCCGCATGAAATACCACAGGTCGACGGTGTTGTAGATGGCGCCGAGCGAGAGGACCAGGTTCGGCGTGGCCTTGAAGTCGGCGGTGAGCGTCGCGGTGAACGCCTCGTTCGTCCGGGCTCCGTACAGCGGATTCAGCGTCGTCACGACCGCGGGCCGCGGATCGGCGGCCGTCGGCGTGTAGTTGTAGCCGATCGAGTATTGCGAGAAGACGGAGTAGACGTCGGACGTCGTGACGTTGAGCACGAGGCCGAGCCGGTTGTTCAGGAAGATGTCGGAATATTCAAGGCTGCCGCCGGGGCGGAGCTTGCGCTTCTTGCGGTCATCGGGGCCGTAGGTGCGATCGAAGGTGAGGTCTTCGGAGAACGCCGAGACGTTCGCCGACCAGGCGATGCGGCGCCCCTTGCGGTCGAAGGCCCGCTTCGAGCGGAGATTGATCGTGCCGGCGGGCGCATTGGCGTCCTGGTCGGCGCTCACCGTCTTGAACACCTCGATCGAATCGAGGCTGCTGAGCGTGATCTGTTCGAAGTTGAACGCGCGCGCATTGCCGGCCGCGCCGGCGTTGGCATCGGAACCGGCGAGCGAAATGCCGTCGACGGTGACCGAGGTGTACTCGGTGCCGAGGCCGCGCAGCCGGACGCCCTGGGCCTTGTCGGCGTTGAGATCGATTTCGACGCCGGGCAGGTGCTTGAGGAACTCGCCGATGTTGCCCTCGGACACGTCGCCGAACGTCTCCGACGCGACGCTGTTCGTGATGTTCATCGAGTTCCGCTGCTCCATGATCGCCTTGGCGTTGCCCTCACGTTCGCTCGAGACGACGAAGCGCGAGAGCTTGAGCGTCGAACCATCCGCCGAGCGCTCGAGCGAGCTCGTGAGCTGGAAATCCAGCGTCGCAGTGGCGCCGGGCGCCACAGTGACCGCGAGCGTTTCCGTGCGGTAACCGGTGTACGTGACCGTGACATTCACGCGCCCGGGCGCCACGGGTGAGAGACGGTATTCACCGCCATCGCCGGACGACGTCGACTGGCCGGTCTCGACGATGCGGATCTGCGCATTCCGCACGTACTCGCCCGTGGCCGGATTGAGCACGCGCCCGGTCAGTACGCCCGGCGATCCCGGCTGGGCGCCCGCGAACGCCGCACCTCCGAGGCTCAAAATGCCGGCCAGGAAGAGCCGCCCGGGCGAGCGACCAAACGTTGACCAGGCAATGGTGAGAACCAAACGAATCGAATTCATGGGGCGAGGCGTGGGTCGGGAATGAAAACGCCCGTCGCAAACACCCTTCCGGCTTCACCGGTTGGGGTCAGTGAACCGAGGTGGGAACAGGAGCTGGGGATTTGCGAGCGAGAACGAGCGCTCGAGACGACGCGAACGATCTTTGGCGCCGAGTCACCACCTCCGGTATTGCCCTTTGGTGCTATCCGGAACGGCGACCCACATCGCGACGTCGCCGCGACGCCGTTGGCGGAACGCCGGACGTTTCTGTTGCGGCTTCGCCCACCGTCGCCGTCGGTGCGGCGGGCGCCGCGGCCGCATCAACCAAACGCCGTCAGCGTCCGATCGAGCACATCCTCGAGCGTGAGCGTCCGTCCCTCCGCCTCGACCCGCTCGACCTCCTCCGGCGCAACGTTCCCCCGGGTCTGCGCGACGACCTCGGCCAGTGAAGCCGCGTCCGCCGGCTCGAGCGGCGCGCCGATCGCTTCGCGCAGCGCGCGGGCGGCGGCGAAGAAAAGCAGCGCCGTACCAGGCGCCTCCTTGAGCCGGCCCAGCCGGCCGAATCCCTCGAGGAGAAAAGCGAGAGCGCGGCGGTCGCCAAGCTCGCGATTGATCGTGATGCTCTCGGTCAGACAGCGGTGCGCGAGCGGGGCGTCGGCGGTGTCGAGGGCGAGCTCCGCGAGGCTGGAGAGCGCGTTGGCCGTCGACCAACGGTCACCCACCGCGCGATTCAGCTGCACGCTTTCCTCCAGCAATTCCCGCGCGCGATCGTACTCCTTCCGAAAGCGGCGGATGAAGCCGAGATTGTTCAGCGAGTTTGCGATCTCGCGCCGGTCGTTGAGTCGCCGGCGGATGGAGAGGCTGCGTTCGTAGAAGCCGAGCGCGGTCTCGATTTCGCCCTGGGCGCGCGAGACGATCCCCAGATTGTTGAGCGTGCGGGCGGCGTCCGCGTCCGCTCCGAGGCGTTCGCGAATCGCGAGCGCCTGCTGGTAGAGTTCGGCCGCCCGGCCGAATTTTCCGGTCTGCGCCGACAGCGTGCCCTCGAGATGGAGCATCAACGCGACGCCGGCATCGTTGCCGATCTCGGCGTTCTCACCCCGCGCGCGCTCGATCCAGGTCTGCGCCTCGCCGAACTCGCCGCGCTTGCGGTGCAAATCGCCGATCGCCCCCGCCATCGCCGCGCGCGGGGCGGAGAGCGCGAGGCGTTCCGCCAGGTCGCGGGCCTCACGGTAACGCGCAGCCGCGTCGTTCCAGCGTCCGGCCAGCTCCAGCACATCGCCGAATCGCGCCAGGACGTCCACGCGCGCCCCGTCCGCGAGCAACGTGAGGGCGCGCTCATAATAGCTCACCGCCGAGGGCAGCGCATAGGCCTCACGTGCGGCGTCGCCGGCGGCCACCAGGTAGTGGCGCCGCTTGTCCTCGCAGTGGCTGCGGTCGAAGTGAAACGCGAGCAGGTCGAGCCACGGCCGCACGTTGTCGCCCGCCATCCGTTCGAGGTGCCGGCCGATCGTCTCGTGGATCGTCGCGCGAAAGCCGAAGGGCAGGCTCTCGTACGCGACTTCCTGGATGACGATATGCTTGAACAGATACGCGTCCTCGCCGTCCACCGGCTCGGGCAGGGCGATGTCGCGCGTCTGCATCTCGGTCAACTGGGCCGAAAGGCCGGCCCGCACCCGCTCGAGCGGATGCACGCCGAACAGCACCGCCGTGCGAAACTGCCGGCCGATCACGCTGGCGACCTTCAGGGTGCTCCGGGCATCCTCCGTGAGCTGGTCGATGCGCCCGAGCACCAGGCTGTGGAGGCTTTCCGGCAGGTCGATCAACGCGAGCGCCTGCGGATCGCGCGGGTTCGTGCCCCGGGCCTTGAGCAGGTTCACCACCTCCTCGATGAAGAACGGATTGCCGTCGGCCCGGGACGTGATGAGGTCGACGAGCGGCGCCGGGGCGGCGCCCGCACCGAAGGCCTCGGCGAGCTTGAACTCCACGAGCTGGCGCGCCTCGTCCCCGGGCATGTTGCCGAGCTGGATCGTGGTGACGTAGTCCAGCCCGTATTCGTTCGCGCCGAGCAGTTCACCCGTCCGGACCGGCCGGTGGGCGAGCACGATCGCGACGGGAAAACGCGCGACGGCCCGCACGAGCGACGCGAGCAGCGTGCGCGACGCCTCGTCGATCCAGTGGCACTCCTCGAGCACGAAGAGCAGCGGCCCGCTGTGGACGCGATGCCGGATGCACTCGACCACGAGGCCTTCCAGCGACGCCCGGCGGACCTTCGGGTCGAGCGTGCGGGTGAGATCGTTGTCCGGCAGCTGCACATTGAGCAGCGGCCCCAGCAACGGCGCCCGCGCCGCCAGTTCCGGATCGTGCGCGATCAGTTCACGTTCGACGATCGCGAGCGTCTCGGCGGCGTCCGCGCCGGGCGGCACCTGGAAGAACGAGCGCCAGATCGGAATCCACACCGAGTACCGGGCTTCGCGCGCCAGCACCGGACAATCGCCCGCGAACGCCGCGAACCCGAGCGTGCTCGCCTCCCCCACCACTTCCGTCAGCAGCCGCGTCTTGCCCATGCCGGCGTCGGCGGAAATCGCGATGACCTGCCCGCGCTCCTCCCGCGCCTGATGCAGCCGGTCGATGGCGAGCGCAAACTCGCGTTTGCGGCCGATCATCGGCGTCGCGTGGCGCGCCGACCAGCTCGCGCTCAGGATTCCCGTCTGGCGGCGGCTGAGCAGGCGAAACACCGGCACCGGTTCCTTCTTCCCTTTGACCAGGACGGGCGGCAGCTCCTGCAGTTCAAACATGTCCATCTGCCGGCTGGCCGCGTGCGAGCTGACCAGAATTTCGCCCGCACCCGCCTTGGCCATGAGCCGCGCGGCGAGGTTGGTGTCGTCGCCCATCACGCCGTACGTGCGCCGCACGTGGCTGCCGTAGGCGCCGGTGCGCATCGTGCCGCGGGTGATGCCGACATGCGTGGCGCCGAGGAACGCCGAGATTTCCTTGGGCGGATGCACGATCTCCAGCGCCGCGGTGCACGCGCGCATGGTGTCGTCGTCGTGCGCAATCGGCGCTCCCCAGGCCGCGTAGAAATAATTTCCCTTCTCGCCGATGATGATCTGAAAGAGGACGCCCTCGAGCTGGGAGATGATGCGCTGCAGCCACCGCACGTAGGCGTCGAGCTTGGCAGGCGCGGCCGTGTCCCGCTCGAAGTCGATCCCCGTGAAGCGCACGAACATCACGGTCGCCGGCCGCAGTTCGGTCAGGAACACGTCCTGGCCGGAAACAATCCGCCGCCCCACCTCGGGCACGAGCCAGGGCAGCAGCCGCTTGCGCGCGTCCGCCGGCACCGACAACGGCGCCCGCGGCCGTGGAGGGACCTCGTGGTGCATGCCGGCGACGACCGCGACTTCCGCCGGCTCGACCCCCGGCGGCAGGCGGCGCCACTCCCGCACGTCGACCTGCGCGCCCAGGCGGCGAGCCGTGTCGGCATCGACGATGATCTCGCCCCGCTGCGCCGCGCCCTCGCAGGCCGCGACGTGCTCCATCACTGCGCCGGCCAGGATGTCGAGCCGCTGAATCCGCGGGTCACCCACCGCAAAACGTCGCACGTTTCCCGTTGCGACCGCCACCTTCATGCCCAGCGAAACGATCGCGCCATCCGGCAATTCCACGCGGGCGAATTTCTCCATCGCCCGCTGCAGGTAAACCGCGGCGGTGATGGCCCGCGCTCCGTCGTCACCCGGAAACCAGACGAACATCGCATCACCGGCGAAGGAGATGATGCTGCCCCCGAATCGCACCACCTCGCTGATCAGCGCGTCGTAGACCGCGTTCAGCCGGTCGGTGAAATACTCGCCGCCGCGCCGCGGACCGAAGCGCGCGAAGACCGCCTCCGTCAGCGGGGTGAACCCGGAAATGTCCGAAAACAACACCGCTCCCTGGTCCGTTTTCGGCAGCGTCGTATGGCCAAGGATGGCCCCCGCCCGATCAGGCGGAAGGTAGGCGAGAAGCTGCGCGATGATGGACGTCTCTGACATGCTGGACCCCGGGGCGTCGGGACCGAAGGCCCCACCGTCGCGC
>JAEUHA010000587.1 GCA_016793535.1 Opitutaceae bacterium | reverse complement strand
CGGGGCCGCGGCGTCAGCCGGGGCGGCGGCGTCGGCTTCGGCGGCGGCAGGAACGGCCGCGGCTTCGGCCGCTGGAGGAGTCGCCGCGGCTTCGGCGGCCGCGGGTGCGGCCGGCTGCTGAGCCAGCACGCGGTAGGCTGGCAGGGCGGCCAGCAGCGCAAGGATGATGGTCTGGGGCGTGCGTGTGTTCATGTTATCGAACAGGTTTGATGGGCCGGGTGATTTCCTCGCCGCGATAGCGCAGCGTGAAGGTGGTTCGGTCGATGGCGACGAGCTCGAGCTCGTAGTCCTGGTTGTTGTACGTGGCAGTGAAACGGGTCCCGACCTCGAACGGCTTGTTGCCGATGACGAGGCGCGGCGTGTCGCGCAGCATCATCACGCCGCTGGGGTTGATCTGGGCCGCGAGGGTTTCCAGCGTCTCGCGGGTCGTGAGGACGCGCGGCGCCGGCTTGGGGCTCCCGCCGCGGACGATCGGCGCGTTCGCAGGATCGCCCTGCTCGGGCCGGTCGAAACTCGGGGGATTGAACGGCGAGGCGAGATCGGCGGGGAGCGCCGACGGCGTCCGCTTCTCGGCCAGCTTCTCCGCCACGGTCACGGTCGCCTGGCGTTTCTGCGGCGGCGGAATGTCCGGATTCACCCGCGCGGCGAGCGCCGCGGCGGGCAGGAGGGCGAGCACGAGGCCCGCGAGAGCAGCGAGGCAGGGGGCGCGCAGGTTCATGGCAGTCCGAGCAGTTCGAGGGTGAGCGCGAGGGTGAGCGGAGAAGTCCGCGCCGCCGCATTGGTGCTGCAGGTTGCGGTCAGCACGCGGCTGTAGTGCGCGCCGCCCTCGAGCTGGCGCAGGAAGCCGAGGATCTGCGGGAAGCTGCCCTGCACCGTGACGGCAAAGGACACCGGCGAGTAGGTGCCCTTGGCGGGCTTGGCGACCGTCGAGGTCGTCTGCCGGAGATCGAGGATCTTCACGCCGGTCGCGCTCTCGAGCTGGTAGAAATACTGCGTGTTGTTGCCGAGCTGGCTCGCCCGGATGATGCGTTTGTCGATCGCGGCGTTCGCGGCCACCATCGCGTCCGCCTGCTCCTTGAGCTGCGCGGCATGCTTGATGTTGAGCGAAACCCGCTCGGACGCGGCGGACTTCTGCGTCAGCTCCGCCTCGGCGTCGGGCAGGGCCTCCATCCGCAGGTAGGAACCGATCGCGAGCAGGAAGCTCAGCGCCCCGCAGCCGAAGCTGATCGGGTTCTTCCGGATCATCGTCAGCGCTTCTTCGTTCGTCATGACTTCTTTCCTCCCGGCGCCGGCGCAGCCGGCTTGATCCGCAGCAGGAACTCGACCGCCATGCGGCCGGTGGCCGGATTGCGCGTCGGGGTGCTGGTGAACGTGAACTGATCGAAAATCGCGAGTTCCTTGTCCGTGCGCAGCTGCTCGAGGTACGCGGTCGCGTGACCGCTGGCGGCCGCCGCGTCGCCCCGCACCGACATGCGCAGGGTGAGGCCGTTCTCCCGCAGCTCGAAGGTGTCGAGCGCAATGTCCTTCGGCAGGGTCTGCGCGAGCCGTAGGAGCAACGCGGATACGATCGGCTTCGAACGCTGGAAGGTCTCGACCTCGCCGGCCCGCGCTTCGTCGGCCTGGAACTTCTTGTAGAGCGCGATCGCCTGGTCGCTGGCCGCCGTGTTGCGGCCGATCTGCTCCTGGATCTCGGAAACTTGGCCGGCGATCACGCGGATCTGCCATTCGCGGAAGCCCGAATAGACCAGCAGGGCCACGGCAAGGAAGACGGAGACGCCGTTGATGAAGA
>JAEUHA010000573.1 GCA_016793535.1 Opitutaceae bacterium | reverse complement strand
ACCGGCGGTCGTGGCGCTGGGGCGCACCTGGACGGAACCCTCGACGACGAGCACCTCGAGCGCCACGGCGGCGGCGGGGTCGTTGCGCACGCTGAACGTCGTGCCGGTGACACGCACGGTGCCGGCAGGGGTGGTGACCGTGAACGGCCGGGTCGCGTCCTTGGCGACCGTGAACAGGGCCTCGCCGTCCCCGAGTTGGACGTGGCGGGCCGTGCTGGTGTGCTCGAAGCGCAGGCTGGTGCGGGCGTTGAGTTCAACGCGCGTGCCATCGGCCAGCACGTGCGTGCCCCGCTGGGCCACCGCAGTGGCGAGATTCTGCACCTCGGCGGCCGGTTGTGCGATCCAGACGGCCAACGCCACCGCGGCGGCGGCGGCCAGGCCGAGTCCGCTCCACCACAGCGGTCCGGGTCGGCGGCGGGTTGGGACGGGCAGCGATGGCATCGTCACGCGGCCTTCCCCGACGAGGGCGGGCAGCTGGGCCTCGAGGTCGGCGGAGAACTGGCAGTAGCCGGAGAGCAGGGCGCGGTGGCGCGGATCGCGGGCCAGCCAGGCGTCGAGTTCGGCGCGGCGGGCGTCGTCGAGCGAGTCGCCGTCGAGGCGCGCGGCCCAGAGGGCGGCTTCCTCCGCGGCGGCGGAGCTGGGAGCGGAAGCGGGGAACTTCATCAGAGGACCTTTCCTTCGGCGGCAGGCACGGTTTCAGCGGGGAGCGCGGCGCGCAGGAGGCGCAGGGCCCGGGCATGTTGTTTTTCGACGGTGGAGATCGCGATGCCGAGGCGCTCGGCGATCTCGCGGTGGGAGAGCAGTTCCACTTTTCGCAGCAGCAGCACCGTCCGGCAGCCTTCGGGCAACTCGGCCAGCGCCGCTTCGAGCAGGCGCAATTCCTGACGGGCCATCACCTGGCGGGCGACGCCGGCCGAGTCGGCCGCGGCGGCATCAGGCCGGGCGGGCGACGCGGCGAAGGGCGCGATGCTGCGGCGCTTGAGCCGGTTGATCGCCAGGCGACGGGCGGTGGTGTAGAGCACTGCCTCCGGCTTCTCGATGCGGCGGTCCTGGGCGGACGGATAGACGCGGAGGTAGGCGTCGTGTGCCACGTCCTGCGCCTCGGTCGGGTTGCCGAGCAGGCGGGAAAGGTAGCGGCGCAGCGGCCCCAGCGTCTCGCGATAGAGCACGGCAAAGTCGCGGCGCGGCGGCGGGTCCTCAGGCATGGCGGTGAGCGCCGGCCCGTCCGCCGGTGAGGCGCACGATGCAGGCGAGGGAGAGAAAGCGGATTTCACGGCTAAGCTCCACGACAATCGACCCCGCCGAACCCGCTACCGGGTCTCCCAAAAAAACGGCGGCTTGGAATCTGATCAATTGGCCCGGCGTTCTGTCACGATTCCTGCTTGTGGGGCGTTCCCTCCGGCGGCGGCGCCCACCGGGCGGGCCATGAACACGAACACTGACCGCAACAGCCTCCGAACATGCCACTCACGCGGTAAACATCCGTCGTCTCTGTTGCGGCAGCTGTTGCGCGTCCCGCATTGACCTCCCGCTGACTCTTCGTCACGAGGATGGACCATTCGGTTACTCGCCCCCCGCGCTTTAGGATCCTCCGCCGAGACTTTTCCGCTTCGGAACTCCCACAAACCAACGATGAACCACCGAGACAAACCAGCCAGGGGGCTTCGCCTCCTGTTCTCCGTCCTGCTCCTGCTCCCCCTGCTGTCCCTTGCCCAGACCACCGGCTCCGTGAGCGGCCAGGTCAGCAACGCCGCCACCCGGTCTTACCTGGAGGGCGCAGTCGTCGAAGTCGCCGGCACGGCAGTGTCGACCACGACCGACCGTGAAGGTCGCTTCCAACTTTCCGGCGTGCCGGCTGGTCCGGCCACGCTGCTCGTGAGTTTCACGGGTCTCGACGCGAAGCGTATCCCCGTAACGGTTACGGCCGGCGGTCGGGTCACGCAGGACGTCGAACTCACCTCCGACATCTACAAGATGGAGAAATTCACCGTCGCCGGTGAGCGCGAGGGCACGGCCCGGGCCGAAACCCTGCAGCGGCTCGCACCGAACGTGAAGAACGTCGTCTCCTCCGACACCTTCGGCAACATCGCCGACGGCAACATCGGCGACATGCTCCAGCACGTGGTCGGCATCACCGCCGATTACAACGGCCCCGACGTGCGCCAGATCTCGATCCGCGGCGTCGGCTCCGCGCTGAGCACGGTGACCATGGACGGCGCGCAGATCGCGAGCGCGCAGTCCGCGGGCACCGGCCGCCAGTTCGAGTTCGAGACGGCCTCGCTGGGTAACATCGAGTCGATCGAAGTCACGAAGGCGCCGACGCCCGACATGGATGGCGCCTCGATCGGCGGCACCGTGAACCTCGTCACGAAGAGCCCCTTCGACAGCAAGCAGGGTCGGATCTTCACCTACACCGTCGGCCTGGCCACGCAGCCGTCCTATGCCGGTCCGGTCGAGGCCAAGTGGAAGCAGCCGTTCAAGGGCTTCGGCCCCTCGATGAACTTCAACTACTCCGACGTTTTTGGAGCGAAGCGCAACTGGGGCATCAGCCTCACGGGCACGGTGCACAGCCAGCCGGCGGGTGGCGCACTCATCTTGAACAGCTACGAGCGCCGCAACGAACCCGGCCCGGCGTTCAACAACAGCATTAGCCGCTACATCGTCAACGGCGCCACCCGGTCCCGCATCGCGACCGGGGCCAAGATCATGTACAAGTGGAGCGAGCACACGACGATCTCGGTCAACAACGTTTTCAACTTCTTCCACGAAAACAACGACACGCGCTTCCACCAGCTCAATTCCGCGGTCGCGACCAGCGCGTCGCTGCCCAACCTGCTCGCCACGGTCGACGCCAGCGGCAACCGCACCGGCGGCGGCTTCGTGAAACCCGGCTACACCTCCACGTTCACGCAGGTCTTCGCCAACAGCGTCGAGCCGGCCGCGCCCGGACCGGGGACGCGCGATCTCGCGTACTATACCTCCCGCTGGACGAACCAGGGCGGCTTGGCGTCACTCAACGTCGCGTCGAATGACAAGTCCGGCCGCACCTACGTCTTCGCCCCGAGCGTTCGTCACCGCTGGCCCGGGCTGCAGATCGACTACAGCCTGTCGTATTCCGACTCGGCCACGTACTACGACGTGCTTCACGAAAACGACAAGTACAGCGCCCGGCCGACCGGCTCGGCCTACCTCGAGATTCCCAACGTCGGTTTCGTCATCGACCGGTCGCGCGACATGAACGTCCCGACGGTCCGCCAGACTGAGGGTCTCGACTGGCAGAACTTCAGCAACTACAGCCGGCTCCGCATCGATCAGAACGACCAGCGCGGTTACGACCGCGTTTACTTCGGCAATTTCGACCTGAAGAAGGATCTGACGCTGAAAATGCCGACATTCGTCAAGACCGGCGGCGTCATCAAGCGCCAGACTCGTCTGCTCTGGACGGATCCTCACCGGTACTTTTACACGGGACCGGACGGCCTGCTGAACACGGCTGACGACAGCGTGGGCATCAATATCTTCAACGCTTTCCCGAAGAATCGCACCTGGGACGAGCGTGAGTACTACGCCGATCGCGGCGGCGTCCCGCCGTGGGTCGACTCTTACAAGGTCGCCGCCCACCGCCGCGACAACCCGCGCCTCTGGAAGGAAGACGTCGAGATCTTCTCCCGCCAGCGCCTCACCTCCGAGCAGGAGATCGAGGAGCAGATCGTCGCGGCCTATGTCATGGCGAACACCCGCGTGACCCGCACCTTCTCGCTGCTGTACGGCGTTCGCATGGAGGACACGCGCGTCGAGGGCGAGGGTCCGTTCAACTTCGTTTCGCCCGCCGAGGCCGCGCGTCGCGCCGCCTGGGTGGGGCCGATCACCGATGCCGAAATTATCCGCCGGAACACCGAACAGTACGGCCGGCGGGCCACGAACAGCGGCAAATACCGCTTCTACCTCCCGGGCGTGCACCTGAAGTATCAGCCGACCAACAGCCTCGTTTCGCGTCTGAGCTGGTCCACCGGCGTTGGCCGCCCGCCGTTCGGCAACATCATCCCCAACACGACCGTCAACGACGCGGCCCAGTCGCTCTCGATCACCAACCCGAACCTGAAGCCGCAGTACGCGCGCAGCTGGGACTTCAGCGCGGAGTACTACTTCAATCCGCAGGGCATGATCTCGATCGGCGCCTTCCACAAGAAGATCGAGGACTACATCCAGTCCGACAGCAGCCAGATCGTGCCGACGGGCCAGAACAACGGCTTCGACGGCCAGTACGCCGGCTACCGGATCTCGACCACCATCAACAGCGGCTGGGCGCAGATCCGCGGCGTGGAGTTCAACTACCAGCAGCAACTCAGCTTCCTCCCCGGCTGGGCGCGCGGGTTCGGCGTCCAGGCCAACGTCACGAAGCTATGGACCAAGGGCAACAACTCGGCCTTCGTCACGGGTCCGGGCAGCAGTGCGGGCGGTACGCTCGCGGGCTTCCTCGACCTCTCCGGCAATCTGGGCCTGAGCTATCGCGGCTACGGCCTGGACCTGCGTCTGCAGGCCGTGCACCGCGGCGAGTACCTGATCTCGAACTCCACCACCCCGGCGCTCGTGACCTGGCAGAAGGCCAAGACCACCTGGTCCTGGAAGTCTCGCTACGCCTTCTCGCCCCGCCTGAGCGTGTTCTGCGACCTCGAGAACTTCACGTCGGTGTTGCTCGACGAGCGCTACGCCGCCTACGAGGACCGTCCGAGCCAGTGGCGCACCTTCCACACGAAGGTCGTGTTCGGCATCACGGGCCGGCTCTGATCCAACGGTTCCTTTCGACCGCCGCATCCCCCTGGGGTGCGGCGGTTTTTTTGTGTGGCTAGGTTCGCAACGGATCGACGGTCGGAGCGGCTTTACGCCGCGACCCTCGTTGCGATTCGACGTGGGGTCGCGGCGTAACGCCGCTGCTGCCACGGCTGCCTTGCCCCGAACGTGGCGTGCAGCCTAACGCGCCGTGGCGTGGCCGAGGCAGAACAACTGCGAGTCGGTGCGATAGATGAATTCGTCGCCGGAGATCGCCGGTGACGCCGTGATGCGTTCGCCGAGCGAATTGGTCGCCAGCAGGGCGAACGTCTTCCCCGCCTGAACCACGAAGGTCTTGCCTTCGATGTTGCTCGCGTAGATCCGCCCGTCGCTCGCGACCGGCGACGAGTTGCATTCGCCGCCGAGTCGTTCGCGGTAATACTCCTGACCGGTGAGGCCGTCGAGGCAGACGAGCACGCCGTTGTCCAGCAGGGCGTAGAGCAGGCCGCGATAGTAGAGCAGTGAAGGCTCGACCGCGCCGGGGCGCTCGCTCTCCCATAGCTCCTCGGGCGGCTGGCCGTTGCCGCGGAGCCGGATCGCATGGATGCGGCTCTGCCGCCACAGGTGGAGGTACACGATGCCGTCGCCGTACACCGCGCTCGAGATGATCTCGCCGTTGAACGGCCCCGAGCCGTAACCGTACTGCCAGCGCTCGGCGTGCGTGCGGGCGTCGAAGGCAGTCAGCCGGTTTTTCCCGGAAACCAGCAGGTCACGCTGGCCGTGGTGCTCGACCAGCAGCGGGGTCGCGTGGGCCGTGCCGATGGGGCGGGGTTCCTGCCACGCGATCGCGCCGGTCTTCGGGTCGAGGCCGATCAGGAAGCACGGCCCGGTGTGGTGGTCCCAGGCGAACACGATCGCGTCGTCGAGCACGACCGGGCTGGGGGCGTAGCCCCAGGCCATCTTCGGGTCGGGAAACTTCTCCAGGTAGCGGGTGACCCAGACCAGCTGGCCGTCGAGCGTGTACCGCGCGATGTCGGCATTGCCGAACGCGACGTACACGGCGTCGTCCGTGACCGATGGCGTGTTGACGGCGAGATTCGACTTCTTGTGGGTCCGCTGATTCGCCCCGAGGCCGAAATCGTGCCGCCACCGCTCGCGGCCCGTCGCGCGGTCGAAACAAAGCGTCAGGAGCGATTTCTTTCCGTCCTCCTCGACCTGAGTCGTGACGAAGACGCGGTCGCCGCGCACCACGGGCGAACTCGTCCCCCAGCCGGGCAGCTTCACCGTCCAGCGCACGTTCTTCCCGTCGGCGGCACTCCACTCCAGCGGCAGCTTGCGGTTCTCCGCCACCCCATCGGCCCGCGGCCCGCGCCAGCGCGGCCAGTCGCGATCAGGGGTATCGGTGGCGAGGAGCGGCGAGACCAGCCCGAGGGCCAGGAGCAGGAGCGCGGAACGTTTCATCATGGAGGCGTGGGGACGGGGAACGAATGTCGGACCCAGGACGGTGGCCACGGTGAGGGTGGCACGGAGGGAAGTCAGGCAAACTCGATCCGGTTTGGAGGCGAATCCGCGGCAGCCGGAGATCGCGACCGCTCCTGCGGGGAGGCGGAAGATCGCGGAGGACCTGGCGCGATCGCATGAGCGGCCGAGGGAGCGACCGAGTTCGTGAATCTTCCCGAGGACGGCTCGAGTCCAGGCTCCGGGGGTGGATTCTTCCTCGCGATTACCCGGATCGAGAGCAGGTAAGAGCTCGGCCAGAATCCGATCGAAACGGAAACCGCCGTATCCGCAGACGCAGCACGTTTCATGTCGCATGATCGAAACCGAAGCATAAGCATCCCACGTTGTCCCCCATGAATGCCCTGGTTCGGCTGCTGGGCGCAGCCATCTTCACCTCCGCCCTCGGCGGTTCTGCCCAGACGTCCGCGGCGCGAACGGAGTTCGCGCGGGCTGCCCAGCCGCAACTGGCGGCGGCACCAGACGGGCGCGTGTGGGTCGTGTACGGGCATCTGCTCGAGGCGCCGGCGGCACCGCCCGAGGCGCAGAAACACCCGGGACATGCACCGTCGGTCCGATCGGGAGATGTGTTCGTGGCCCGTTCGACGGATGGCGGTACGACCTTTGCGACGCCGGTGAAAGTCGCGCACGTGCCGAAGCTGATGCTCGGTCTGCGGCGCGGGCCGCGCATCGCGGTGAACGGCCCGAACCTCACGGTGACGGTCAATGCGCATGAGTTGCTCGCGTTTACCTCGCGCGACGGCGGCAAGACGTGGAGTGAACCTGTCACCGTCAATCAAGTGCCGACCAGCGCACGCGAGGGTCTGCACGATTTGGCCGCCGGCCCCGATGGCCGGCTCTTCGTCACGTGGCTCGATCTCCGGAACGGCAAGATGGAGTTGTGGGGCGCCGGGTCGAACGACGGCGGGCGAACCTGGGAGGCGAACGAACGCATCTACCGGTCGCCGGACAAATCGATCTGCGAGTGCTGTCATCCGAGCGCGCTCTTCGATGCGGACGGCCATCTCGCGGTCATGTGGCGCAATTCGATCGACGGGGCGCGGGACATGTGGATCGCAGTCCGGGCTGGGGGCGCGGCGGAGTTTGGTCCGGCGACAAAGCTCGGTGAAGGCAGCTGGAAACTGAACGCGTGTCCGATGGACGGCGGCCGAATCGTGGCTTTGGGGGGCGGGGCGTTTGGCGCGGTCTGGACGCGCAATGGCGAAGTCTATTTCAGTCGTCGCGAGGGCGCGGAGACTAGGCTTGGACAAGGCAAGCAGCCGGCGGCCGTACTCGCGCGCGACGGACGTCCCCTGGTGGTCTGGCAACAGGGAACGGGCCTCGTCTCAGCGGTGGGGAATCCGGGTGCCACCGCCACCCCGACGTCGCGAGCCGCGGACGCACGGTTTCCTTCCCTTCTGACCGTGCCGGGCGATCGGGGCATCCTGCTCGCCTACGAGCGAGGGGAGAAGGCGGCGACGTCCATCGTCGTGGAACGGCTGTAGAAGCTATCCGCCCCCCTTTATGGTGGCTCCGGTCGGCAGCGACCTTGGTCGCGCGCGCGACGGACGAAGCGCGGGCCAGCCCGCGGCCTGCGGCGCTCACTCGCACTCGCAGTTGTCCAGGCACGCGCAGTCGCCGCAGAAGTCGACGAGCCCGCGCCGCAGCTCGGCCCGGGCGCGGTGCAGGCTCACACTCGCGTTGTTCGCCGTGATGCCGAGTGCGCTGGCGGCCCTGGCGACCGGTTCGCCGTGCAACTCGACCCGCCGCAGCAATTCCGCGTGCGCGGGCTTCAGGGCGGGTAGAAGTTTTTCGAAGCAGGCACAGATTTGTCGCTCGGCTTCGGGGTCGACGGTTTCCGAGACGGCTGCGCTGGCCCAGGCGTCCTCCCGTCGCGCTGCCGCGCCGCGACTGCGCACGTGATCGATAATCACGTTGCGCAGGACCTGATAAAACCACGCCACCGCCTTCTGCCCGTCCTTGATCTCGTCGGCGCGCTGGAGGGCTTTCACGAGCCCGTTCTGCAGCAGGTCCTCCGCGTCCGCCTCGTTGCCGACGCGCGAAACGAGGAACGCCTTGAACACCTGCCGGTGGGCGAGGAGCGTGGCGGTGGTGTCGGCTGGGTCGGAACCGGACATGCGGGGACGATACCCGCCGTCCGCGATGCGTAAAGCGCCGAGGTTTTCACGGGTGTTGCGCCGGATCGCTTCCCCGCGTGAGCTCCTTGGGCGACGCGGGCGTTGTTCCACTCCATGCACACCAAGCCGCTCCATGCCCTTTTCTTCGCTGGACTGATGCTGCCGGGCATCGTGGTGGGCGCGGCGGGCTGTCGTCGCGCCGGACCGTTGTCACCCGACCAGAAGGTCGCCGCCGGTCAGGTGGCGAAACTGGTCCCGCCCGGGACAACTGAGGCGCGCGCGCGGCGGGTGCTCGGCGATCGGGGCTTCACGCTGTCGCGGCTGAGTTCCGACCACGCCACGAATCACCTGCTCATCGCCACGTGCACCAGGGAGGAGCTCATGTGGCAGGTGGGACTGATCATCATCGATGCGAGGGTCGCCGCGACGAGTGTGACGGTTTCCGACTTCCGCACGGTGGCGAAATGAATCCCGCTTGCGCAGGGCGCCCTCCGCGCGGGGACCTGTGCGGGGGCGGATTCGATCCCGGCCCTGTCTGTTCCTCGCCGTATCCAAGTTCCTATGACGCGGGTGCTTCGGCCAGGGCTGCGGGCGACCGAATCGGTGCGGCTGATCGCCGATCGGCTTCTCGGACGACTTTGCTCCCGGCGTTACCCATGCCCAAATACATCATGGAACGTGAGATCACCGGTGCCGGTGCCTTGCTGGCGACCAGTTGATGGGTGTGTCCCAGGCCTCCTGCGGCGTGCTGCAGAAGCTCGGCACGAAGATCCAGTGGCTGCAGCGCTACGTCACCGGCGACAAAATCTAATGCGTGTACATCGCCCCCGATGAGGCCCTGATTCGCGAACACGCGCGCCAGGGCGGATTCCCCGCGAATCGGATCTCGGAGATCAAGGAGATCATCGATCCGACGACGGCGGAGTGAGGAGAAACGAGAAGGCCGCCCGCTGGGCGGCCTTTTCGTTTGCGGTGCGCGCCAGGTCTGACCTGAGGTGGACGGCGATTGGCCGGGCGCGTTTCTGGCGCAGCGCGCGTGCCGGCACAAGGTGTCCACGGTGTCGTTCCAGTTTTTTTCTGGACGATCCTGCTGATGCATGAGGTCGCGGCCGTCGACTCCCTCGTGGGCTGGCGTTTTGCGCGGGAGGTTTAGAATGTGGTCAGGAACTGCTTTGGCTGAGGGGAGCCGAAAGCTTCCGTCCGTTGGCGGGCGTCTGATTTCCTGGCACCGCTGCTCATCGCGCTCCTGGAATTCGTTGCGGCGTTCCCGCGGCTCGTCGTGGCCGTTGCGGAGGAGTCCGAGGCGCCGCGGCGCCGTAGGGCGCATGCTTGCCCGCGCTTCGTCCGTCGAGCGCGCGACCAAGGTCGCCGCCGACCGGGGCGGCAGAAGGGTTTTCGGTTAGCATCGAGTTCTTGTACCTCAGCCGGAGCAGGGTACCGAGCTTGTCGCTGCCGACCCGTCGGGGGCCGCTCCCGTGGACGGGTTAGAAGTCGAGGCGGGCGGTGAGCGTCCAGTTGATGGGCGATCGATAGGAGAAGCCGGCGGGAACCGTGTAGACGGCGGGTGAGGTGACGTCGGCGTCGCGATTCCGCAGGATGGTGTTGGTGGTCTGGCCGCCGGGCAGATTCACGAAATAGATCGGCGTCGTGTTGTTGAGCACGTTCTGGATATTGAGGTTGAAGCTCACGGTGCGTCGGTCGCGCAGCCGCCAGTTATAGCCGAAGCGCACGTCGGCAGTCGTGTGCGCCTTGGAGTAGACCGGCGTGTAGGCGTCGACGGACGGATCGTCGATCGCGGTGGCCGGGTTGGCGGGATTCACGATGGTGTCGGCTCCGCGGTAGCCGACGACCATCTTGCCGCGGTAGCGCACGCCAAGACCGGTGGAGAAGCCCTTGAGTCGGCCGGAACGAAACGAATAGTCGGTGCCGAGGTTCGAGGTATAGTCGGTGGCGCCGGCGAGCTTCTGCTCACCGGTTACGAGGTTCGGAATCACGGTTGTCTGAATCGTATTCCACGCATTCACGGCATTGTTGACGGCGCCGACGTTGATGCGGGTCGGATCGTTGACCGCGGGGTTGATGCTCGCGACGTTGGTCGAGCTGATGAGCACCCCCGCGTCGGCCAGAATCTGTCGCGTGACGGTGTCTTTCGCGGCGATGAAGGCGCGGCTGTCGGGCGCAATGTCTTTCTGCGTGCCGCGGGTGTGGGCGAAATTGAAAAGCAGACGCCACGACGACGTGAGGTTGGCGGTCATTTCGAACTCGATGCCCTTGGAAACCTGCGACTGGGTGTCGCGCACGACCGTCGGGAGCAGGCCCTCATTGCGGGCGTTGCGTCCGCCGGGGCTGAGGTCGCCCACGACCGGTGTGCTGAAGATGGTGTTGTAGCTGCCGATCAGTCCGCCAGGGGCGTTGACCGGGGAGAGGTTTTGTTTCGACGAGAACCAGCCCAGGCTCAGCGCGATGCGGCCGCCGAGCGGATTCAGGCGGACGCCGGCATCTATTCCGCGCGAGGCGGAGGGTGGGAGCAGGGAGCTGTCGAGGCGCTGGACGAGGAGATTCGGGTTGAAGGTGGTGGCGAGGTTGGCGTAAACGCCGAGCCATTTGGTCGCGTTGAAGGTGGCGCCGGTGGAGAAGGTGTTGGACCCGACGCTGAGTGCGGGTGGGTTGTAGTCGTCTCGGAAGCGATCGCCGGCGTATTGCGGCTGCGCGAGAATGTTGCTGGCCGCCACGGTGCTGGTCGCAGGCACCGTGAGCCGCGGTCGGCTGTCGGCAGGCTGCAACGGACCCGTGGCGGTGCCGGCAGCGTTCTTGGGCGTGAAGGTGAGGGTAGCCCAGTCCTTCGGCGCGGCCGGCTTGAAGATGATGTTGCTGCCGTTCCACCCCGTCGGGTAGTCGCCAGGAAGCAGGGTGTTGCGCGTCTCCAGATAGGTGATGTCGCGGCGGACGGCGCCGATCAGGATCAGGCGGTTCTTGAAGAGGCTGAAATTTCCGGCCGCCATCACATGTTTGAACCGGGTGATGTTGTCGGCGCTGTTGTCCCGACGAGTGGCGTCGAGGACGTGCTGGGGCGTAACCGAGGTCGTGGTCCCGTCGGGATTGCGCAGCGTGAGGGGGCCCTGGTTCGTGTTGTAGAAATCACGGCCGCCCTGATTGAAGTACAGGCGGTGCCAGAGCGCGGTGCTCGCCTGAGACTGCGACCAGTAGCGGGCATCGGGGCCAATGCTTGCGAGCGGCAACAGGTAGAGGAAGCTGCGCTTCGACTGGAGCTGGTAGTTGGCGCCGCCGCCGAGGGCGAACTGGAGTCGGCCGATGCCGGTGTCCTTGATGTAGGCGGCGGAAGCTCGCGCGCTGCTCAGCTCGTAGGTGCGGAGATTCTGGTAACTCCAGAATTCAGTGTAGGGCTGGCGGAAGTTTGGGTTGGGGGCGCCGTTGGGGAGGTTTGAGCTGAGGTCGATGTAGACGGTGTTGGCGCCGCGGTTGATGGCGTTGTTGCCGTCGATCGTCACCTTGTTGGTGTCGCCGGCGATTTCGAAAAAGAGCGAGTCGCCGATGCGGTGGGTCAACGTGAGGGCGATGTCCTTTGCGACCTGCGCCTGCGTGGGCTTCTTGCTCGTCCAGAGATTGGTTGTCTCCTGGCGAGGGATGCGGAACCCGGGGGATCCGGCGAGGACCGTGTCGTAGCGGCCGGCAGGCACCTCGAAACCGTCGATCATGGGTTGCCCGGCGAAGTTGACGCTTGCGCTGGTTATGGCCCGGCCGCCGATGAAATTGCGGTTGGCGGCGTTGGCGTTGCCAGTAGCCCCCTTGGTGCGGAGGAAATTGGCGAAGTTCAGGACCTGATTGGTGCCGAAGGCGGTCGGATCGTAGACCCAGAGCGGGGCGAAGAGCGGGTTTGCATTGTTGGTGCCATAGGCGACGCCGGCCGTGGCCTGCTGCGCCGCAGTGGGCACGTCTGCGCTGCCGGGCGCGATCGCGCCGGTGAAGGTCGTGCGGCCGTCCCACGCGGAGACCTGGTCGGTCAGAAACGTCGGGAAAATCTTCTGCTGGGTCTCTGCGTATTCACCCTCGGCGCGCAGCGTCGTGGCCTTGGTCAGATGATAGGTGCCGGTGAGGAAGACGGCCTTCTTGCGCCGCCACTCGTTTTCACGGTAGGTGTCGCCGCGCTCCCACATGCCGGCGACGCGCACGGCGGCGCGTTCGTTGACCGGCTGGTTGATGTCGACGGTCGCGCGGTACTTGCTCCACGAGCCGAGCTGCACCTGGGCTTGGCGAATCGTGCGCCCCGTCAGCGCTTGCTTGGTGACGGAAACGGGCGTGCCGCCAAACTGCGCGGCTCCGAAAAGAATGGCGTTGGGCCCGCGGGCGAAGTCGAAGCGATCGAGCGCATAGCTGTCGGTGTTGTGGTTGAACGGGAAAAAATTTCGCATCGGATAGTTCGACTCTCCTGGTGCGGCGCCGCGAATCGTGATGTTGATGGCGGGTGAAAAACCGAAGCCCTGGTCGACGTTGTTGCCAGGGTTGTGCGTGGTGTTCACGGACCACTCCATCGCCTGCGTGAGGTCGGTGATGTTGAACGCCTCGAGAAACTCCTTGGTGAGGACGGAATAGGCGACCGGCGTGTCCTTGAGGTCGGTGTTCAGGCGGCCGCCAGCCAGGGCGCTCGTGGCGACGAAGCCTTCGTCGCGGCTCGTGTTCACCTCAAACGGTGAAAGCCTTATCGTCGCCGGCTCGGCTGCGGGAGCGCCGGCGGGGGCGGTTTGGGCAAAGCAGGAAACGGTCGCGCCCAGCAACGGCAGGAGCATGAGGCGCAGAGCACCGCAGGGCGGAGTCAGGGTGGGGTTCGTCATGGTGGAACTCCACCATGAGAAATCGGAGAAAAAGAGACTTCGACACCTTTGCTGCGTTTGCGTAACGCAACCTCATGCCATCGACCCGCCCTGCTGCCGACATCCGCACCATGGTGCCCACCCTCCGGCTGGTATCGGCGCTGGCCGGCGTCAGCGCGATGACCGCCTCGCGCGCGCTCGGCAGCCAAGGGCGAATCGCAGAGGACACCCGGCAGCGCATTCTCGCGATCGCCGACAAGATCGGCTATCGGCCTGATCCCGAGCTGAGAAAGCTCATGCAGCATCTGCGCAAGCGACGGCAGAGCACTTTTCAGAGTGTGATCTGTGCCGTCACGACCCGATCGACGGCGAGCAAGGAGCCCTACTGCGAGGCAGTGGCCGCTGGCGCGAAGCGACAGGCGGAACAGCGGGGCTACGGCTTCATGTTGCTGCGGCTGGCGCCCGATCCCGCCGCGTGGTCAGGGGTGCAACGCATCCTCCACAGCCGCGGGGTGCAGGCTGTGCTCCTGCTTCCGCAGCTTCAGCCGGTCGATCTGACTCGGCTGCTGGACTGGTCCAAGTTCTCGGCGGTGGCCGCGACCTCGAGCATCGTCGCTCCCTCCCTGCATCGGGTGGTGCCCCACCATTTCGCCAACGCGCTTCTTCTCTGTCGTGAATTGTCCGCCCTCGGGCACCGCCGGATCGGACTCGTTATCGGTCGCGAACACGACCTGCGCGTGAACCATCTCTTCACCGCGGCAGTGACGTGGCACGGACTCAACGAGGCCAGGGAGTTCGTGCCGCCGCTGGTTTATGCAGACCCCATCGGAAGCGAAATCCGGCCTTGGTTCTCCAGGACTCGGCCGGATGTGATCGTGGCGACGGAAGACGCGGTGGCGCTGGCCTGCGCCCAGGCGTTGCGTCTCAAAGCACCGCGATCGGTCGCGTTTGCCTGCACCAGTATTGCGCGGCTCGGCAAAGGTGAAGGTTCGCCGGTTCCTGGTATCGACGAACGGCCGGATCAGATCGGTGCCGCGGCGGTGGACCTGCTTACGAACATGGTCGAAAAACGGGTGCAAGGTGTGCCCGCGGCGACAACCGTGACCTTGATTTCAGGCCGCTGGTGCCACTCTGGCGCCAACCGCGGCGGCCGCTGAGCCCGCGGTCATGCTGAAGCCGGATAGACTTTCCGGCTGCGGAATCAGCGCGCGACGAAGGATCGGCGTGGGGATCGGCCAGGGGTCCTGCTCCGCGCGTGCGACCCTGTCAGGTCGCAGCGAGCAGATCGCGGGCGATCTCGGTGTGGAGCGCGACAGCTTGGGGGAGCGCGGCCTCGTCAATGTCGAAGCGCGGGTGGTGGTGTCCGGCGGGAAGAGGGGTGCCGACAATCAGATAGGTCGCCGCGCCGCCTCGAGCCTGCACGGCCTCCATCATCAGCGTGGCGTCCTCGCTGCCGCCGAGCGGCGTGAACTCGACAACACTCCGCGCGCCGGACTTCTCCGCGGCGCGGCGGACCACGGCGCGCGCCGCGGCGTCGCACGGCGCGCTGCCCGCCTCACCCATGTCCTCGAGCACGATCTCGACGCCGTGCATCGCGGCCGCGGCGCGGAGGACCCGCTCGGCTTCCATGCGCATCCACTGGCAGATGGGCGTGGTCTCGCCGCGGACCTCGAGCTTCAGCGTGGCCGTGTCGGCGATGATGTTGCGACCGGTGCCACCGGAAAGCAGGCCGACGTTGACCCGCGAAGCTCCGGCGCCGTGGCGCGCGATGGCGTGAAGCTGGACGGTGGCGGTGGCGGCGGCGAGCAGGGCGTTGCGCCCCAGGTGCGGATCGACGCCGGCGTGGGCGGCGACGCCGCGGAACGTCGCATCGATCTTGGCCGTCGCGAGAATGTTGGAGGTGCCGCACGCGACGGCGCCGGTCTCCGTGAGTGAGATGCCGAGATGGGTCGCGAAATAGTGATCCACGTCGTCGAGCACGCCGGCGGCGACCATGGACTTCGCGCCGCGGCAGCCCTCTTCGGCCGGCTGAAAGATAAGTTTAATCCGTCCGCGCCAGTCGCGGGCGAGCGCGGGCAGGGTGGCGGCGAGGCCGAGCCCGATCGCGGTGTGACCATCGTGGCCGCAGGCGTGCATGCGCCCGGGGCGGCCGGAGGAAAACTTTTCACGCGCCGGCGCGTGGGTGGGATCGTCGCTCTCGCGGACGGGGAGCGCGTCCATATCCACGCGGAACGCCACCGTCGGCCCCGGCCGGCCGGTGTCAAAGGTGCCGACCACTCCGGTGAGACCGTCGCCGAAGCGGCCGACCCAGGCGGGATCGGCCCCATCGCGCAGGGCTTCCGCGCGCGCCGCCGCGATCTCGGTGGCGGGCGGAACCTCCATGCGCGCGTCGGCGCGCATGACCTCCGGGCCGGCGGCGACCTGCCAGCCGAATTTCTCCAGCTCGGCCGCGACGCGGGCGGCCGTGCGGAATTCACAGAAGCCGAGCTCGGGGTGGCGGTGGAAATCGCGGCGCCACGCGGTGAGTTGGGCAATGAGCGGGGAGGTGTTCATGGATATCGTTCCGACTGAGCCGGAGGCATGCAGTTGAAAGTTGAAGGTTGAAAGCTGAAAGATCCGAACCAGAGGGGAGGAACAACCAGTAGGCAGACGGAAGGCGAATTCACCTTTCGGTGCGGGCTGCCGGCTGGCAGTGATTCCAGCCCGCGCCCGCGCGCCGTACGTCTTTCAACTCTCATCTTTCAACTGCATGAGCCCGACAGAGAGAACGTGTTCCGCGGCGGGTGGCGAGCGTGTGTGGCGTCACGTGGTCGCCACGGGGAGAGCTTGAGCCCCGGGGCGGTGGCTGATTCAGAAAAGACGCCTCGGGCCGTGTCCAGCGGCCCCCGGTCTGCAACCCCCTCCCATGAAACCAGCCAGTCTCTGCCTTTGGGCCGTGCTTGTCGGCACGTTGCCCGCCCTGATCCCGCTGCGCGCCCAGTCGGCGCCGGCATCCGTCCCGCCCGCCGGCTCCGCGGGGGAAAAGGTGGTGCAGCTCCCGGCCTTCGAGGTCTCGACGAGCGAGGACCGCGGCTACCGGGCGGTGAACTCGCTCGCGGGCGGGCGGACGAGTCTGCCGCTCGAACTCATCCCATCGGCGATCTCGGCGATCACGGCGGAGTTCATCGAGGACCTGGTGCTGACGAACATCCGCCAGGCGTATTTCTGGACGGTGAACGTGGCGCCGGGAAACCTGCGGCAGCAGGAGACCATTTTCGGCGACTACGAGTACAACATCCGCGGCGTGGGCTCGGGGACGACCGTGCCGACGCGCAACTATTTCCACTTCTACGGCGCGGCGGATACCTACAACACGGAGCGCTTCGAGTTTGCGCGCGGGCCCAACTCGATTGTCTACGGCGACGCGCAACTCGGCGGGCAGCCCACCACGTGGACGAAGGTGCCGCGCGTGGATCGCGACCTCCGTTCGCTGCGATTCCAGGCGGACAGCTATGGCGGCTGGCGCGGGACCTTCGACGTCAACCAGCGGATCACCCCGCGCTTCGCGGCGCGCGTGAACGGACTGTATCAGCGCGGCAAGGACTGGCGCGATGGGATCGACCATGACAAGGAGGCGGTGCACCTGGCGGCGCGGTTCCGCCTGACGGAGCGCACGGAGATTCGGGCGGAGACGGAGTGGAGCCATGAAGAGCGGCTGACCTACTCGATCAACCACGCGGACGGCTCCTCGTACTGGACCGGGCGCACGGCGGACATTGCGGGCGCGGGCGCGATTCCGACAGCGGAGCGCGCCGCGGCGGGCGTATCGCTGCAGGCGACGCAGCCGTATTTCCTCGTGCTGCCGGCCGTGCCGGCGGCGGGTTTTCAGAACTGGCAGAACCAGTTCATCACGCTCGGTACGGGCGCCTCGCTCCGCGAAGTGCCGCGGAGTGACATCCCGAACGCGCCGGCGTTGCCGAGCCGGAAGTTCACGGTGCAGCCGCCCGACGGCACGGCGACGCACCAGTTCAACACGGTGACGCTATGGTTCGACCACCGGTTCACGCGCGAGTTGGAGGCGCAGGTGTCGTATTACTATTTCGACGACGACCGCATCGCGAAGACGACGGAGCTCTTCGGCACGCGGCGCGTCGACATCAACCGGCAGCTGCCGGACGGGCGGCCCAATGCAAAATTCGGCGTGCCGTATTCCGATGCGGCGGTGGGCGCGCAGCCGCAACAGCGGACGGTGAACGAAATCCGCGGGCTGGCGACGTACCGGTTGGCGACCAGCGTCCGCGGGCTCGACGTGAAGCAGCGGTTCACGGTCGCGGGTGGGCGGCGGTGGTTCAATTTTGACCTGGAGTCGCACTTCCAGCGCCGCGTGAACGGCCCGAACCCCGACCTGCGGCTCGAGGAGAACATCGTGCGCTACCGCCTCTATTGGGACGAGCCGCGCCGCTACCCGGTGATGGGCCTGCCGCAGATTCCGGGCGTGGATATCCAATACCGGAAGGTTTTCTTCACGACGCACACTGACGACGTGCTCGACTACGGGCAGCTCGTCTCGAACACGACGCTGTGGGGTGACCGCATCTCGCTGCTCGGCGGCGTGCGCTACGACACCTTTGATCGCAGCCAGCAGAACGGGGAGCAGACGCCGACGGGCGCGATCCTGCTGCCGCCCACCCAGCAGACCGGCCACGCGACGACCTTTTCGGCCGGGGCGGTGGTGTATCCGTTTCCGCGCTCGAAGTGGCTGGGTTTCTTCTACAACTACTCGGAAAACTTCACGCCGGCGACGCCGGGGCTGCCCCGGTTCGATCTTTCGCCCTTCGGACCGACCAGCGGCGCGGGCAAGGATTACGGCATCCGGCTGAATCTCGCCGATGGACGGCTCTACGCGTCGTTCAGCCGCTACGATTCGAAGCAGACCGACCGGATCACGGGCACCAACGCCGGCGCGTTGCGTGGTCTCTGGCGGGCGATGGGCTATACGGTCACGATCGACGAGCGGCGCTACAACATCGACTTCCGAGACACGGAATCGCTGACGGCGGACGGTTACGAATTCGAGATCACGGCGAATCCCACGCCGAACCTCCGGCTGACGGCCGGGTTCAGCCTGCCGGACACCGCGATCGTGGACCGGCTGGCGGACACGAAGCGCTACAATGCACTGCACCGGGCGACGTGGGAGGAGGCGATGCGGACGGGTCGCGGCGTGAACGGCGTCGCGCTCTCGCAGGCGGAGATCAATTCGATCCGCAGCAATCTTGATGCGCTCGACCAGACGCTGCTGACGACCGTGGCGGGCGCGCGGCTGAACGGGACGCTCGATCACACCGGCAACGTCTATGCGACGTACCGCTTCACCGACGGGCGCTGGAAGGACCTGGCGGTGGGGGCGGGCGCGTTTTTCCGGGGCCGGCAGAAGATCGGCAACCGCGATCCGCAGATCCTGTTCAACACGACGTCACCGACGCCGCAGCAACGGGCCGACTCGGCGTTCGCCTACACGTATGCGCCGGAGTACTACAACACGGCGATGCACGTGGCGTATGAGACGAGGTTCGGCCGCTACCGGACGAAGTTCCAGCTGAACATCGACAACGTGCTGGATGACGACGATCCGCGCTTCTACTCGATCAACGTGCACCGCGTGGGCGGGCTGGCGGCGAATCCGCTGACGCAGACGCCCGGGTTCTTCAATTATCCGGATCCGCGGAAAGTCACGTTCACGGCCACGGTCTCGTTCTGAGCGCACGTCACGGGCGGACGTCCGGGGCGGGCCTACTCGTGGGTGCGGGCGATCGCGTCGGCCAGCCAGGGCGCGGTGAAACCGGCGCGGAGGAGACCGCGCACGAGGTGCGGGTTGCGGCGCATCGTCTCCCAGATGAAGCGGGTGCGGTGGTTCTCGATCATCAGGAGGATCGGGCCCTGATCGATGCCGAGTTGATCGCTGTCGAACCAGCCATGCTGCGGATCGACGGTGCCGCGCTCGACGGGACCGAATTCGGCGCGGTAGGTGGGGTTGAAGGCGTCGACGAAACCGTGGCGGTTATAGACGCGATCCCCGTAGCGATCACGCATCGCCATCAGGGCGGGAATCGCGATCTCGGGCGCAAACGGGATGGAGCCGCCGGCGGCGGTGGGTGTGAGCGTGCCGTCGTCGTGCGTGTGGTGGCTGCTGGCACCGCGGGCCTCGTAGGTGCTGAAGCGCAGGGTGCGGGAGCCGCGCGTGACCGTGACCATCGCGGGGCCATCGGACGCGGAGAGACCCCAGATGTCGGGGCCGTAGTCGGCGAAGCCGCCGGGATTGGCGATGCAGTGGGCCCGGTTGGCGTAGGTGGCGCGGCGGGAGTGAGTGAAGGCGTCGATGCCCTTGGCGCGGAAGAACGCGTCCTGCAGGCCGCGCGGGTCGATCCACACGTGGGCGTACTGGTAGCCGAAGAGCGGTCCGAACTGGACGAACTCCTGGCCGTGAAACCGGTCCCAGCGATAGGTCGCGGTGAAGGCGGCCCACGCTTCGGCGGAGACCGGGTGCGTGGGGGAACCGAGGGCGAGGGCGTAGAGAAAGAGCGCCTCGTCGAAGCCCTGGTACGTGGATGCGCCGAAGCCGGACTCGGGGCGCCAGGCCATGCGGAGAAGCGGGCCTTCGGGGCGCTGCGTCGGGTCCGCCATCCATGACCATTCGACGCGGCGGTAGAGTGTTTCGGCGAGGGCGCGGATCTCGGTTTCGGCCGGCGAATCGCGGTCGAAATACTCGTGGCTGAACAGGACCCCGAGCATGAGGAGCGCGGTGTCGATGGAGGAAAGTTCGTTGGTCTTGTAGCGGTGGCCGGAGCCGAGTTGCAGGAAGTGATAGTAGAAGCCGCGGTGGCCGCTCGTGCCCTGCGGCGAGGCACTCATCGGCGCACGCGCGAGGAAGCGGAGTGTGGTGAGCGTGCGGTCCGCGGCTTCGGCGCGCGACACGTAGCCGCGCTCGGCCCCGACACCGTAGGCGGTGAGACCGAAACCGATGGCGGCGATGCTCGAGAACGGCGGCTTGGGCGCGCGGTCGGGGACGAGACCGGTGGCGGGGTCGGTGTTGTCCCAGAACCAGCGAAACGTGCGCAACTGGACGTCGTCGAGAAACGCAGGGGCGCCGGTCGGAAGCGCGGGGCTGGCGCGGAGTCCGGCGAGCAGGGTAAAAGCGAGGAGGACGAAGAGGCCGCGCGCCGCTGGGGAGGCGAGCGGAGGCATAGGGAGCTTCTTGGGGAGCGGGATGGAGCGTTGAAAGTGGGCGGAAACGTGGCGAGTGCGAAAGCAGGCGGACGCGAAGAAACAGCTTGCCGCAGCGGCGGAGCGGGCGGTTCGGCGACGCGGCGGTTGGGAAACGCCTGTCGTGCGCAACGGACATCGCCGTCAGCGGCCTGACGTCGTGCGGCCGATCGACCCCGTGCTGCCGATTCCGAAGGGCCAACCCGAAGGGGGCGGACGGACATCCGCTGCGGGTTTGCGGATTGCGAGTGTGCGGAGGCGCGGTTGTGCTGCGCGTGAGGGGAATGGAATCATGAAGGCTCACGGCATCCGCTTCGTCACCACCAGCGTCCTGTGCCTGCTCACGTTCGCGCGCCTCGTCGCCGCGGAGGACCTCTCGGTGCTGCGGGCCACCGCCGGCGGGGTCGCGCCGGGAAAGCAGCTGGAGCACTGGCTGAAGCACGAGTTTTATCAGCGGGTGGACCGGCGGAGCGCGGCCTTCGAGAAGATGCTCAAGCGCGAGTCCGCCCTGCGCGCCTGGCAGGCCGAGCGAAAGGACTTTTTCCTGCGCCAGCTCGGCGGCCTGCCCGAGCGCACCCCGCTCAACGCCCGGGTGGTCGGGCGCCTGCAGGGCCGCGGCTATCGGGTGGAGAACATCCTGTTCGAGAGCCGGCCCGGCCATCACGTCACGGCCAATCTCTACCTGCCCGAGGGCACCGGCCCGTGGCCGGGAGTCATCGTGCCCTGCGGCCACAGCCACGACGGGAAGGCGGCGGCGGCCTACCAGCAGGTCTGCATCCTTTTCGCGCGAAACGGCATGGCGGCGCTGTGTTACGATCCGATCGGCCAGGGCGAGCGTTATCAGATGCTGGATACGTCGCGGGAGTACACTCACTTTGACGGCGCGCCGCGGGTGCCGGTGCCGCACCCGAACGTGCACGTGCTCTGCACGGTCGAGCACACGATGATGGGCGTGGGCAGCATCCTGCTCGGGACCAACGTGGCCCAGTATCGCATCTGGGACGGCATGCGCGCGATCGACTACCTGCAGAGCCGGCCCGACATCCGCGGCGACCGGATCGGCTGCACGGGCAACTCGGGCGGCGGGACGCTGACGGCCTACCTGATGGCCCTCGACGAACGCATCGTGGCGGCCGCGCCGGTGTGCTACCTCACGACATTCCGCCGGCTCATCGATTCCCAGGGGGCGCAGGACGCGGAGCAGAATATCTTCGGGCAGATTGATTTTGGCCTGGATGAGGCGGACTACGTCATCATGCGCGCGCCCAAACCCACGCTCATCCTGGCGGGCACGCGCGACGCGACCTTCGATTTTCGCGGGACCGCGGAGTTGTTCATCGAGGCGAAGCGCTTCTACTCGCGCCTCGGCCGCGCCGAGGCCGTCGACCTGAACGCGCCCGATGCGCCGCACGGTTACACCCTGCAGCAGCGCGAGGCGGCCGTCCGCTGGATGCACCGCTGGCTGCTCGGGTCGGAGAAGCTGATCCGGGAAGTGGATACGCTGCCCGACACCTTCACCGACGACCAGTTGCGCGCGCTCACGCGGGCCGACTGGACGAAAGAGCAGCTCTACTGCACACCGCGCGGCCAGGTCATGCTCCTGCCCGGGGAGCGGTCGGTGTTCGAGATCAACGCCGGGATCGCGGCATCCCTCCGCGACCAGCGTCGTCCGGTCTGGGCGGCCCTCTCTCCCGCGGCCCGGCGCCAGCTCGTGCGGGAGACGATCGGTGCCCAGCGGCCGGACCAGGTCCCGCCGCCCAAGGTTGAAACCGTCGGCACCCTGTCCCGGCCGGGCTATACGATTCGCAAGCTGGTGCTCACCGTGGATGAGCGCCTGCGGCTCCCCGCGCTCGCGTTCATCCCGGCGAATCCCGCGGGCCGGAGCACACTCTACCTCCATGGCACCGGGATGGCGGCGGATGCGGCGCCGGGTGGCCCCATCGAACGACTCGTGCAGGCCGGGCACGTCGTCCTGGCGGCAGAGTTGCGCGGGATCGGCGAGACCGAGACAGGGCACGACCGGCGCGACTACGGTTACGGCCGCTTCGGCCGCGACAACCAAGAGATCTTCCTCGCCTACCTGATCGGACAGAGCTTCGTCGGCCTGCGCGCGGACGATGTGCGGCGCTGGACCCAGGTGCTCCAGTCCGCGTCGCTCACCGGCCGCGCACCCACGGAGATCGACCTGGTGGCGGTGGGCGAG
>JAEUHA010000134.1 GCA_016793535.1 Opitutaceae bacterium | reverse complement strand
CGTCGCCGCCGCGCTTCCCGCGGCCGAACCGGCGCGGCCCAACGTGGTCTTCATCGTCGCCGACGATCTCGGCTACGGGGAACTCGGTTGCTACGGCGGCCGGGAGATTCCCACGCCGCACCTCGACGCGCTCGCGGCGGGAGGCGTCCGTTTCACGCAGGGTTATGTCACCGCCTCCTTCTGCGCCCCGTCCCGCGCGGCGCTGCTCACGGGGCGCAACCACACGCGGTTCGGTTTCGAGAGCAATCCGATCGGCGCGGCCAACGCCGATCCCCGCATCGGGCTGCCGGCGACCGAGCGCACCGTGGCGGCGCGGCTGCGGGACGTGGGCTATGCCACCGGCCTCGTCGGCAAATGGCACCTCGGCGGCACCGCGGCGTTCCATCCGCAGCGGCGCGGCTTCGACGAGTTTTTCGGCTTTCTGCACGAGGGGCACTACTACGTACCCCCGCCCTGGCGCGGAGTGACAACCTGGCTGCGCCGCCCGGCGCTGCCGGATGGCGGCAAGGGACGCTGGACGTCGCCGGACGGCCGCATCGTCTGGACGACGCACCTGAACAACGTCGAGCCGGACTACGATGCGGACAATCCGCTGCTCCGCGGCAGCCAGCCGGTGAGCGAGTCCGCGCACCTCACCGAGGCCTTCACCCGCGAGGCGGTCGACTTCATCCAGCGGCACCGGAGTCAGCCGTTCTTTCTCTATCTCGCCTACAATGCGGTGCACAGCCCGCTCCAGGCGGACGAACGTTACCTCGAACGCTTCCGGGCCATTCCTGATATCCACCGGCGCATCTTCGCGGCGCTGCTGGCGCAACTCGATGACGGTGTCGGTCGCGTGCTCGCGGCGCTGCGCGAGGCGCGACTGGAGGAGAACACGCTTGTGATCTTCCTGGCCGACAACGGCGGCGCGACCCGCGAACTGACGTCGAGCAACGCACCGCTGCGGGGCGAAAAGGGCCAGTTCTACGAAGGCGGCCTGCGCGTGCCGTTCGTGGTGCGCTGGCCGGCGCGACTGCCGGCGGGCAAGGTGATCGACACGCCCGTGATCTCTCCTGACCTCACGGCGACCGCGCTGGCGGCCGGCGGCGTCAGCGTGCCCGCCCAGGCCCTCGACGGCCGCGACCTCGTGCCGCTGGTCACGCGGGGGGAGGCGCCGGCGCGAACATTGTATTGGCGGGCCGGGCCGCGGCGGGCGCTGCGGGACGGCGACTGGAAGATCGTGCGCCATGGCGCCGGGGCGCAGACCGGCGCGTGGCAGTTGTACAACCTCGCGACGGATGTGTCCGAGCAGTCCGATCTCGCCGCCGCCCAGCCTGAGCGCCTGGCGGAACTCGTCGCGCGCTGGGAAAAATGGAGTGCCACCCAGGCCACGCCGCTCTGGTAGCGACGGTTTTCTGCTTGGGCCTTTTCCCAACTCCGCCACCTTTCGTGACCATGTGCCTACCCCGCCTCCTGCCGTGCCTTGCCGTGTGCCTCGCGATCGTCGGAATGTCCGGGGCGTCCGCGGCGGCGACCGCGGCAAAGCCCAACGTGCTGCTCATCATGGTCGACGACCTCAACGACTGGGTTTCGCCTCTCGGCGGACACCCGCTCGCGCAGACGCCGCACCTCGAGGCACTGGCGCGGCGCGGCACGACCTTCCTGAACGCGCACTGCCAGGCGCCCCTGTGCAATCCGTCGCGCGCGAGCATGCTCATGAGCGCCCGGCCGAGCACGACGGGCATCCACGGGCTCGCGCCGTCGATTCGGTCGCTGCCGGCCTGGAAGGACCGGCCCTCGCTGCCGCAGTATTTCAAGCAGCACGGCTATCGCACCCTGAGCGTCGGCAAAATCTGGCACGTCATCCCGCCCGCGCTGCGCGCGACCGAGTTTGACCAGATGGGGGCGGCCGGCGGGGTCGGCGTGCGCCCGCCGCAGAAGCTGATCGGCGCGACGCCGGGCGGGAACCACCCGTTGATGGACTGGGGCACGTTTCCCCACCGCGATGAGGACAAGGGTGACTGGAAGGTCGCCGACTGGGCGATCGAGCAGCTCGCGGCCGCGCCGAAGGACCAGCCGTTTTTCCTGAGTGTCGGATTTTTCCTGCCGCATGTCCCGTGCTACGTGACCCAGAAGTGGTACGACATGTACCCCGACGACGACCGCGTGCTCCCGCCGGTGCGGCCGAACGAGCGCGCGGGCACCCCGCGCTTTTCCTGGTACCTGCACTGGCTGCTGCCCGAGCCGCGCCTGACCTGGCTGCGCGAGGCCAACCAGTGGCGCAATCTCGCGCGGAGCTACCTCGCGAGTATCAGTTTCGTGGATTCGCAGGTCGGCCGCGTGCTCGCGGCCCTCGAGCAATCCGGCCAGCGCGACAACACCATCGTCGTGCTCGCCGGCGACCACGGCTATCACCTCGGGGAAAAGGAAATCAGCGGCAAGAACACCCTGTGGGAGCGGTCGACGCGCGTGCCACTGCTCGTCGCCGGACCGGGCGTGAGTGCGGGCGGGCGCGTGACGCGGCCGGCGGAACTGCTCGACATCTATCCCACCGTCGCGGAACTCGCCGGGTTGTCCGCCCCCGCAGGTGTCGAGGGCCTGAGCCTCGTGCCGCAGCTCAAGGACGCCCGCGCGCCCCGCGAGCGGCCGGCGATCACGACGCACAACCAGGGTAACCACGGCATCCGCAGCGAACGCTGGCGTTACATCCGGTATGCGGATGGCAGCGAGGAGCTCTACGATCTGCAGCAGGATCCGCACGAGTGGACGAATCTCGCCGGCCGTTCCGGTTTCGAGGCGGTGCTGGCGGATCACCGCCGCTGGCTGCCCAAGGTCGACGTGCCCGCCGCGCCCGGCAGCGCCAATCGCGTGCTTACCTTCGATGCCGCGACGAAGCGGATCACGTGGGAGGGCGCCGAGGTGGCACCGGACGCGCCGATTCCGTTCCGTTGACCGGGCCAGGGCAAGCCGCCGGTCCCCGGACGGCTCCCCCTTGTTTCGGGTAGACCGGGCCGTTGCCCGGTCGATGCCGTCCGCTCACCGGGGAGCATGGCAATCGACACTCTCGCGGACGGGGAGGCGCTGCGTTTTCCGGACTGGAGCGACGCGCTCGCGGCGTCCGGGCTTTCGCCCTGGACGCAATCGAATCACGGCCGCGAAGTCGTCCGCTTTTTCCGGTATTGCCGGAACCAACGCGCGCCCGCGACCGTGGCGCTGGCCCGGCACTATCTCGCGGCGGAGGCGCCGCAGTCGTCGACGGCACGCGAGGCCCTGCGCTGGCTGTTTCGCTCCGCGGCGCGCGGGGTGGAGGATGTCGCCGCGGGCGTCGGGGCGGTGGCGTCCGCGGCACCTGCGCCACCCGCCGTGCCGGCGCCGCGCCAGGTGCCGCCGCGGGCGAGCGATGACCTGGGTGGCGCCGACTGGGAGCGCGACCTGATCGCGGCGCTGCGACGCAAGGGCTTTCTGTGGCGGACCGAGCAGACCTACCGCGCGTGGGCCGGAAAATTCGCTGCCTACCTCCACCCACGCACGCCGTACGCGGCGGGCGCGCTCGAGGTGTCCGGTTTCCTGACGGAGATCGCAGTCCGGCAGCGGGCGAGCCCCTCGACCCAGCGCCAGGCGCTGAATGCGCTCGTGTTCCTGCAACAGGAGGCGCTGGGTCGCCGGCTTGAGCCGCTGGAGTTCGAGCGGGCGTCCGCGCGCCGCCGGATGCCGGTGGTGCTGAGCCGCGACGAATGCGCGCGGTTGTTCGCCGCCCTCGACGGCACCGCGCGGCTCATGGCCGAGCTCGCGTACGGCGGCGGCTTGCGACTCATGGAACTGCTGCGCCTGCGGGTGCAGGACCTGGACCTCGACCGGGGCCGGGTGATGATTCGCAGCGGCAAAGGGGACAAGGACCGGGTCACGGTCCTGCCAGTCCGGCTGAAGGAGCCGCTGGTCGCGCACCTCGACCGCCTCCGGAAACTGCATGCGGACGACCGGGCGGCGGGGCTCCCGGGCGTCTGGCTGCCCGAAGGCCTGGCGCGCAAGTACGCCCGCGCCGGCGAAACCTGGGAGTGGCAGTGGCTGTTTCCCTCGCGCGAGACCAGCGTGGATCCCGCGACCCGCGAGAGCCGGCGTCACCACGTGAACGACACGACGTTCCAGAACACCATCAAGCGCGCGGCCCGGCAGGCGAAGATCGACAAGCGCGTCTCGCCCCACGTCCTTCGACACTCGTTCGCCACCCACCTCCTCGAGGCGGGCGCCGATATCCGGACCGTCCAGGAACTGCTTGGCCACGACAGCGTGGAGACGACGCAGATCTACACGCACGTGATGCAGAAACCCGGGCTGGGCGTGAGGTCGCCGCTGGATGGGTGAGGGGGAGGACGTGGAGAGGACGGAGTTGAGAGTTGAGAGATGAGAGTTGAGAGACGCCGAGATAAGCGATCCGACTGCCTGCGATCCACGCGTCGTGGAAACCGACCACGCCCAGCGGGCTGCTCCAGTCATTCAGGCCTGAGCAGGTGGGCGGTAGATCGTGGCTTGGAGGACGGCGCTGGAAATTCCGGATCGGTCTCTCAACCCTCAACTCTCATCTCTCAACTATTCCTCATCCCGCCGATCCGCCTTGGCGCGGACCTCGGGCGCGTGCAAATTCACGCCCCGATGAAACTACCCCTTCGCCCCCTGGTGTTGCTGCTGGCCCTTTCCGGTCTCGCCCCCGCGCTTTCGGCGCAAGTCTCGCATGTGTATTTCGGCACGAGCGGGCAGGGGACCAAGGGCATCTACCGGTCGACGTTCGATGCTGCGACGGGCAAGCTGGCGCCCGCGGTGGTGGCGGCGGAGATCGGTTCGCCCGGTTTCCTCGCGCTGCACCCCGATGGTCAGAAACTCTACGCCGTCGCGACGTTTCCGGGCGGCCCCGGCGCCGCCGCGTATCGGATCGGGCAGGACGGCGCGCTGGAGTTGATCAACCAACTACCCACGGGCGACGGCGGCGCGGCTCACATCGCCGTGCATTCGTCCGGCAAATTCCTGCTCACCGCGCAATACGGCGGCGGTTCCGTGGCGCTGTTTCCGCTCGATGCGGCGGGCAAGCTCGGGCCGGCCAAGGTCATCGAGCATGAAGGCGGCGCCAAGGTCGTCGACAAGCGGCAGGATTCGCCGCACCCGCACTACGCCGGGTTCTCGCCCGACGGACGTTTCGCCCTCGTGCCGGATCTCGGGCTCGACGGGATCGTGATCTACAAGATCGATGCGAGCGTGCCGTCGATCACCCGCCACGGTTTTGCGGCGTCGGTGCGCGGCGGCGGTCCGCGGCACCTCAAGTTCTCCCCCGACGGCAAATTCATCTACCTGCTCAACGAGCTTTCCGTGTCGATGACCGCGTTCGCCTGGGACGCCGCCAACGGCACCGCGCGGCAAGTGGGCACCGTGCCATCGATCAGCGAGGCGGCCAAGGCCAGGGAGACGCACAACTCCGGCGCTGAGATTCTCATGCACCCGGGCGGTCGCTTCGTGTATTTCTCGAACCGCGGCCATGACACCGTCTCGGTCTTCCGCGTGAACCCGGCGACGGCCGCGGCCGAGGTCATCCAGGTGCAGCCGGTGCGCGGCGCGTTTCCCCGCAACATCAACTTGTCGCCGGATGGCGGCTGGTTGCTCGCGGCAGGCGCGGACTCGAACACGGTCTCCGTGCACAAGGTCGACCCCCAGGCCGGCGAGCTCACGTATCAGACCAAGGGCGTCATCAACGTTCCTGGTCCGATCTGCATCCTGTTCCTGAAGAAGTGACGGCCGACGCGATACTCCGATGAAGACGACTCCATTCGTGCTCCTCGCGTTGTTCGTGCTGCTGTCGGCCGTCGCTCGCGCGGCAGTCGAGCAACACGAGGTCTTCGTGTCCGGTCGCGACGGCTACCACACGTTCCGGATTCCTGCCGTCATTCGCGCCGCGAACGGCGACCTGCTCGCGTTCTGCGAAGGACGGAAGTCGGGCGCGGGCGACGCGGGCAACATCGACCTGCTGCTCCGGCGTTCCACGGACGGCGGCCGCAGTTGGGGACCGATCCAGGTGATCTGGGACGATGCCGAGAACACCTGCGGCAATCCCTGTCCGGTGCTCGATGAAACGACCGGCACCGTCTGGCTGTTGCTCACCCACAACATCGGCACCGAAAAGGAGGACGCCATCATCCGCAAGGAAACCAAGGGGACGCGCACGGTTTGGGTCGCACACTCCCGCGATCATGGCGCGACCTGGACCTCGCCGGTCGAAATCACGCGGACGACCAAGGATCCGAAGTGGGGCTGGTATGCGACCGGCCCCGGGGTCGGGATCCAGATCAAGCACGGTCCCCACGCGGGACGCCTCGTGATTCCGAGCGATCACAGCTACGACGATCCCAACGGCAAGGTCCGCAACGGTCCCTTCGAGTACGGCGCGCATGCGATCTATTCAGACGACCGCGGCGCGTCCTGGAAACTTGGCGGCGTCATCCGGCCCAAGACCAACGAGTGCCAGGTGGTGGAGAGCTTCGACGGCCGGGGGACGCTCATCATGAACATGCGGTCGTACTTCGGCCGCAACCGCCGCACGCATGCGACGAGCTCCGACGGCGGCCTCACGTGGACCGCGCCCGTGGACGTGCCCGACCTCATCGAGCCCGTGTGCCAGGCGAGCATCATCCGGGCGACGGCGGCGAAGCTCCATCTCTTCTCCAATCCCGCCTCGACCAAGCGCGAGCGCCTGACGGTGAAGGCGAGTGCCGACGATGGTCGCACCTGGCCGCGTCAACTCGTCCTGCACGAAGGGCCCGCCGCCTATTCCAATCTGGTCATGCTCGGCGACACGAGCGTCGGCTGCCTCTACGAGCGCGGGGAGAAATCCGCTCGGGAACGGATCACGTTCGCGCGGTTTACGCTCGCCGATCTCGCCCCGGCCCGGTGAGGTCGCCCACCGGTGCAGGATGTTTCCGCCGCATCGGGCGGCGCTTGCCCTGACCGGGCTACGCGTTCCATGTTCGGTGCCGCCGGCGCAACCCCGCGCCGGGCCCCGACTACGTTTCCTGGGCTAACCCCACGCCTCCCTGCCTCCACCATGTCTTCGCGCGTCCTGTCGTTGTTGTTCGTGTCTGCGCTTTCCGTCCCGCTGACGGCCCAGGTCGCGTCGCCGACCACGGCTCCGTCCGACTCCACGGGAGCCGTGCAGCTCTCACCCTTTCTCGTTTCGACTCAGGGCGATGACGGGTATCGCGCGGCCAACACGCTTTCCGGGACGCGCATGAACGCGTCGCTGTTTCACACGCCGGCCGCGATTTCGGTGCTCACGAAGGACTTTCTCGATGATATCGGCGCGGAGAACGTCGGCGACATGCTGAAGTTCGCGATGAGCTCCGACAACGAGCGCACCGATTCCGGCGGCGGACTCGCGCAGGCGTGGGACGTCCGCGCCACGATCCGCGGTTTCACCGAATCCGTCATCACGCGCGACTACCTGCCCAACATGGTCCAGAACCGCGGCATCCTCGCGAACGACCGTTTCAACGTGGACCGGGCCGACGTGAGCCGCGGTCCGAACTCGATCCTCTACGGCGCCAGCCGGCCCGGCGGTGCGTTCAACCTCAACTCCAAGCGCGCGGTGCTCAACGGTCGCCAGAAGTCCGCGCAGTTGCTCGTCGGACGCTGGGCGAAAAAGCGCGGCGAGGCCGACTTCGCGTTTCCGCTCATCAAGGACAAACTCGCGCTCCGCACCAACGCCATGTGGGAGGACCGCGCGGGCTGGTTCGAGTTCGAGATGCTCAAGGCCAAGGGCGTGGCGGTCGCGACGACGTGGCAGCCGTTCAAGACCACGCAGGTGCGCGCCGGCGTGGAGCGCATGGTGCGCCAGCAGGTCACGCCCGGTAATTTTCCGCAGGCCGACTTCGGCTATTCCCGCTGGGTGCTGAACGGCGCCCCGCGCGCCCCCAATCCGCTGCAACCCGCCACGAATCCCGCGCCTTCGCTGCTGCGCGTCATCAACACGCTGCAGGCCGTCTACGCGCCGCAAATCCGCGCGCAGCCGTTTCGCCTCTCAACGACCGGTGCCGACATGCGCCCCGATCTCGCGGGCACGCAGGGCCCGGGCTTCTTCGAGACGATCAGCGCCGGCGCCGCGCCCTCGGGTGGCACTGTCGACGATCCGTTTTACGGTCAGGTCATCCCCGCCAACGCCTACCTCGCCGGCCCCGGCCGGAGCACGGACAACGACTACACCCTTGCGTCCGCGTTCATCGACCAGCGCGTCGGCCCGGTGAGCGTCGAGTTGGGCTACGTGCGGACGACCTACTACCGCGGGTTCACCCAACCCAACGCCAATGCCATCGGCGACGCCAATCCCGTGCTGCCTGGCGCCTATTTCGCCGACGGCGACTCGGTCATCGCGGCCGGCCGCCTGCCCGGCACGCTGCTGCCCGACGTCGCGCGCGCCAACCCCTTCGTCGGCCTGCCCTACGTGCAGTCCCAGGCCGTGCGCCAGCTCTTCGACCAGCGCACCGAGACATGGCGTGCCACCGTCGGCTACGAACTGGATCTCGCGCGTCGGCGCGCGTGGCTCGGGCGGCACAGTTTCGCCGCGGCGTGGCAGAAGGAGCGCAGCTATTTCGGCAACGGCAACATCGCCGAGTTCAATCTCTCGCCCGGCAACAACCAGCCCATCGACTCCGCGACCAACACGATTCTCCGCCGCACCTACCTCGAGTTCAACAAACCCGGCGGCGTGCGCGGCGGCCTCGACGCATGGGCCAATCCGATTCCCGAGTCGCCCGGCATGAAGGCCGGTTTCGTCTTCAACAACCTCTACCCGTGGGTCGCGCAGCGAAACACCAGCGGCATGCTCGCGTTGCAGAGCCGCTGGGCCGGTGACCGCATCGTGCTCACCGGCGGCTACCGCCGTGATCGCGCCGAGGTGATGGACGCCGATGCCGGCGGCGTGCGTCTTCCCAACTCCACCAACGCCTGGCTCGTGCGGCCCTATCGCTTCGAGAACGCGACGCGCACCGTGAACAACGGCGCGACCAAGACCCTCGGCGCCGTCGTCACCGCGCTGCCGTGGCTCGGATTATCCTACAATCAGTCGCAGAGCGTGTTTCCGCAGGGCGCCTTCAAGGACATCTTCGCTCGCGTGCTGCCGCCCATCGAGGGCGACGGCCGGGACTACGGCGTGCGCTTCATGCTCCTGGGTGGCCGCCTCTCGGCCAACGTGAACGTCTATCGCGCCGATGGCGTCAACCAGTTCCAGCCCTCGCTCAACGCGCCCAAGAACAATATCTCCACCGCTGCGAACGCCGTGCTCACGACGCTCCGCGCGCGCGGTCAGCCGCTCCCCGCGTCCGTCACCGCCGCGGGCATCACGCTCCTCAACACGGAGTCGCAGGCGCGCGACAGCTCCGACCTCGCGGGCCGTGGCACCGAAATCGAAATCACCGGTGTCCTCGCACCCGGCTGGAGCATCACGCTCAACGCCGCCCGCAACCAGCTCAAGCAGGCCAACATCCTTTCCGACTCGATGGCCTTCCTCGGCACCGTGAAGGCGGATTGGGAAGGAAGCACCGCGCGCCTCGACGACACGCCCGCCGTCGTCGCGACCTTCGTGCGCACGCGCGATGGCACGCCGCAACGCGACTTTGTGACCAACCCTGCGACCTTCGGCGACGTCTACGCCTACAGCCTCGCTGTCGCCGATCCATTCCTGCGCGGCACGGGCAAGTCTCCCTTCGCGCACGTCGAACAGACCTTCAACGCCTTTACGAGTTATCGGTTTGCCAACGCCGCGCCGCGCCTCGCGCGCGGCGCGCGCGCCGGCCTCGGAGCCAACTACCGCGGCCCCGCCGTGATCGGCTTCGACAGCGGCAACAAGGACGCGGTGATCCTCGGCCGCAGCGCCATCACCTGGAACGGCATGCTCGGCAAACGCTTTGCGCTTCCGCGCGGCCAGACCGTCGACCTCCAACTCAACGTCGAGAACATCTTCGGGCAGGAAGACCGGCTCCCGTATTCCGCGTCCGCGCCCGGAGTCATCGTGCGCTACCTGTTGCCGCGGGTGCGGCACTCCTGGACGCTGCGGGCGACCTACGGATTTTGACGTCCGGGCCGCGGGATGACGGTGCCCCCGCGCCCAGGCTGCAGAGGGGAGGGCAGTTCTGGCGACGGACGTTCAGGGTGGGACCGGAGTTCAACCGACTCCGAAAGGATGGCCGTGCCATCGGAAGCGCGTCGCGCGAAGGATGGCGGAGAGGGGGGGATTCGAACCCCCGGTAGGCTTTTACACCTACAACGCTTTAGCAAAGCGCCGCTTTCGGCCACTCAGCCACCTCTCCATCATCAGACCGCCGAGCGAAGCGGCGGCGCCACAAAGTGCAAGGCGGATTTGCGCCCGCGCCCGGTTAAAACCCACGCCCGCGCGATTCCGCGTTCAGGTTTCGTCGTCGACGGGCCGGTCGAGCTCTTCGCGGCACTCCGCGATCACGCGCAGCCAGACCTCACGCAGGTCGAAAAGCCGCGGTAGCGCTTCGTCGCGCCACTCGCTCACGCCGCGGTAGCGCATCACTTCGTCCGCACTCAGCAGCGCGAGCGTCCCGTTCAACGCACTCATCGCCCGCTTGAACAGGCTGATGGCCATCGCGAAATCGCCGAAGTCGAGCGCGTGCACCGCCTGCACCGCATGTTCCTCGCCTTGGTGCAGCGAATTGAGCAGCGAAATCGCCAGGGACTGCGGCGCCTTCGCCGGGTCGCTCGCGAGCCGCTGCCAGGAGCGGTTCAACCCGAGATAAATCGCCTTGGTCGCGATGAAGATCGGATTCTTGTGCAGGGTGTACACGTCTTCCTCGCTGTCACCCGGGCCGTCCATGTCTTCGGCGGCCGAATCATCCTCGAGATCGCTCTCGTCGGTCCATTCGTCGTCGCCCCAATTCATCTTCTCGGCGACCTTGTCGATCCGATCGGGCACGTCCTTGCAGCTCTCGTAGAAACGCAGGTAGCGGTGAATCGCCTCGTCCTGGTCGCGCAGATAACGTTCCCAATCGAACTCGTTCCACGCCAAATCGCCGCGATCATCCCACGGATTTTCCGGGCCGCCGTCCGAGTCAAAGTTACTCATCGGTTGTCGGGAAACTGAGATCGCGACGTCTCGAAACGCAATTAAAATTCCGCCGTGAATTCCTCCCCGAAACGGGGGGCCGCTGGGCGCGTCGTTTTGCGGGTTGAACGGGCCGAAACGCGCGCCTACGTTCCGCCTTCCCAATGACCGAAGTACATCACGAAAGCGTTTACTTCTCGGGGCATGTGCAAGGGGTCGGGTTCCGTTACACCGTCCTGCAGGTCGCCCGCGAGTTCGAGGTGGCGGGTTACGTCTGCAATCTCGCGGACGGCCGGGTGCAGCTCGAGGCCGAGGGCCGGGAGACGGAAATCAGCGCTTTCGTCGCGGCCGTGGCGGAGCGCATGCATGGTTTCATCCGCAAGATGGAGCGCCGCGGCGCCCGCCGGCCGGCACAGTTCAGCGGGTTTTCCATCCGTTGACCGCGATGTCCGCCGCCGCGCCCGCGCCTTCCCCGTCCGACGTGCCCGCGATTGAAACGCGCGGTCTCGTGAAGGACTTCGCGATCGGGCTGCGCGGCGTGAAATTGCGGGCCGTGGATCATCTCTCGCTGCGGATCGAGGCCGGCCAGGTGTTCGGCCTGCTCGGACCCAACGGGTCGGGCAAGAGCACGACGATCAAGATCCTGCTCGGGCTGCTGCAGCCTTCAGCCGGGAGCTGTCGCCTGTTCGGCGTTCCGAGCGATCGCGTGGAAGCCCGCCTCGATGTCGGGTACCTGCCGGAGTCGCCTTATTTCTACCGGCATCTCTCCGGACGCGAGCTGGTGCGTTTTTTTGCCCAGATGTGCGGACTCGCCGGGCCGCGACTGGCCGGTCGGGTGGATGAAGTGCTGGAGGTTGTCGACCTGACGGAGGCGGCAGATAGGCGGGTGGGCACCTACTCGAAAGGCATGCTGCAGCGGATCGGTCTCGCGCAGGCGCTGGTGCACGATCCGCGGCTGCTGATCCTCGACGAGCCGACGGCCGGCGTGGATCCGGTGGGCTCGGCCGCCATCGCGGCGCTGATCCTGCGGCTGAAGGCGCAGGGCAAGACCGTCCTGATCACGTCCCACCTCTTGGGACAGATCGAGGACCTCTGCGACCGCGTGGCGATTCTCGACCGGGGCCGCTTGATCCTCGAGGGTGCGGTGCACGACCTGGTGGGCCGCGCGGATCGGCAGGCGCTCGTGATCGAGGCGTTGCCACCGGCGGAGTTGGACGAATTGCGCGCGTGGTTCGCGGCGCGCGGCCGCTCGATCGAGACGGTGGAAACGCCGCGCACGCGGCTCGACCGGATCTTTCTCGAGCGCGTGGGTCGCGGCGGATCCGCCGGCCAGCCCCCTCCGTCATGACGCCGCGCTCCCCCGACGACCCGATCCGGCGGGTGCCGTTCTCGTTCCGGCGCACCGGTCTGATCGCGCAGAACACCCTGCGGGAGGCGGCGCGCCAGCGGCTGTTCAACTTCCTGCTCTTCCTGTCGCTCGCCCTCGTGCTCGGCGCGCGGTGGTTTCGCGACTTCAATTTCGGTGCGCCGGAACTGAAGTTCCTCGCCGATTGCGGCTTTGGCGCGATGGCGTTCTTCGGGGCGGCGCTGACGGTGGCGGCGACCGCGCAGCTCGTCTTCAGCGAAATCGAGAATCGCACCGCGCTGACGCTGCTCGCCAAGCCCGTGTGGCGGGCGGAGTTCATCCTCGGCAAGTTCGCCGGCATCGCCGCCCTGGCCGGCGTCTTCTGCCTGTTGCTGACCGGCCTGCTCGCCGCGGTGTTGTTCTGGCGCGAAGGGCAGTTGATGCGGGAGTATCCGGACAACTTCGCGCAGGGACGGGTCGTGAGCTATGGCATGGTCGCGCTCGCCGGGCTCATGCAGTGGCTGAAACTCAGCGTGCTCGCGGCTTTCTCGCTGCTCGTGGCGAGCTTTGCCCAAACCCAGCTTTTCACCGTCGTCACGGGCTTCTTCATTCTCGTCATCTGCCACCTGCAGTACCTGGCGCAGGATGCCTACACCCGCGGCGGCGCGTGGCTCGGCCGGATCGTGGCCGGCGGGATCGCGGCGGTGTTTCCCAACTTCCAGGTCTTTACCCTCGCGGACTCCTTGAACGCCGCGGACGCCCCGCCCTGGTGGCACGTCCTGCGCGTCGGCGTCTACGCGTGGGCCTACGTCGCGGTCGCCTGCGGCCTGGCGGTGTACAGCTTCCGGCACCGTGAGATCTGACGGCCATGGCGCTGACTGCATCCAGGGATTGTTTCAGGCGGCGGGGAGGTCGGACGTGAACGTGATCCGGCTCCGGGTGCTTTCCGTCCTGCTGGCCGCGCTCGTGGTGGCAGGCCTCGCGCTCGATCGGCTCATCGCGCCGGTGTGGAGCGAGACCCGCGCGCGGCAGCCAGCGCTCCGGCTCGACTCGTCGCTGACCGCAGCGGGGCAGGGGGTCACGCTGGCGCTGCTCGGCGGCTTCCGGGCGCTGGTGGCCGATGCGACCTGGATTCGGATGTTCGTGGCGTGGGAGAAGCGCGACCTGCCCGGCACGCAGACGCTCGTCCAACTCGTGACGGCAATCGATCCGCGGCCCCCGTACTTCTGGATCAACGGCGCGCGCATCCTCGCGCACGATCTTTCCACCTGGCGGTTCGAGGCCGCGGGCGGCGAGGCGGCCGGGACGGCGGTGGAGCAGCGCATCGACCGGGAGCAGGGGGCGGTGGCGCTGCAGCACCTCGAGGCGGCGCTGGCTTTTCATCCCGCCAACCCTGACCTCTGGATCGAGCGGGCGGCGATCCAGCTCACGCGCATGCGCGATGTGCTGGCGGCGGCGGAAAGCTACCGGCGCGCCTGGGAGCTGCCGCGGGCGCCGTACTACGCCGCGCGCCTGCACGCGGAAATGCTGCGGCGGGCCGGCCGCCGCGAAGAGGCGCTGCAATGGCTCGTCCGGCTCCATCCGACCCTGCCCGCCGACGATCCCGGGGCGGATCGGGATGTCGTGCTCGCGCGGATACGGGACCTCGAGCGCGAGCTCGGCGTGCCGAACGAGCGGGCGTATCGCGAAACCACGGGAGGCGCGCGATGACGGTGCCGACGTCGGGTTGCCCCGAAAGTGCGGCCGTGAGACTTACCGATGAGTGAATCACGCCTTCGCATCTGGCTCGGCGCGGCCCGGCCGCGCACGCTCCCGGCCGCCGTGGCCCCTGTCCTCGTGGGTTCGGCGCTCGCGTGGCATGACGGCCGTTTTCACCCGGGGGCGGCGGCGTTGTGTCTCGGTTTCTCGCTGCTGGTCCAAGTGGGGACGAACTTCGCGAACGACTACTACGACTTCATCCGCGGAGCCGATACGGCGGCGCGGGTCGGGCCGCGCCGGGCGGTGGCCGCGGGTCTGATCAGCCCCGCGATCATGTACCGCGCGATGCTCGCCGTCTTCGGCGCCGCTTTCCTCGTCGGATTGGGCCTCGTCGCGTGGGGCGGTCCCTGGCTCATCGCCGTCGGTGTCGCGAGCATCCTGTGCGGCGTCGCCTACACGGGCGGACCCTTTCCGCTCGCGTATCATGGTCTTGGAGACGTGTTCGTCTTCCTCTTCTTCGGCCTGGTGGCGGTGGGGGGCACGTACTTCGTGCAGGCGGGGCGCCTGACCGCGGAGGCGATCCTCGCCGGCGTGCCGATCGGGCTGCTCGCGGCGAATATTCTCGTCGTGAACAACTATCGCGACGCCGACACCGATGCGGTCGCTGGCAAGCGCACCCTGGTCGTCCGGCTCGGCCGCCCGGCGGCGCGCGTGCAATTCGGCCTGTCCCTGCTGCTCGCGCTGGCGACGCCCGGTGTCTTCCTCCTCCGCGGCCATGCGGCGTGGTGCCTGCTGCCGGTGCTCCTGGCGCCGCTCGCGTGGTCGCATGCCCGGCGGCTACGGGATAGCAAATCGCCCAGCGAGCTCATTGCTCTGCTGGGCGATACGGGAAAACTTCTGGCCGGGTATGCGGTGCTGTTCGGCGCCGGGCTGGTGCTCTAGCGCATCAGTCCGGTTTCCGCAGAAAGAGCAGCTTTGCGCCGCGCCTCAGGCGAGGTGCGTCGCGAGCTTCGCCTTCAGCGCCGCCTTCGGCATCATGCCGACGAGAGTCTCGGCGACCTTGCCACCCTTGAAGAGGATCATCGTCGGGATCGCGCGCACGCCGTACTCGGCCGCGACGGCGTCGTTGTCGTCGATGTTGACCTTCGCGATCTTCAACTTGCCGTCGAGTTCGGTGGCCAGCTCCTCCAGCGTCGGCGCGATCGCCTTGCACGGGCCGCACCACGGCGCCCAGAAGTCGACGAGGACGGGGGTCGCAGAGGCCGCGATGGCGGACTTGAAGGAGTCGGTGGTCAGGTTGGCGATCTTTTCGGACATGGGAATTAACGGTTCAGGAACAGGAGAAGTGAAAACAGCCCGGACGCAACTGCCGCCACGCCGCAGAGCCCCACCACCCACGACGGCACGGGCGGCGCGGACTCCCCAGGCTCGTGGTTTGTGGAAGTTGAAGGCAAGGGAGTCATAACGGATGGCACCGGGGCTCGCGCGGACCGGGTCAGCGCGGCTGCGACTTCGCGATGATCTCGCTCAGTTCGCGGGGATCGACGGTTTCCAGGTGCTTGTCGCGCCGTTTGAGCTCCTCGAACGTCTTCACCATCGTCTCGGTCATCCGCTCGTGCGTGTCATGGGATCCGCCGACGAGAACGAATTTCTCGCCCTGCGTGATGCGCTTGTGACCGTCCTCGTTGTCGAGGCCGACGCCAAGGATGCCGCCGATCTTCGGCTTG
>JAEUHA010000570.1 GCA_016793535.1 Opitutaceae bacterium | reverse complement strand
GAACGGCAAGGTCGACACCAAGGCCTCGCAGATCCAGGGCATCCTGTCGGGCGCGACGGCGTATCAGTCGTTCGAGCACAAGGAACGCACCTTCGTCCCGGCCGCGCCCGGGATCGCGCTGATGAAAGGCCGCGTGGTCGTCAACCTGCGGACCCGCGCCGGCGCGACGAACACCCTCGACCTGACGTATCTCGCGGTCTGGCGCGAGGAGCGGGGCAAGTGGCGGTTCTACGCCTGGCAGTCATGCCGGACGTTGTGACCCGGTGGAGCGGCGTGGCCCCACGCCGCGGGATGGGTCTGACTTAACCCAGGAGCGATCCGCTCCGGGGCAAACCGCCCCTGCCGCAGGGAGTGATTCCAATGTCCCGCAACACTCAGGCTCTTTCGATTGTCATTCTGAGTGCAGCGAAGAATCCAGCAGGACGTTCACCAGCGTCGCTTCCAATGGATTCTTCGCTGCGCTCAGAATGACAGAAAGCACAACGGACGCTGGCACGACTACTGCCTGGCCCCGGCGGCGAGCTTCCACTGATCGTTGTCGACCCGTTCGGTGCGCATGATCCTGTCCGCGCGGGCGACGAGTTGGGGGTTGGCCGCAGCGACGTTCGTCTTCTCCGCCGGATCGGTCTTGAGGTCGAACAGCTGGATCGGCGCCTGGGGCGTGCGGAGTCGCAACGCCTTCCAGCGGCCGTCGAGCAGCACGGCCTGGCTTACCCCCTGCTCGTAGAATTCCCAGTAGAGAAAATCGTGCCGCCGCTGAGGGCCGCGGCCGAGGAGCGTAGGGGCAATGCTGATACTGTTGAGCTTCGCCGGCGCCTTTGCCGCCCCGAGTTCGCACCAGGTCGCCATCAGGTCGCCGAAGTAACCGACGTGATCGGAGACCACGCCCGCTTTCACCGCGCCGGGCCAGCGGGCGAGGAAGGGCACGCGGATCCCGCCGTCGGTCAGGCTGCGCTTGAGGCCGCTGAACGGCCCGCTCGGCGTGAAGAACGCCGGATCGTAGTTCGGTCCGCCTTCGCGGTGCGGCCCGTTGTCGCTCGAGAAAAGGATCAGGGTCTGGTCGTCGAGTCCGAGCTTCTTGAGGTGCGCGATCAAATCGCCCACGTCGCGATCCATGCGCGTGATCATCGCGGCGTGCCGCTTGGCGGAGTCGTGCCAGGGCTTCCCGGCGTAAACGCCGAGGTCGGGCACCTCGTTGCCCTCGCCGAGCTCGCGGCTGCGCTCGTTGTTCGCGTGCGGTGTGACCATCGAGTAGAAAAGGAAGAACGGCCGCGTGCGGTTCCGCTCGACGAAGGCCCGTGCCTCTTCGGCGAACAGGTCGCCGGCGTACACTTTCTGGTTCTTCGAATAGCCGGAGCCCTCGTGCGATCCGACCTGGACGAGGTCGTTCGGCAGCGGGACCTTCTCGGTGTTCCGATACAGGAAGCTCGGGTAGTGATTGTGCGCGTGGCCCTGGTTGAGGTAGCCGAAAAAGTAGTCGAAGCCCTGCTTGCCGGGTTCGCCGCTGGTGCCCGGTTCTCCGAGGCCCCATTTGCCGATGAGTCCGGTGGCATAGCCGGCCTGCTGCAGTGCCCGCGCCACGGTGACGTCGTCGGCGCGCAGGGTCTGCGCTTCGCGGCCCCGCGCACCGGCGTTGCCGCGCACGGTCGTGAAGCCGAGGTGTTGTCCGGTCATGAGCACGCTCCGCGATGGCGCGCACACGGTACTGCCGGCGTAGAACTGGGTGAACCGCATGCCCTCGGCCGCCATGCGATCGAGGTGCGGCGTCTCGATCAGCTTTTGTCCGTACGAGCCGAGTTCGCCGTAGCCCAAATCGTCGGCGAGAATGAAGATGATGTTCGGCCGCGTAGCTTGGGCGAAGCCCGTGAGGGTCAGCGCGAGAAACAGGGCAACCAGCAGGGTACGCATGAGGCGGCGAACGGAACACAGGGCGGGCGGTTGTTCAATCCTCGCGAGCAAGCGGGAGCGCGGACATTGCCCACGGAACACACGGAATACACGGAAACCGTGCACTCTTCCGTGTATTCCGTGTGTTCCGTGGGCCAAAAGGTCGAACGGCCGCGGTCCAATGTTTCCCGCTTGTGCCGGAGTGCGCTTCGGCCGTCGATTCCTTCATGCCCGAATCGCTCCGGCTGCGCGCCGTGCAGGCGCCGATCATCCCCGTCATCGCCGATCTCATCCGCCGTCACCCCGGCACGCTCTCGCTGGGTCAGGGCGTGGTCGGCTACGGGCCGCCACCGGAAATCCACGGGCGGCTCGAGCGCTTTCTCGCCGCACCGGCCAACCACAAGTACCAGCCGGTCGCGGGCATCCCCGAGCTGCTAGCGGCCGTCACCGCGAAGCTCGCCGCGGAGAACGGCATCCGGCTCGACCAAGACAACCGGCTCATGGTGACCGCGGGCGGCAACCAGGCGTTCATGAACGCCGTCCTGGCCATCGCCGACCCGGGCGACGAGTTCATCCTGCCGACCCCGTACTACTTCAACCAGGAGATGGCGGTCACGATGGCGAATTGCCGGCCGGTGCTGGTGCCGACCGACGCGAACTACCAGCTCGACCTCGACGCGCTGCGCGCCGCGATCACGCCGCGCACGCGCGCGATCGTCACGGTTTCGCCCAACAACCCGACCGGCGCCGTCTATCCCGAGGCGGCGCTGCGCGCGGTGAACCAGCTGTGCGCGGAACGCGGGCTCTACCACCTCAGCGACGAGGCGTATGAACATTTCACCTACGACGGCGCCGCGCACTTCTCGGCCGCCTCGCTACCCGGCGCCGCGGCGCACACGATCTCGCTGTTCTCGCTGTCGAAGTCCCACGGGTTCGCGAGCTGGCGCGTCGGCTGGATGGTGTACCCGGCGGCCCTCGAGCCGGCGCTGCGCAAGATCCAGGACACGCTGCTGATCTGCCCGCCCGTCGTCTCACAACACGCGGCGGTCGGCGCGCTCGAGGCGGGCGTGGGCTGGGTACGCGGCCAGCGCCGCGGCCTCGAGGCTTCGCGGGAAATCGTCCGGCGCGAACTCGATATGCTGGTGGCGGAAGGCCGTTGCGTCGTGCCACCGGCCGCGGGCGCATTCTACTTTCTCGTACGCGTGCGATCGGAGCGAACGGCGCTGGAGATGGCCGAACGACTCATCCGCGAACACGGCGTCGCGGTGATACCCGGCAACGCCTTCGGCCTGAACACCGGTTGCCATTTGCGCGTGGCGTACGGTGCGCTCTCGCCGGAAACGGCCCGCGACGGCATCGGCCGGCTCGTGGCCGGGCTTAGAAGCCTGGCCTAGTTTTGCCCACGGAACACACGGAATACACGGAAGAGAAAACTCCGGCTTCCGTGTATTCCGTGTGTTCCGTGGGCGATTTCTCCGGTGCGTTCGCTGTTGCGTTCAGCCGCTTGGGGACAAGCAGCTCCACCTTGGAATTGCCCGGGAATCCCACGACCGACACGAAACAGACTTTTCGTGTGGTTCGTGGGTTTCGTGGCCTCAACTCCTGCGGCCAGGTGAATCAGCCGGTCGGATACTCCCAGCCTTTGCGATACGCGCGGCGCAGGAGTTTGTTGGCGGCGGGATCGTTGACGATCTGCTCCTTCGCGCCGTCCCACTCGACGCTGCGGCCGAGCTGGTAGCTGATCATGCCGAGGAGCGAGCAATTGGTCGAGCGGTGGCCGTCCTCGATGTCGCAGAGCGGCCGGCGGCCGGTCTTGATCGCGTCGAGGAAGTCGGCCCACAGCTCCTTGATGTTCTGCCCGTCGGGCTGGTTGAGCGTCGGCTTCTCGTGCCGCGGCGCGCTGCCGTCGAGCGGATAGAACCACGCGCCGCCGCGATACCCGAGATGATACGTGCCCTTGGTGCCGTAGAAATACGCGCCGGTGACGTCGCCCCGCTCGGAGGGATTGCCGGCGAACTGGCGCGACTCCCACGTGAGCGTGAACTGGTCGAACGCAAACTGCACCACCTGGTGGTCGGGCGCGTCGCTCGTCTGTTCGTTGGGTGTCAGCACCGGGGCGCCCTTGATCGGACGCCCGCCGGTGGAGAACACGCGCTTCGGCCACTTCTCGCCCGTGATCCAGAGCACCTGGTCGAACCAGTGCACCCCGATGTCGCCGAGGTGGCCGTTGGCGTAGTCGAGGTACATGCGGAAACCGCGCGGGTGAATGCCGCGCTGGCCGGGGCCGCGGTCGGGCTGGCGCGGGTCGCCGCCGTTGAACGGGCGGAGCGGTGCGGGTCCGCACCAGGCGTCCCAGTCGAGTTCCGCCGGCACCGGCTGCGTGGCGAGCGGCTGCTCGGGTCCGGTGCCGGTGAGATTGAGGTGGCAGCGGATCATGCCGACGGTGCCGACGCCACCGCTGCGGATGAACTCGCGGGCGTGAGACAGGTGCGGGGAGGCGCGGCGGTGGGTGCCGACCTGGACGACCCGGTTGTTGGCGCGCGCCGCCTTGAGCATCGCCTGGCTCTCACCGATCGTGTGTGCGGTCGGTTTCTCGACGTACACGTGCGCACCGGCCTTCACGGCGGCGATCGTGGGCAGGGCGTGCCAGTGGTCGGGGGTGGCGACGATGACGATCTCGGGCTTCTCCTGCGCGAGCAGCTCGCGGTAGTCGCGGTACCGGCGCGGTTTTTCGCCGCTGAGCTGGGCGACGCGATCGGCGGTCAGGTCGATCTGCCGCTGGTCGACGTCGCAGAGGCCCACCACGTCGCACTCCCCGCTGGCCATGGCCTCATGGAGAATGTTGCCGCCCCACCAGCCGGCGCCGACGAGGGCGGTGCGGAACTTGCGGCCGGCCTTGTCGGCGGCGCGGACGTGGAAGCCGGCGAGAGCGCCGGCGGCGAGCGAACTCTGGACGAAGTGGCGGCGGTTCATCGGGGTGGCGATACGATGGAGGCGAAGCCAGGGCCGATGCAATCACCGCGAGGGTTCATTCCCTGGGAGCGCGCATTCCAACGGGAGCGTTCATTCCCCGGGAGCGTTCGTTCCCCGGGAGCGCGGACGCCCTCGTCCGCAGTTTCGATCGATGCGGACGTGGACGTCCGCGCTCCCTGCAAAAGCTTCCTCA
>JAEUHA010000556.1 GCA_016793535.1 Opitutaceae bacterium | reverse complement strand
CGGGCGCATCGTCCGTTCCGTTCCCCGGTTGAGTTCGGTCGCGCGAGTGCCGACGGTGGCGCGTGCTTTCCTCGTGGACCAGGCGCTGGCCTTGGCTTCCCGCGCTGATCCTGGCGGGGGCGGTGGTCGGCGTGTACGCGCCCTCGCTGGGCGGCGATTTCCTGTGGGACGACGATCTGCACATCACGGCCAATCCCACGATCGTCGGTCCGCTCGGGCTGAAGGAGATCTGGACGTCCGCGCGCGCGAACTACTTTCCCCTCGTCCTGACCAATTTCTGGGCGCAGCACGCCCTGTGGGGCCTCGAGCCGCTCGGCTACCGGTGGGTGACGCTGGGCTGCCACGTGATCGCGGCGTTGCTGCTGTGGCGCGTGCTCCGGCGGCTCGCGGTGCCGGGCGCCTGGCTCGGCGCGGCGCTCTGGGCGCTGCATCCGGTGCAGGTCGAGTCGGTCGCGTGGATCTGCGAACTCAAGAACACGCAGTCGGCGGTGTTCTTCCTGCTGGCAGCCTGGTGCTGGATCCGCGGACTCGAACCGGGCCCGGCCGGGGCGGAGCCATCGGCCGCCGCGGCTCGCGCTCGCCGCTGGTATCTGGGGGCTCTCGCGGCCGCCGTGCTGGCGATCCTGAGCAAGCCCTCGACCGTGATGCTGCCCGTGGCTCTCGGACTTTGCACCTGGTGGGTGCGCGGCCGCTGGGCGTGGCGCGAGGTCGTGCGGCTGGCGCCGTTCTTCGGGCTGTCGGCCCTCGCCGCGGGGTGGACGATCTGGGAACAGAAGTTCAACTCGGGCGCGATCGGGCCGGAGTGGGCGCAGACGCTGCCCGAGCGGGTCGTGATCGCCGGCCGGGTGCTCTGGTTCTACCTCGGCAAACTCGCCTGGCCCGAGCCGCTGATGTTCATTTATCCGCGCTGGGAGATCGACGCGGGGAGCCCGCTCGCGTTCGCCGGCGCGGCGGCGGCGGGGGCCGGCCTGGGCTTTCTGCTGTGGCGAAACCGCGAGGGTCGGCTCGGGCCGGGCTTCTTCGCCGCGGCGTATTTCGCCGCGCTGCTCTTTCCCGTGCTCGGCTTCTTCAGCGTGTACTTCTTCCGGTATTCATTTGTTGGAGACCATTTCCAGTACCTGGCGGCGATGGGCCCGCTGGCCCTGGCCGGCGCGGCGGTCGTCCGGTTCGCCGGCCGCGGTGCGCCCTGGTTCGGCGCCGGGTTGCTGCTTGTCCTGGGCTTGATGAGCGCGCGCCAGTCCCGGGTGTACCTGAACAACGAGGCGCTCTGGCGCGACACGCTGGCGCACAATCCGGGCGCCGTGATGGCCTGGCTGAACCTGGCGGATACCTACGCGCAAGCCGGACGCTACGACGAGTCGATCGCGACGTTTCGGCGCGCCCTCGAACTCCGGCCGGCCGATCCCTACGGCTGGAACGACCTCGGCAATGTGCTCACGCTCGTCGGCCGCGTCGACGAAGCCCTGACGCATTTCGAACGGGCGCTCGAATTGAAACGCGATTTCCCGGATGCCCTCAGCAACCAGGGCAACGCCCTGCGGCGACTGGGCCGGTCGGAGGAGGCGATCCAGCGTTACCGCCGCGCGCTCGACCTGAAGCCGAACCACGTCGGCGCCCTGAACAACCTGGGCGCGGAGCTGGCGCAGACCGGCCGGGCCGCCGAAGCCCTGCCGTTGTTCGAGCGCGCCTTGCAGGCCAAGCCGGGAGATGCCGCGACCGTCGACAACCTGGCGAGTGCGTTGCGGGAACTGGGCCGCATCGACGAGGCGCTGGAGCGGCACCGGGAGGCGATCCGGCTGAAGCCGGGCTTCGCCGAGGCCCACGCGAACCTGGGGAGAACGCTGCTGGTCCAGGGCCGCGCGCCGGAGTCGCTGGAACACTTTGCCCGGGCGCTGGCCCTTAAGCCGGCGCTGCCGGCGGCGATCAGTCACTACGCCTCGGCGCTCGCCGCGGTCGGGCGCACCACCGAAGCGCTGGCGGAGCTCGAACGGGGCGTCGCGGTGGCGCCGGGCGCCGCGGAGGCGCACCTCAACCTCGGCGTGGCCCTGGCGCAGGCGGGTCGGCCGGACGAAGCGATCGTCCGTTTCGAGACCGCGGTGCGACTCGCACCGGGGCTGGCGGCCGCCCACGCCAACCTGGGCAACGCCTATCTGGCGCAGCGCCGCTGGGCCCAGGCAATCCCGGCCTTGGAAGCCGTCGTGCGGCTGCAACCCGCGTCGGCCACGGCCCACGTGCAACTGGCCGTTGCGCGCGTGAACGACGGCCAGCTGGCCGCGGCGGTGCCGCACTTCGAAGCCGCCTTGCGCCTGAGTCCGCGGTCGGCTGAGATTCACGACCAGTTCGGCCAGGTGCTCAGCGCACTCGGCCGCCGCCGCGAGGCGTTCGAACATCTCGAGGAGGCCGCCCGCCTGCGCCGCGAACCGGCGCGGTGAAACGGAGATCACTGAAGACACGAAACCCACGCTGGGGTCCCGCCCGACCATGCCCCTCGAAAAACCTCAGCCTTTCGTGTCTTTCGTGTGTTTCGTGGTAATCCCGGTTTGTGGTTGGGCGGCAACACCCAAGACTTCCGTACCCGTGCACTATCCCGACTCCCCCCGCGGCACCCATGTCGATGTCTACCACGGCACGCGCGTCGCCGACCCCTATCGCTGGCTCGAGGACCTCGACTCGCCGCAGACCGCCGCGTGGGTGGCGGCCCAGAACGAACTGACGTTCGGCTTCCTCGCCGGCCTGCCGCAGCGCGCGCGGTTTCGCGAACGCCTGACCGCCCTCTGGAACTACGAGCGGATCGGCGTGCCCGTGAAGGAGGGCGGACGCTATTTCTTCTCACGCAATTCCGGCCTGCAGAACCAGGCCGTGTTTCTCGTGCAGGACGGTCCGGCGGCCGCGCCGCGCGTCCTGATCGACCCCAATGCGCTCGCGGCGGACGGCACGGTGGCGCTGACCTCCACGCACGTCTCGCGGGATGGAAAATGGGTGGGCTACGCCACGGCCGCCGCCGGTTCCGACTGGAACGAGTTTCGTGTCCGATCCGTGGATACCGGCCGGGACACCTCCGACGTGATCCGCTGGGTGAAGTTCTCCGGCCTCGGCTGGACCCGCGATCACGCGGGGTTCTTCTATTCGCGCTACCCCGAACCCGGTGCCGACGCGGGCAACGCCCGGACCTTCAGCGACCTCGCCCACCAGCGGGTCTACTATCACCGCCTGGGCACGCCGCAGGCCGAGGACCGGCTGATCCACGCGGTGCCGGAGGAACCGAAATGGTTTGTCCGGGGTGGCACGACGGAGGACGGCCGCTTCCTGATCGTCTACGTTTCCCGCGGTTCCGCCGCCGAGAACCTGCTCCGGTTCGTCGATCTCGGCGATCCGCTGCAGCCCCGGATCGATGCGCCGGTGCGGCCGTTGGTCGAAACGTGGGGCGCGGAGTACAGCGTGGTCGGCAACGACGGACCGGTGCTCTATGTCGTCACCACCGACCGCGCACCGCGACGGCGGCTGGTCGCGATCGACACCCGCGCGCCGGAACCGGCGAACTGGAAAACGCTCATCCCGGAAGGCCCCGAGGTCATCGACGCGGTGGAGCTGATCGGTGGACGTTTTGTCGTGAAGACGATGCGTGATGCCAGCAGTCGGTTGACCGTGCACGCCCGCGACGGAAAGGCGCTGGGCCCGATCGCACTGCCCGGGCTGGGCACGGTGGCGGCGGTCAGCGGCCGCGACGACGAGAGCGAGTTGTTCTACAGCTTCACCTCGTTCGCGACGCCGACGACGATCTTCCGGCACGACCTGGCGACCGATCGCGGCGCCGTGTTCCGGGCGCCGCAGGTCGCGTTCCAGCCCGACGATTTCGAGACGCGGCAGGTGTTCTATGCGTCCAAGGACGGCACGCGGGTGCCGATGTTCATCACCCACCGCAAGGGCCTGGCCCGCGACGGTTCGGCGCCCGCGATCCTGTATGGCTACGGTGGATTCGACATCTCGCTCACGCCGGGATTTTCGGTCTCGATGGTCGCGTGGATGGAGGCGGGCGGCATCTATGCCGTGCCGAACTTGCGCGGCGGAGGCGAGTACGGCCGGGCGTGGCATGAAGCCGGCACGAAGGAGAAAAAGCAAAACGTGTTCGACGACTTCATTGCCGCCGCCGAGTGGCTCTTCGCCAACAAGTACACGTCCGCCGAGAAACTCGTGCTCAGCGGCGGCTCCAACGGCGGCCTCCTCGTCGGTGCCGTGCTCAACCAGCGGCCCGAGCTGTGTCGCGTGGCGTGGCCGGCGGTGGGAGTGATGGATATGCTGCGCTTCCACAAATTCACCGTCGGCTACGCGTGGACAAGCGACTACGGCTCGAGCGACGATCCGGCCGGCTTCAAGTACCTCTCGGCCTACTCGCCGCTCCACACGATGAAGGCCGGTGCGCGCTACCCGGCGGTGCTCGTGACGACGGCGGACCACGACGACCGCGTGCATCCCGCGCATTCATTCAAGTATGCCGCGGCGCTGCAGGCGTCAGCGGCGAAGGACTTGGCGGATCGTCCCGTCATGATTCGGATCGAGACCAAGGCCGGGCACGGTGCGGGCAAACCCACGGGCAAGGTGATCGAAGAGGCGGCGGATCGGCTGGCGTTCGCGGCGCATTTCCTGGGCATGGCCGGGCCGTAGGGTGAGCGAGGCGAGCAGGATGCTCGCGCCGCGTTGGGCGGGTGGCAGGCGGTGCGAGCCAGATGACCGCGCTACGTGGGGCAGGCGGGGCGCGGTTTGCCTCAACGCCGGAAGCGGTACGATGCGCTCCGCCCGGGCGGGAGGGTGAGGGGACCCGAAGGCTCGTTCGCGCCCTCGAGGCGAAAGCCCGCGGCCGCGAGGCTCGTCGTGTGAAGCTGGATACGTCCAGCAGCCGGGGGCTCCACCTGCAGGGTGGCGGCGCGGCCATCGGCGGCGACGGTGAGGGTGAGCGAGAGGGGGCCGTGGGCGGTCGCGAACGCCTCGAGCCGGTTGACGGCCCCGGGTCGCAGCCATTCCGGCGGCACCCCCGCCAGGAGATGGACCTCGCCGGCGCGCTCGCAGGCCAGCAGCGAGGCCGCGAGCCGCACGAAGAGCGCTGATGCCCAGCAGTGCGGCTGGTCGCCCGCGAGTTTCACCGGCGCACCGGCGGGCGATTGTTCCTCCACCCAGGTGCCGAGCGGCGAGGCGTGGTTGGCGACGGCGTAGAGAATGTCGGCGGCCTTTTCGAAGCGGCCCTGCAGGAGCGGCAGGTGACCGTAGAGTGCCCCGAAGCCCGCCCAGATGCCCTGGGCCAGCCAGCCCGTGCTGTGCGTCAGCCCCTGCGTCTCGGCCGCCTCCAGCATGGCGATCGTGCCGCGCGCGAGGGGAGAGGTGAGGGCGAGGCCTTCGCCGAAGAGCAGGTGTTCGACGACGGCCCACTGGGCGAGCTGGGGCAGGTCGTCGG
>JAEUHA010000511.1 GCA_016793535.1 Opitutaceae bacterium | reverse complement strand
GGAAGAAGTTCGTCGAGGAACGCGAGGTCACGCTGCTGCTGGTGTTCGAGGATTCCCCGTCGCTCCACTTCGGTTCCGGCGTGCAGTCCAAGCGCGAGGCGCTCCTCGAGCTGGCGGGCTTGGTGATGCTGCTCGGCGCGGTGAATCGCGACCGGGTGGGCTTCGTGCACGCGTCACCGGCCGGGAATCTGTTTCGCGAGCCGGTGCATGGGCGCGGCCAGATCATGCACTCGGCCGCCACGTTGCTGGCGCGGCCCGCGCCGGCGCCGACCGACGGGGCACCGGAGATCCCCTGGCGCTTCCTCGCCCGCGCGGCCCCGAAGCACAGCGTATTGATCTGGCTGGGCGATTTTCCGCCGGTGGCCCGGGGCGGACGGGACGGCGCGCAGCCCGACGGCTGGACCGTCCTGCAGCGCCGCTACCAGACGATGGGCTTCCGCGTCGACGACCCGTGGGAGCGCGCGCTGCCGGCGGGAGAAAGTTTCGCCGCCTACGATCCGGTCGCGGGCCGGCTCGTCACCCTCGAAGGCAGCGCCGCCGAGCGCGCGGCGCACGCCGATTGGGTGCAGGAACGCGAGACGGCGTGGCAGTCGCTGTTCCCGGACCCGTTGAGCCGGCTGGTGGTCGGCACGGACCAAAACCGCCTGGACGCGCTGGTGCGGTTCTTCCACGAGAGGATGAGGGCCCGCTGACACGGCCAAGCAGCCAGGTAACACGTATCAAGGCTACAAGTACCAAGATGAATTCGGCGCCGACCCGCCCCTTGTCACCTGGCACTTGCCACTTGGCACCGCCATGAGCCACCTCGCCCTCAAGGACCCGATCTGGCTCGTCGCCCTGCTCGTGCTGCCGGTGGTGTTCTGGCTGCGCGGCCGGCGGAGCGTGCCGGTGCTGCTGGTTCCGTTTGCCGCGGCGTGGCACCGGCCGTCGCTGGCGGCCCCCGCGCGGTGGCCGGTGGTGCTCGCGTTCCTCGGGCTGGCCCTGCTGATCGGCGCGCTGGCGCGGCCGCAACGGGTCGAGGACAAGCGCGAGGTGCGGTCGGAGGGGTACGACATCATGCTCGCGATCGACCTCTCGACCTCGATGCGGGCGGAGGATTTCGAGAAGGATGGCGAACGCATCAACCGGCTGCAGGCGATCAAGCCGGTCATCCAGGCGTTCATCGACCGGCGGCCGGCCGACCGCATCGGCATCGTGCTGTTCTCCGGGCGGGCGTACACGATGGCGCCGCTCACCTTCGATCACACGTGGCTGTCGCGGCAGCTGAGCCGCGTGCGCATCGGCATGATCGAGGACGGCACCGCGATCGGCGACGGCATCGGCGTCGCGCTGACGCGGCTCGAGCAGGCGAAACGCGACTCGGGCGGCAAACGCATGGGCGCGTTCGTGGTGCTGATGACGGACGGAGCCAACAACCGGGGCGCGCTCCAGCCCCAGCAGGCCGCCGAACTGGCGAAGGCGCGCGGCATTCCCGTCTACACGATCGGGTCGGGGAAAGATGGATACGTGCCCGTCCCCGTCTACGACGACAACAACCGGAAGATGGGCTACCGGCGCATGCTCTCCGACCTCGACGAGGCGTCGCTGCGGCAGATCGCCGAGCTGACCGGCGGGAAGTTTTTCCGCGCCTCGGACACCGACACGATCGAGTCGGCCTTCAAGACGATCGACCGGGCGCAGAAGATCGAGTTTCAGGCCAAGAGCTACCTGATCACGACCGAGCTGTTCGGCTGGCTGGCGGCGCCCGGTCTCGGGTTCCTGGTGCTGGCGGCGCTCTTTGCCCGGCCGCTGTTCCAGCGGGCTGCGTCCGCCGGAGTACCAAGGGCCAAGGAACAAGTAACAGGATGACGGCCATGTTCATCTCCTTCATTACGATTTGCCGGACCGCCGCCACCGATGGGATCATCTCCTGTCACTTGCCACCTGGCACTTGTCACTTCTTACGATCATGACGTTCGCCTGGCCCTTGCTTCTCCTCCTGCTCGTGCTGCCCGGCGCGCTGCTCGCGTGGGAGTTTTCGCACCGGCGGCGGGCGGCCGCGCTGTCGCGGCCCAAGATCCTGCGCGCCGAGGCCGGGCCGCACTCGCTCCGTCTTTCGCCGTTCGATGCGCAGCCCGCCACCGTGGCGAAGCCGCGCTTCTGGCTCTGCGCCGGCCTGGCCCTCGCCATCGTCGCGCTGGCCCGGCCGCAATGGGGCCGGCTCGAGGAGCCGGTGTTCGACCAGTCGCGGGAGATCCTGCTGGCCATCGACCTTTCCCGCTCGATGCTCACGCCCGACGTGAAGCCCTCGCGGCTGGAGCGGTCGAAGCTGCTGATCCAGTCGCTGCTGGAACGACTGGCCGGCGAGCGGGTCGGCCTCGCGGTGTTTGCCGGCACCGCATTCCTGCAGAGCCCGCTCAGCGCCGACTACGAGATCCTGCGCGAATTCCTGCCCGCGCTCGGCCCCGATTTCCTGCCGGAGGGCGGCTCGAACTACGGCGCGCTGATCGAAACCGCACTCGGCGCCTTCGGCACCACCACGGCGGCCGACCGCTTCCTCGTGATCCTCAGCGACGGCGAAGCGACTGACGAGGAGTGGAAGGCCAAGGTCGACGAGCTGAAGAAGAAAAACATTCGCGTGCTCGGCCTCGGCGTCGGCACCGCCGGCGGCGGCATGATCCCCGACGCGAACGGCCAGTTCGTGAAGGACGAACGCGGCGCGGTCGTGCTCTCGAAGCTGGAGAGCGCCACGCTGCAGCAACTGGCGCAGGCGACCGGCGGCGTGTACCGCGACGCCAGCGCGTGGGTGGATCTCGCGGGACTGGTCAACGAAACGATCGAAGCCGGCCGGAAAGGCGAGTTCGTCGAGAAGCAAACCGTGCGGCTCGTCGAGCGCTTCCAGTGGCCGCTCGCGTTCGGCCTGTGGTGCCTGCTGATGAGCCTCTGCTACGAATTCCCGGTGCGGCCGCGGCCCCGGACCATCGCGCTGCGACCGGCGGCGGCGCGGGAGCAGGGAACAGGGAGCAAGGAGCAGGCGCTCCATCCGACGACGGTCTCCCTCGTGCTGCTGCTGCTTGCCCTCTGGCCTTTGCTCCCTGCTCCGGCCCGCGCCGCCAGCGCCGCTTCGCCCGCTCCGGCTCAACCGCCGGCGGCCGCCGCGGCACCCGCGCCCGCCCCGGAACCGTCACCGCTGGTGAAGATCGTCAGCCGGCTCGCGGGCGCCGAGACGCGCACCGCCCGCGACTGGGCCGAGCTCGGGCGCGAGACCGTTTCGTGGGGTTCGCGGCTGCAATCCGAACAACAACCGGTGTCCGAGGGCCCGGTCCGGGACGCGCTCGCCGCCGTCGACCTCGGCCGGAAGCTCGACCCGAAGGCCACCGACTGGAAGAAGCTGCGCGAAGAACTCGAAGCGCTGCTGCAGAAGCCCGACGAGGAAAAGCAGGACAAACAGGACAAGCAGGATCAGCAGAACCAGGACGACCAGAAACAGGACCAGCAAAAGCAGGATCAGGACAAGAAGTCCGACCAGCAGAAGAAGCAGGAGAAGCAGGACCAGCAGAAGTCCAAGTCCGACCAGAAGGACTCGTCGCAGCAGGAGCAACAGCCGCAGGACGCCAAGCCGCCGGAACCCAAGCCGCAGGGCGAGTCGGCGTTCGGCGACATGAACAAGAAGGACGAACCGCCGCCTCCGCCGCCGCCGGAGAGCACGCAGAAGGTCGGCGGCGCGCCGGAGAAGAAGGACGAGCCGCCGCCCCAGGTCGACCCGTCGCTCGCGCTGCCGATGCAGAAGCTCGAGCAACTCCGGAACCAGGATTCACCCGCCCAGCTTTTTCAGCTCATGGAAGGCGAAAAGAAGCCCACCAAGAAAACCGGCAAGGACTGGTAACGCCATGCGTCTCTCGCGTCTCTTTTTTCCCACGCTCCTGCTCTTCGTGCTCGCGACGGTCGGGCGCGGACAGTCCGTCCGCTGGGAGCCCGCCGACGGCGGCATGCCCAACACGATCATCCTCGTCTACGAGAACTGCGAACCCGACGGCCAGCCGGAGCTGCCCGTGATCAACGGCGTCACGTTCACCTTTCAAGGCCGCTCCGAAAGTTCCCAGTCGACGTTCGGTCCCGGCGGTTTCAACACCACTCGCTCGATCGCGCTCTCGTACACCGTGCGCGGCCGGCAGGGTGTCCCGGTCCAGATTCCCACCTTCACGGTCAAGACCAGCAAGGGTCCGCAACGCGTCCCGGCCTTCAACGTCGCCACGCCCGCACCTCCGCTGGAGTCCGTTGCGGGCGCCCGCTTGCTGCTCGAACGCAACAGCGTCTGGGCCGGCGAAGTCTTCGCGCTGAACTACGAGCTGTCGGCCGCGCGCCGGACCAACCCGCAGATCTCGCCCACGTTCGACTGGAACGCCGCACCGCTCGTGGCCGAGGACTGGTCGAAACCCGAGGTCACCGAAGCCGTCGTCAGCGGCGACCGGCGCGTCAACGTGCTGTTCCGCTCGCGCGCCGTCGCCAAGACGCCCAACACGATCAAGCTGGAGGCGGCGAATCATCTGCTGAGCATCCAGACGGGCACGATCGGTTTCGGCATCATCTCCCAGCCGCGCATGGAGCAGGTCTCCGTGACGTCCGACCAGCCCACGCTCGAAGTGCGCGCGCTGCCTCCCGCGCCGCCCGGCTTCAGCGGCGCCGTCGGCCAGTTCAAGCTCACGTCAAAGGTCGTGCCGGAGAAGGCCGCGGTCGGCGAACCGGTGACCTGGACACTCGAGCTCAGCGGCACCGGCAACTGGCCCGACGTCGCCGGCCTGCCCGCCCGCGAGGTCTCGAATGATTTCCAGGTGGTGCAACCCAAGGCGAAACGCACCCCGGCCGAGGGCAAGCTCTTCGACGTGACCCTCGCGGAGGATGTCGTCCTGGTGCCGTCCAAGCCGGGCAACTACACGCTGGGGGCGGTCAGCTTCATCTACTTCGAGCCGAAGAGCGGCACCTACAAGACGATCACGGCGCCGCGCACGACCCTCGCGATCACGGCACCCACCGCACCGCAGTTCATCGTGCCGGGAGCGCCGCAGGCAGCGGGGGAGCCGGGAGCAGGAGGCAAGGACCAGGAACCGGTCGTCCGTCGGCCGCCCACCGTTCCCGCGCCGCCGGCCGGCATTCCCCGCGACCCGCTGCCCGGTACGGGCGACGCGCGCGTGCCCGTGTCCCCCTCCTGGCTGCTGGGCCTGCTGCTGGCGCCCTGCTCCCTGCTCCTCGGTCTCTGGGGCTGGCTCGCCCTGCGTCAGGCGCGGCAGACCGATCCGGTCCGCCCGCGCCGCGAGGCCCGGGACCGGCTCGCCGCCACGCTCGCCCGGCTCGCGACGGCCAGCGGAGCGGAGCGCACCCGGCTGTTGCAGGCCTGGCAGCGCGACGCGGCCGCGTTGTGGCAGATCGCCCACGCCGCGCCGCCGTCGAGCGCCTTTGCCGGCGGGGTGGCCTCACCCCGCTCGTCGTCCGCACGGGGTGAGGGCACTCCGCCTGCAGCCGATGCCACGTGGGCGACGCTGTGGGAAGAGTCGGAGCGCGCGCTCTACAGTGCGCAGGGGACCTTGTCCGCCGACTGGGTCACGCGCGCCCGCGCGGCGCTCGCCGCGGTGCGGGTGCCGGGTTTCCAGGCGCGCCGGCTGTTCCTGCCGCAGAACCTGATGCCGTTCGCGGCCGGGGTCGCGGCCCTGACGTTGGTCGCGTTCACGGCCCTCGAAGCGGCGGAAGTCGACGCCCTGGCGGCTTACCGGAAATCGGATTTCGCCGCCGCGGAAAAAAGCTGGCGGGCGGCCCTCGCGCGGACCCCGACGAATTGGATCGCCCGACACAATCTCTCCCTGGCGCTCGCGCAGCAGGATCGGGCCGGCGAGGCGGCGGCGCAGGCGGTCGCGGCGTTCGTGCAGAAGCCGGACGATCCGGCGGTGCGGTGGCACTTCGCGCTGGCCGCGGAGAAGTCCGGCTCTGCGCCCGCTCCACTCAACGCCTTCCTCACGCCGGGACCGCGCCAGAGCCTGGCACGGTTGACGTCCGCCGGCAACTGGCAGGTCGTCATGATCGCCGCCGCCTGGTGCACTCTCGCCGCGCTGGGCTGGCTGCTCTGGAGTGCCTACGCGGGCCGCCACACCCGCGTGCGCCAGCGCATCGTGCTGGGGGTCGCGCTGGGCTGTCTGTTGGTCGGCAGCGCGGCCCTGGCCAGCGTGCGAACGTACGGTCTCGCCGCGCGGGCGGAGTCCGTGGTCGTGGCCCGGCCGACCGTGCTGCGTTCCATTCCGACCGAGGCCGACACCGCCCAGAAAACCACGCCGCTCGCCGCCGGTTCACTCGCGCTCAGCCAGCGCACCTTTCTGGGCTGGACCCAGCTCGCGTTCGAAAACGGCCAGACCGGCTGGGTGCGGAAGGACGAGATCGTGCCGCTGTGGAAATGAGCGAGTTGAGAGTTGAGAGCTGAGAGTTGAGAGACCGACCCTTCAGAAGGGGCGTCTCGCCGCGCGGCTTTGAATTCGCCTGGTTCGTCTCTCAACTCTCAGTCGGGCTCATGCAGTTGAAAGTTGAAAGATGAGTTCAACCCTCAACTTTCAACTGCCTGCCTCCGGCTCAGCTCTCAACTCTCAACTTCCCCTCCCGTCTTTCTCACCATCCTCGCCATCGACTCCTCCGGGTTGAGCGCGGTCACGCGGTCGAGTTCGACCCACGCGAGCTCCTTGGACTCGTGCGAAAGCGTCAACGGCTCACGCGGGTCAGCTTCGAACAGGAAACGCAGGTCGTAGTGGTGGTGCCCGGGGTCCGTGTGACGTGGCGGGATCCAGTGCCGGTCGAGATCGAAGATCCCGCTCGCCAGCACGCGGAGGCTCGCGAGGCCGCTTTCCTCCCGGCCTTCCCGCAGCGCGACGCCGAGTAGATCCGGATCGCCGTCGGCGTGGCCTCCGAGCTGCAGCCACTTGTCGAGCTTGCGGTGATGCGTCAGGAGCACGCGGCTGCGATCGGGGCTGACGATCCACGCGGAACCGGTCAGGTGTCCGGGCTCGCACGTCCGCTGGAGGCAGTCGGGTTGCGCGGTCACGAACGCGAGGGTGGCCGCGGTCATCGCGGACTCATGGGCATCGCTGATCCGCGCCGCATGCGCCCGCAGCAGCGCCAAGACCCGGGTGCGGTGCATGCGTCAGCGGGTCTCGAACCACTTCGATTCCGGCTTCGCGGTCGCGGCGTGTTCGATCGCCGTGAAGAGGCCGGGCACATCGGGGGCGGACCGGAACAGGTCGAGGTTGGAGGCCTTGAAAAAACGGTCGTCGAGCATGCGTTGGAAGAGCTGAAGCAGCGGATCGTAGAACCCGTCCTGGTTGAGAAACACGCAGGGCTTCTTCACGACGTCGAGCTGGCGCAGGGTCAGGATCTCCAGGATTTCCTCGAGCGTGCCCCAGCCGCCCGGCAGCGCGACGAAGGCGTCGGCCCGGGTTTCCATGAGCAGCTTGCGTTCGCGCATCGTGATCACGGTCACCAGTTCGTCGGCTTCGTCGTAGGCGAGCTCGCGCGCCTTCATGAATTCGGGGATCACGCCGACCACGTGGCCGCCCTCCTGTTTCACGGCGCGGGCGACCGCTCCCATCATGCCGGTCTTGCCGCCGCCGTAGACGAGGCCCCAGCCGCGCCGCACCAGTTCGGTGCCGAGTTCCGCCGCGGCGGCGTAGTACTTGGGATCGAGGCGGTCGCTGGAGGCGCAGTAGACGCAAAGCAGTTTGCGCATGGGAAGGAGTTGAGAGCTGAGCGTTGGGCGTTGAGAGTTCCAGTCCGAAACCCCGCGCCGAACCTGACTCACCTCCCCCAACTCTCAACTCCCAACGCGGCACCGTATCGCGGCCGGCTTGCGCCCTCGCCCACCGGATACCTGCACCTCGGCCACGCGCGCACATTCTGGATCGCGGCGCAGCGGGCGCGCGCCGCCGGGGGCCGGCTTTTCCTGCGCAACGACGACCTCGACCGGGCGCGGTGCCGGCCGGAGTTCGTCGATGCCATGCAGGAAGACCTGCACTGGCTGGGCGTGGACTGGGACGGGCCGATGATCGTCCAGAGCGAGCGCATCGAGCGTTACCGGGCCGCCCTCGCGCGGCTGCATGCCGGGGGCTGGATCTTTCCGTGCACGCGTTCGCGGCGCGACGTGCTGGAGGCGGCGGGCGCGCCGCACGAAGGCGGCGCCGACGACGAGCCCGTTTATCCGCGGGCCTTTCGGCCTGCCCCGGGCGCGGTCCTGCCGCCGCTCGACCAGCCGGTCACCGTCAATTGGCGCTTTCGCGTGCCAGACGACGTCACGGTGCAGTTCACGGACGCGGGCTGCGGGATGCAACAGGCCGTCTCCGGGCGCGACTTCGGCGACTTTCTGGTCTGGCGGAAGGACGACCTGCCGAGCTACCAGCTCGCGACGGTGGTCGACGACCTCGAATACGGCATCTCCGAGGTCGTGCGCGGGGCCGATCTGATCAAGAGCACGTTTCGGCAGCTGCTCCTGTTTCGCGTCTTCGGACGCACGCCGCCGGCGTTCTACCACGCACCGCTCGTGCGCGACGAACACGGGGTGCGGCTCGCCAAGCGGCACGACGCACTGGCGCTGCGCACGCTGCGGGCGCAGGGCATGACGCCGGCGGAAGTCCGCGCCCGGCTCACGCTGTAGGAGCGGCATGAAGCCGCGCCGACGGGGCGAGTTTAGCCGTGTCATCTGAACAATCCGTGGTTGATTGGAAAAATGCTCCCGAAAATCGGCGTCCTGAATATCTCCGACCGCGCGAGCGCGGGCATCTACGAGGACACCCCCGGCAAGGCGTGCGTGGCGTTGCTGCGGGAGTGGATCGTGACCCCGTTCGACGTCGATTACCGCGTCATCCCCGACGAGCAGGCCGTGATCGAGGCGGAGTTGCGCCGGATGGCGGATGCGGCGGACTGCTGCCTGGTCGTCACGACCGGCGGCACGGGGCCCGCACCCCGCGATGTCACGCCGGAGGCCACGGCCGCGGTGTGCGCGAAGATGATGCCGGGCTTCGGTGAACTGATGCGCGCGACGTCGCTGCGGTATGTTCCGACCGCGATTCTCTCGCGGCAGACGGCGGGCATCCGCGGCCGCACGCTGATCGTGAACCTGCCGGGCCGGCCGAAGGCGATTCGCGAAAACCTCGAGGCGGTCTTTCCCGCGATTCCGTACTGCATCGACCTGATCGGCGGTCCGAAGCTCGAGACGAACGAAGCCACGATGAAGGTGTTTCGCCCGAAAGGCTGAAGGCGCCGGGCCGGCGGCGAACGCTCAGAGGTCGGTGTACTTGTCGGAGCGCCCGCGCGCCTTCTCGACCGGGTACTTCTGCGCGTTGGCGGCCATCTTCGCCTCGATGGCGGCGGCGAGGTCCAGGCCGGTGATGTTCGCGAACTCGATCGCGTAGATCACGACGTCGGCCAGTTCGTCGGCAATTCGCACCCGCTTCGCCGGGTCGCGGGCGATCGCCTGGGACTGCTCGCCGGTCGCCCACAGGAAGTGCTCCATCAGTTCGCCCGACTCGGCGGCCAGCGCCATGCTGAGGTTCTTGGGCGAATGAAACTGCTCCCAATCGCGTTCACGGGCAAAGGTCAGCACCCGGGCCTTGAGTTCGGAGATCGTCGTCGTGGAATCGGCAAGCGCAGCCATGCCGGGACCCTTGGGACCGTGGCAGCGTCACGCAATCTTCACCGATACAAAAACGTTCCTGCTTGGCACGCGGGCTGCAATAGGCATGCTGACCGACGCCAGCAGTCCCATTCATGACCACCTCTCGTCATCACGTCCTCGCCGCCCGCTCCTGCCACCAGCAGGCGCAGCAGCGTTGTGCCGCGATGCGACCGGTGGTTTTTTCCGTTTGGAATAAAAATACCGGCGCGGGCAACCAGAACTAAACCTCCGTTCCTACGGATACGTTTAGCCCTCTGCTAGCCCGGCGGTCACCAAGCCTCCGAGGGAACGTATCCGTTTTCGTTTTCCTCCCATGCACACGATCATCCACTCCCTCCCGACTCGCAGTCGCTCGAAGGCCCCGTCGAACCCGTCCGATGACCGGTTCCGTCAGCCGGCCTACGACTGCCAGGAGCACCCCGAGGCGATGAAACTCACGGTCTATATCCCGGGCGTCGACGCCGCGGGGGTTGAGATCGAGGGCCGCGGCGCCGACCTCACGGTCACGGCGAAGAAGATGCGGTACGTCCGGGTCAATTTCAACGCCCTCAACCTCGAAGCCGCCCAGCACGACTATCAACTCCGGCTCCGGCTGGGGACCGGGTTTGATTTCGCCGCCATGGCGGCGGAGATCCGGGACGGCGTGCTGACCGTGACGGTGCCCAAGCGGATAGCCCTGGGCCGTTTGAGGCGCGAAGCCGCGTAGGCGGCGCGACATTTTGCCCGGCGGCGGCGGAACGCGTGCGACGCGGAGACACTCCGGTGCCTCCTGCGCCATCGCCCCGCCGCCGCTGGTCAGAGTTTCCAGACGAAAAGAAAGAGGCCGCGTCCTGATCGGACGCGGCCTTTTCGTGGCCTGAAATCGAGCCGAGGTGCGCGTTACTTCGCCGCGGCCGCATTCGTGCCGTCGAGATGTACCGGGCGATAACCGCCGATCGATTTGAAGTAGAGCAGAATGGCGAGGTAGATCACCGCCATGGCCGCCGGGATGTAGGAGTCGGCCTTGAGGGTCTTGCGGTCGCCCGTCTGGTCGGCCGCGACGATGTCCTTCTGCGCCGGAGTGGCCTTGTTTGCCTTCACGGCGTCCTTGGCCTCCGAGAGCTTCTTGCCATCGATCGCGTTGACCTCCGAGAAGAAGAGGAACTTCGAAGGCGAGGACGACTTCGCCTCGGCATAGGCGGCGGCGTTGGTCTGCTGGAGCGTCTCGGCGGCGAAGCGGTCCTTGCCGTAACCGAGGCCGGGGCCGCCGATCAGGCCGGCCGAGAGCATGCCGATGCCGCCCATGATCGAAATGGCGACCGCACCCGTCTGCGGGAAGCGGTCGGAGACCACCGCCAGCATCGTGGGCCAGAAGAACGTCTTGCCGATCGCGTAAACGGTGAGGGCCAGGAAGGCCAGGCCCACCGTCTGCGCCGCGCTCGTGAGCTGCAGGCCGACGCACGCAAGCACCGCGCAGACCAGCAGCAGCGCCACCGGGGAGAGGCCGAGCTTCGTTTCAATGAAGTGGGCGCAGAAGCGCAGGCCGAACATCACAGCCGAAGTCCAGATCAGGAGCCACTTGCCCTGCTCGGACGTGAACAGGTTGCCGGTGATGTTGGCGATCCAGCCGTCGGTGCCAAGTTCGACCGCGCCGACGAGGGCGTGGGTGATGAAGAGCACAAAGAGCAGGATCGAACCCAGGGAGAACTTGGTCATCACGCCGACGATCACCAGCAGCGCGCCCGCCACGATGTAGCCGACCGCAGGGGGGAAACTTTGCATGCCCAGGAGGCCGGCGAGCGGACCGGAAACGAAGAGCGACAGCAGGTAGCACGCGACCGCGGCGCCCAGCAGGCCCACGGGTTTGAGCATTTCGCCAAAGATCGCACCCTTTTGGGCCGCTTCCGATTTCGGCATCTTCTGCCCCATGAACATCAGGCCGTACACGACGGTGGGCAGAAGATAGAGGGCGAGCTGGATCTTCCAGCCGACCTGCATCTTGTCGTCCAACACCCAGCTGACCACCGCACCCGCGAGGATGCCGACGGGCCAGCTGGCGTGCAGGATGTTGAGGAAGTGGGTGCGATTGTTCGGGAAGAGTGTCGCGACCAGGGGATTCGCCACGGCTTCGAGGGTACCGTTCGCAAAGGCAAAGATGAACATGCCGATGGTGAGCATCTGGTAGGCGTTCTGCGGCGTGCTCGCGCCGAAAGTCACAAAGGCCGAGAGCACGTGGCAGGCAAACGCGGCGATCACCAGTTTGCCGTAGCCGATCTTGTCGCACACCACGCCACCGATGATGATGCCGAAGCAGAAGCCGGTGAAGCCAGCGCCGCCGATGGCGCCAAGTTGGGTGGCGGTGAACCCGAACTCACTCGCCCAGTTGTCGAAGATGCCACCGCGAATGCCGAAGCCCATGCCGGCGGCAAAGATGGCCATGAAGCCCGCCCACAACAGCCGCTTGGCGTTGGGTGCGATGGCTTCGTTACTGACTGGAACAGTACTGCTCAGAGGAGGGGATTTGTGTGGTTACAAACAGCGGAACAGGAAAAGGCGCCGCACCAGCCCGGCGGGGTAACGTCCGCATCCGGAGGACGTGACGCGTCGTGGGGTTGAAGCAAGCCCGGTGAAGTTGAGCGGCGGTGAGGCGCTGGGCAAGGGCGCTTTTTACCTTCAATCGCGTTGGCTCCGTG
>JAEUHA010000504.1 GCA_016793535.1 Opitutaceae bacterium | reverse complement strand
CGCCGCTGCGGCTCCATCCGCAGGCCTTTGACGCGAAGCGCTTCGCCCAGGAACTCCCGCGGAACGACCTGCATCCGCGGTAGTCGGCTCCGCCGAACGCAGCGCGGGCGCACGTCGCTCGCCGTGTCAGGCCGGCGGTCCGCTCCGCGCTGACACGGGACGGTGTCATCGAGCCCTCACGCCATGGCAGCACCCACGAACGGCCTCAACGACCGGCAGTCCACCGGGCCCGCCGGCCCGGGCGAATCGTTTCCCTTGGCGCATGAAAACCGGCTGCCGGCCTCCAGCCACGCCGCCGCCCCGGGAGCCCTGTCACCGGAGTCCGCCCGGCCCCGCGATCCGGCCTGCGAAACCCTCGCCCGCTTCGAGCTGCTGAAGCTCGCGTATCGGGAACTCAAGGACGCCACGCTGGCGTCCGCCACGACCGCGATCGCGTTCGCCGTGGCGCTCGGCACGATGATGCCGTCGGCGGTCGTCTGGATCTGGCTCGGCGCCATGCTGGCCGCGGCGGTCTACCGGCTGCGACTCAACGCCGCCTTTCACCGCGCCGAGGCGAAACCGTCGGACTACCCGCGCTGGGCCCGCCACCACGTGGCCGCCACCCTGAGCACCGGAGCCGGCTGGGGCGCGTCGGTCTGGCTGTTTTCCACCGTCGCGCAAAACAACGTCCTCGGGCTGGTGCACGTGCTCATCCTCGCCGGGGTCACCGCCAGCGCCTCGCGCCTGCTCATTCCCGTGGGGAACGGCGGCATGGGCTACCTGCTGGTCGTCATGCTGCCGCTCGCCGCCCGGTTCTTCGCCGAGGCCGACATCACCGGACTCACCGGCGGAGCCTGCGTGCTGGCGTTCACGGCCTACCTGTTCGGCGCCGCCCGCCGGCATCAGCGCGCGCTCTCCGAGGCGATCACCCTGCGGCTCGAACGCGAGGCGCTCGCCGCGACGGTGCAGGCGCAACAGGCCCAGCGCGAGGCACGTGAGGCCGAACTGCGCGACGCCCGCGAACGCGCGGAACTCGCGAGCCGGGCCAAGGGCGATTTCCTCGCCGCCGTCAGCCACGAGATCCGCACCCCGATGAACGGCGTGCTCGGGATGCTGCGCATCGTGCGGGAAACACCGCTGTCACCGGAGCAGCGGGATTATCTCAAGACCGCCGCCGACTCCGCGGAGACGCTGCTGCTGCTGCTGAACGACGTCCTCGACTTCGCCCGCATCGACTCCGGCCGGCTCGAGCTTCAGTCGACCCCGTTCGCGCCCGCCGCCACGGTCCGCGCCGTCGCGGAACTGATGCACGCCCGCGCGCGCGACAAGGGCCTGCACTTCAATCTGCACGTCGACGAGAACCTGCCCGGCGCGATCATCGGCGACGCCACCCGCCTCCGGCAGATCCTCGTCGCGCTGATCGGCAACGCGGTCAAGTTCACCGAGCGCGGCCACATCGACTTCACCGTGACCTGCGCCGAGCGCAGCGAGAACCGCGTGGTGCTGCACTTCACCGTGGCCGACACCGGCATCGGCATCGATTCATCGGCGCTCGACCGGCTGTTCAAGCCATTCAGCCAGGTCGACGCCACCCTCGGCCGCCGCTACGGCGGCACGGGCCTCGGGCTCGCGATCTCGACGCGGCTGGCCCGGGCCATGGGCGGACTGCTCCAGGTGCAAAGCACCCTGAACCGCGGCACCACCTTCCGCCTGATCCTCCCCTGCCTCCTGCCCGAAGCCGTCGCCGGCGCGCTGCCCACCGCGGCGGAGACGCCCCGGCCCGCTCCCGAGGCGCGCTTCGGCCGGGTGCTCGTCGTCGAGGACGACTCCGTGAACCGCCAGGTGATCGAGCTCTTTCTGAAGAAAATCCACGTCGCCGTGAAATTCGCGCCGGATGGCGAGACGGCGATCCAGCTCGCGACGACGGAGACGTTCGACGCGATCCTCATGGACTGCCAGCTGCCCGGTATCGACGGACTGGAGACAACCCGCCGGATTCGGCAACGGCTCGCCGGCGGACGTCCCGTGCGCATCATCGCGCTCACCGCCAATGCCGGTTCCTCGATCCGGGAGGCGTGCATCGAGGCCGGCATGGACGACTTCCTCCCCAAGCCGGTGCGCTTCGAACAGCTCGTGGAAACGCTGGATCGCAATCTACCCCGGACGCGCTGACACGCCGCCGTCCGTCACCGCTCCGGCACGATCCACTGCACGCGCGCAGCGGCACCCGGCGCCTGCGCGAGCAGGCCGGCGAGGGCGGTCACGATCGCCCGCGCCTCCGCTTCAAACTGCCACGGGGGATTCAGGACCAGCACGCCGCAGCCCTTGAGCTTGATCGCCGCGTCGGCCCCGGCGATGTCCAGCTCGAGCGCAAGCGCCGGCGGCGGCGCGAGGTTGCGGACGGCATTCAGAAACGCATCGGCCTTCGCGCGCGCCGTCAGGGGATACCAGATCGCGTAGGTGCCCGAGGGAAACCGCTGCAGGCCCTCCGCCAGGGCCGTCGCGAGCCGGGCAAACTCGTCGGGCTCCTCGAAGGGCGGGTCCATGAGCAGCAGCGCCCGACGCTCCCGCGGCGGGAGCAGCGCCCGCACCGCCGTGTAGCCATCGTCCTCCTGCACCGCGACCCGCGGCAGCCCCGCGAACTCGGCCCGCAGCGCGCCGCACTCCGCCGGGTGTTTCTCGCAGAAGACGAGCCGGTCCACCGGGCGCGCCAGCGCGTGGGCCAGCCAGGGCGAACCGGGGTAGAACCGCGGCGCACCGTCGAGATTGCCCGCCCGGCGGTCGAAGTCGCGCACGAGCGCGAGGTAGTCCCCGAGGCCGGCGGGCACGTCGCCGGCCGGCAGCGCCCAGAGCCGGCCGATGCCGTCCGGCCACTCGGGCCGGCGCGCCAGCGTGTCCCCCGCCGCCGCGGCGGCGAGATCGTAGCGGCCGCGCCCGGCATGCGTGTCCAGATACAGGATACCCTTCTCCTTGCGCTGCAGGGCGCGCAGCAGCCGCACGAACAGCGCGTGCTTCATCACGTCCGCGAAATTGCCCGCGTGAAAATGATGGCGGTAGTTCATCCCGCGCGGTCCGGCCTGGCCGTCAACCGACGGGAATCTTCACCACGACCTTGCGCACCAGCACCGGCGACGCGGCGACGCGCAGGGACGGCATGTGCACGTCGACCGGAAAGAAGATCCCCGCCTGCCCCGCCCCGACCCGCAGCCGCGACGCTTCCGCCGTGTCGCCGTAGGTGACGAGGTCGCGCTCCGGATCAAACGGATCGCGCACCGCGATGCGCGCGGCGTCGATGACCTCGATGGTCTCGTCGCCCTCGACGACGACCTGGAGATCGATGTGCTTGCGGTGCGACTCGAAAAATCCCTCCGCCCGCGGCTTGGTCTCGTAGACCTGCTCGATGGCGAACACTCCGTCGCCGAGTTCCACCCGGTTCGAACTTCCGGCGGCCAGCCCCCGGATCCGCGCCTGAGCCGGCGAACCCGGCCGGAGGAGCTCCTCGGCATGGGCAAAGGCCGCGGTGAAGCGGGCGGTCTGGGGAGCCTGCGCACGCAGCGCAGCGAGCGAGCCGAATAGTGCCATGCCGCGAATTCACCGGGCCCGGTTTAACCTGGCAAGCTGCGAAACCCGGCCGCCGATCCGTCCCACCTGCGCTTGCGCTTCCGCGGGGGGCGTGTTGTCGTTGGCGGGTATACTTCTCCGCCCATGAAATCATTCCTCCGCCTCCTCATCGCCGGCGCCCTGCTGGCCCCCGCAGCCCTGCTCGCCGCCTCATTCGAAGGCAGGGTCAGTTACAAGCTGACCTCCCCGCGCGAAAAAGCCATGGAGATGCACCAGGCGATCAAGGGCGAGAAGATGCGCATCGAGAAGCCGGGGGCCAAGGAAGGCGGCAGCATGATCCTGGATACGAAGAAAAAGGAAATGATCATGCTCATGGACAGCGAGAAGATGTACATGACGATGCAGATTCCGGATGACGGCGACGTCTCAGGCGGCCGGGCGGACGAGGTGAAGATCGAGAAGACCAACGTCACCGAGAAGATCCTCGGCTACACCGCGACCAAGTACATCGCGACCCACGACACGACCAAGTCCGAGATGTGGCTTGCCGAAGGCATCGGCACCTTCATGGGCATGGGCAACAACAGCGGCGGGGGCGGCGGCGGCGGACTCTTCGGCGGCCGCAAGAAGACGGACGGTGGCGCCAAGTCCTGGGAGAAGGCCCTCGCGGGCAAGGACCTGTTTCCGCTGCGCGTCGTCGAGCTCGACAAGGCGGGCAAGGAGCGCTTCCGGATGGAAGTCACGGCGATCAAGAAGGAGAGCCTGCCGGACTCGCTGTTCACGCCTCCCGCGGACTACCAGAAGTTCGACATGGGCGGGATGATGAAGGGGCTCATCCCCGGACTCGGGCGCTGAGTTCGCCTTGGATTTCCCGGGGGCGCGGACGTCCTCGTCCGCAGGGATCGCAAGGCGGACGGCGACGTCCGCGCGCCCAGCCTAACGCCGCTTTTCCGTCAGGGGCAGCATCACGCCCCGGCGGAACAGCGTGACCTGGCCGGTGCTCGACGACACCACGATCGAGATGCAGTTCGCCTTCACGCTGATCGCGGCCGCGGCGGCGTGGCGGCTGCCCAGTCCGCTCGGCAGCGCGTGCGTGCTGTCGGTGGCCTGGATCAGGCTCCCGGCCGACTCGACGACGCCGTCGCCCCGGATGATGAAGGCTCCGTCGATCGAGGAGAATTCTTTCACGGTCTCATCCATGAACGGGTTCAGGATGTTCCGGTCCTCCTCCTTGTAACCAAAAAACGGATTCAACACGAGCGGCTTGGACAGGTTCGCGACCCGCTCGACGTCACCGACGACGAACAGGCAGCCGACCGGCCGGCCCTCGCGACCCTCGACGCCGAGCTCGGTGGCGACCGCGATCACCCGCTCGAGCACCTCGGGCTTCACGTCGGTGGGCAGCAGGTCGGCGGTCGAACCCGTGAGCAGCGTCTGGAACTCGCGCTCGATGTCGACGACCACGAGCGTGTCGAACTGGTTGCTGCCGGAGATGCCGCCGACGCAGCAGATCCGGTCGGAAAACGTGACGACGCCGCGCGTGAGCGCGACGAGCATGGCGCTGCGGAGCTGCGCGAGCCGCTGGTTGGAGAACGACCGCACCTGGATCGTCTCGCTGAACCCGCGGTCGTCATCGGAGGTTTCCAGGGCAGTGCGGGTGACGAGGATTGTCTTGAGCTTCGACTGCAGCACGCCGGGCTGAATGCCGCCGATGAAGGTGTCGCCGAACACCACAATCGCCCCGCAATCCGCGCCCTGCGCGACCCGCTCGGCTTCGCGAAACATGAGCCGGTTGACCCGGTTCTGCTGCGCCTCGACCGCCCGCATGCCGCCGAACCCGCCGACGAGTCGTTCGTAGAGGGAGTCGAGATCGGGCGCGTTGACGAGGTTGTCGACGAGCTCCTTCTCCTTCACCTGGCGTGCGAGCGACGCCAGCACCTGCAGGTAATCGCGGGCGTTTTCGCCGGCGATCAGCATCACGATCAGGTGCACCCGCTCGTCGGCGAGCGCCCCGTCGTGCCGGATGCCCACCCGGCTGCGGCCGATGGCGAGAATGTAACGGCGGGACATCTTCACCCGCACGTGCGGCAGCGCGACGCCGAAGCCGAGGTACGTGGTCATCGTGCTCTCGCGCGCCAGCAGCCCCTTGAGCAGCGCCTCCGCCTTCAGGTCGGGGAACTTTTCCACGCAGACCGCGAGCAGCTCCTGCAGCGCTCCCTCCAGATCGAGACTCTTCAGGTCAACGATGCGGCCGCGGGAGATGATCTTGTCGAGACGCATGGATCAAAAATTCCAAACGCCGGACTCCAAACGCCAAAACGCGCCCGGCAGGCGGAGCTCCAGCACGACTCTTGGTTCAGAGTTGATTTGGGATTTGGAGGCTTGGCGTTTGGGATTTCCCGCGCACCACGCGGGTTTTACTTTTCCCACTGCAGCGCGCCCTTCTTCACCTCGTAGACCAGGCCGAGGATAAGCACGCCGAGGAAGAACATGATCGGGCCGACGATCGCGATGTGATTGGCCAGGAATTCCCGGTAGATGAACGTCCACGGGATCAGGATCACGACCTCGAGATCGAAGAGCATGAACAGCAGCGCCGTGAGGTAAAACTTCACCGAGAACCGCGTGTGCACCAGGCCCTCGGCCGGCACGCCGCATTCATAGGCCGAATCCTTGATCTTGTTCTTCGGCGACC
>JAEUHA010000480.1 GCA_016793535.1 Opitutaceae bacterium | reverse complement strand
CCCTCGCCCGTCTTCCCGCTCGACCCCCTTCCCTCTCGCCTCGAACCTCCCTTCATGCGCGTCCTCGTCGTCGAAGATGATGCCAAGATCGCCTCGTTCGTCGTGCGCGGCCTCAAGCAGGCCGGCTATGCGGTCGATCATGCGCCCGATGGCGAGACCGGCCTGGCGCTGGCCGAGTCCACGGATTACGACGCCGCCATCGTCGACGTGATGCTGCCCCAGCTCGATGGCATCAGCCTCGTGAAACGGCTGCGCGCCGCCCGCCGTCCGATCGCGGTGCTGTTTCTCAGCGCGCGGAGCTCCGTCGACGACCGCGTGCGCGGCCTGCAGGCCGGCGGCGACGACTACCTCACGAAGCCGTTCGCGTTCTCGGAACTGCTGGCTCGCGTGCAGGCGCTGATCCGCCGCGCCACGTCGTCGCCCGAAACCACGCGACTCGTCGCCGGCGATGTGACCCTCGACCTCGTCTCGCGCGAAGTCACGTGCGCCGGACAGCCGGTCGAGCTGCAACCGCGCGAATTCTCGCTGCTCGCCTTCCTGCTCCGGCACGCCGGGCGGCCGGTGAGCAAGACGATGATCCTCGAACATGTCTGGGACTACAGTTTCGACCCGCAGACGAACGTCGTCGACGTCGTGATGTCGCGGCTGCGCGCCAAGATCGACCCCGATCACAAGCGGATCGAGACGGTCCGCGGCGTCGGCTACACGTTCCGCCCCCTCCGCCATGTTTGAACGGCTGCGCCAGTCCCTCGCGCTCCGGCTCGCGATCCAGTACGCGCTGGTCTTCGCGGTGAGCGCCGCGGTGCTGTTCGGCGCGCTGTACTGGGTGCTCGCCGACGCGCTGGAGAAGCGCGAGATCGAAGCCGTGAGCCGGCGCGCCGAGGTCTACGCCGCCGCCTATGATTTTGGCGGCGTCGCGTCGCTCAACAATCACCTCAACGCCGACCGCTCCCCCGACCAGCCCGCGTACTTCGTGCGCCTCGTGAACGCGGACGGTTCGTTCCAGTGGATCGCGGTGCCCCGCAACTGGGTCGAGACGCAGATCGAAAAGGTGCCCGTCGGCGTCTTCACCTGGACCCGCGAAACCCACCTCGTGCGCCAGCCGCAAAACGCGCTGCGCGACTACGCGATCGCCTCGCGGCAGTTGCGCGACGGCCGGCTGCTGCAGGTCGGCCGGCTCACCGACAGCCTCTCCGTGCTGCTCTCGCCCCTGCGGCGGGCGTTCGGCGTCGTCGGCGCGGGCGCCCTCCTGCTCTCGGTCGTCGTCGGCACCCTGCTCTCCTGGCGCGCGACAAAGCCGCTCCGCGCCGTGTCCGACACGACCCGCCGCATCCTGGCCACCGGCGATCTCTCCGCGCGCGTGCCGGGCCCCGACGGCAGCGGCGAGCTCGCCGTCCTCGTCCGCCAGCTCAACACGCTGCTCGAAAAGAACGCCGTGCACGTCCGCGTCCTCCGCGAGATGCTCGACAACCTCGCCCACGACCTGCGCACGCCGCTCACCCGCCTGCGCGGCACCGCCGAGCTCGCGATCCAGGATTCCGGCGACCCCGCCGACGCCCGCGCGGCGCTCGCCGATTGCGTCAACGAATCCGACCGCGTCCTCCACCTGCTGGAGACGCTGCTCGACATCTCCGCCGCCGAGGCCGGGGTGTTGAAACTCAACTGCGACCGCATCGACGTGCGCTCGCTGACCGAGCGTGCCGTCGACCTCTACCGCGAAGTCGCCGAGGAGAAGACCCTCGCCGTCACACTCGACCAGCCGGATCCGGTGGAGGTCAGCGCCGACGCGATCCGCCTCGGCCAGGTGGTCAACAACCTGCTCGACAACGCGCTCAAGTACACACCCGCGGGCGGCCGCGTGACGCTCGCCGCGCGAAACGAACCGAAGACGGCCGTGATCACCGTGACCGACAACGGTCCCGGGGTTCCAGCCGGCGAACGCGAAGCGATCTTCCGCCGGCTGTACCGCGGCGACAGCAGCCGCTCGCAGCGCGGATTGGGTTTGGGGCTGAGCATGGTCAAGGCGATCGTCGAAGCCCATGGCGGGACCGTAGCGGTGGACGACGCGCCCGGTGGGGGCGCGCGGTTTACCGTCCGACTGCCACGCTGAAGGCCAAGGCAGATTTACAGGAGAGCGCGGAAATCAGACGCAGAGGGAGTGGCCCACGGAACACACGGATCACACGGAAAGGAAACTCTGTTTTCCGTGTGATCCGGGTGATCCGTGGGAACCCTCCTTCTCCGCTGTCCGCCTGCGCACGTGACTTGTTTCGTATGCCCACCACCCCCGTCGGTTGACTCCTGGGCGCGCTGCGATTCCCTTACCGCTACCTTTAAATGGCCGACTTCCTCACCGACAAACCCGCCAAGCTCGAGCGCGCCTTTCTCGTGGGCGTACAAACGCCCGACATGAAGGCCGGTGAGGCAGCCGAGCTGCTCATCGAGCTCAAGGAACTGGTCGAAAACCTGCGCATCGCCGTCACGCGCACGGAGCTCGTCAATCTCCGCCGCCCCACGCCCGCCTATTTCCTCGGGAGCGGCAAGGCGCAGGAGATCGTCGACCTGGCGAAGGCCGACGGCGCGGACGTGATCGTATTCGACGAAGCGCTGTCTCCCGCGCAGCAGCGCAATTGGGAGGAACTCTCCGGCCTCGCCGTGATCGACCGGCAGGAGGTCATTCTCGAGATCTTCGCGGACCGGGCCCACACGCGGGAAGCGATTCTTCAGGTCGCCCTCGCCCGCATGGAGTACTCGCTGCCGCGCCTCACGCGGGCGTGGACCCACTTGTCCCGCCAGCGCGGCAAGGGCGCCATGGGCGGCGAAGGTGAAACCCAGCTCGAACAGGACCGCCGCATCGTCCGCGATCGCATCGCCCACCTCAAACGCGAGCTGGCCAACGTGGTCCAGCAGCGCGACGTCCAGCGCCGCAAGCGCCAGCGGGTGCCCGTTCCGACCTGCGCGATCGTCGGCTACACGAACGCCGGCAAGTCGACGCTGCTCAATTCCCTCACCGGCGCCGAGGTGCTCGCGGCCGACAAGCTGTTCGCCACCCTCGATCCGACCACGCGGCAGCTCGTGCTGCGCGGGAACCAGAAACTGCTCGTGACCGACACGGTCGGTTTCATCCGCCGGCTGCCGCACGGGCTCGTCGAGGCCTTCAAGGCCACGCTCGAAGAGGTGGTCGTCGCGGACTTCCTCGTCCACGTCATCGACGTCGCCAACCCGAACTTCGAGCAGCATCACGCGACGACCCTTTCGGTGCTCGCTGAACTGGGCGCGGCGGATCAGACGATGATCACCGTCTTCAACAAGGTCGACGCCGCCGACGCCGCGCTGCTGGCCCGGGCGCGCAAGCTGGTGCCCGAAGGTCTGTTCGTCAGCGCGCTCACCCGCGAAGGCCTCGATGCGCTGGAGTCACGCTGCCTCGAACTGATCGCCGAAGCTCACGCCGCGACCGAAATGCTCGTCCCGCACGACCGCGGCGACGTCATCGCCCGGCTCCATGCCACCGGCCACGTGCAAAGCGAGGAGGCCGAGGACAACGGGGTGCGTCTGATCGGCCGTTATCCGCCGACGCAGGCCGCGTTCTTCGCGCCCTTCGTGGTGAAGTGAGATTCCCCCTGGGAGCGCGGACGTCCTCGTCCGCATTCCGAAGCACGGAGGAGGATGCTCCGTCCCCCTTGAACCGCCGACCTCGCCGAAGGAGACGAACCCGCCCGCTTCGTCCGGGTCGGGGCCCCTGCGGCCGGGGACGGCCGCGCTCCTCGACTCACTCCGCGTCGTAGATCTGCACCTTGTACCAGAACGTCTTGAACGTCTCCACGAACTTCAGGTGGATCGGGTCGACCTGATAGACATCGTGGGCGGCGACATTCTTGCACACCACCGTCAGTGCCACCGAGTAGGAGTCGTCGATGATCGGCCGCTTGGTGGTCTTCGCCGGTGTACCCACGAAGAGCTGGTCGACCGCCTTGATCCCGCTCAGGGACTCGACGCCCTTGCGGAACTCGGCGCGCTGGGCCGGGGTAAGTTCAGGTTTCAGCCAGAAGTATACGGTGTGTACGAGCATGGGAAGACGCGCAGTAGGACGAGCCCGGGGCGGGCGCTCAATCGCAATTTGCGCCCGCGCACCACGCGGAGGAGACCACGAAACACACGAAATACACGAAAACAGGATCTGCGCTTTCGTGTATTTCGTGTGTTTCGTGGTCTGACGTCCAACCCTATCCGGTCAGCGCATCCAGCTTCGCCAGTTCCTCGCCGACGTTGAAGTTCATCTTCACATCCGGATCCGGCGACGGCACCGCCGAGAGGAGTATCCTTGTGTAGGGATGCTGCGGCGCCGTGAAGATGTCGCGCGTCGCAGCCAGCTCCACGATCCGGCCCTTGCGCATCACCGCCACGCGGTCGCAGAAATTTCGCACCACATCGAGATTGTGGGCCACGAACAGGTAGGTGAGCCCGAAGTCGCGCTGCAGTTCCTTCAGCAGGTCGAGCACCTGCGCCTGCACCGAGACGTCCAGCGCCGACGTCGCCTCGTCGCACACGATCAACGACGGCCGCATGATCAGCGCCCGCGCGATCCCGATCCGCTGCCGCTGGCCGCCGCTGAAGGCATGCGGATAGCGGGAGCGGTGCTCGGGCCGGAGGCCAACGCGGGCGAGCATGGCGGAGACGCGGTCGTCGAGATCCGCACCCTGCGCCAGCCGGTGAATCACCAGCGGCTCGCCCACGATGTCGCGCACGGTCATGCGCGGGTTCAGCGAGGAGAACGGATCCTGGAACACCATCTGCGCATGCTGGCGCACGGGCTTGAGCTCGCGGTCGGACAGCCGCGCCAGGTCCACCGTGCGCCCGTCCGGCAGCCGGAACAGCGTCACGCCCGCCGTCGGCTCGATCGCCCGCAGCAGGCACCGCGCCGTCGTCGTCTTCCCGCAGCCGCTCTCCCCCACCAGCCCGAGTGACTCCCCCGGGGCGAGATCGAAGCTCACGTCGTCGACCGCCTTGATCACGCCCGTCTGCCGCCGGCGAAAACCCGGCGTGAGCACCGGGAAGTGCTTGGTCAGCCCGCGGACGGAGAGCAGCGGAGAGGGCGTATCTGGTTTCATGGCACGAATGCCCGGAAATTTTGCCCACGGAACACACGGAATACACGGAAGCGAATCATCCTTCCATATATTCCGTGTGTTCCGTGGGCACTCTCTCCGATGCCTTGCACGAGGCCCGGCCGCGCGGAGTGATCCGTAACTAAACAGGACGGTGGCATCAGGACTTCAGGCAACTTGGTTCACATCACCCGCGCGCGGCGGCTCGGCAGCGCGTCGAGCAACGTGCGCGTGTAGGCGTGCTGCGGATTCTTCAGCACCGCGCGCACGCTGCCGCGTTCGACGATCTCGCCCTGGCGCATCACGGCGACGTCGTCCGCCATCTGCGCCACGACGCCGAAATCGTGCGTGATCAGCAGCACCGAACAGCCGATCTCGCGCTGCAGGGTTTTGATCAGGCCCAGGATCTGCGCCTGGATCGTGACATCGAGGGCCGTGGTCGGCTCGTCGGCGATCAGCAGTTCCGGCCGGCACACCAGCGCCATCGCGATGACGGCCCTTTGGCGCATGCCGCCGGACAGCTCGTGCGGATACTGGGCGTAGCGCTGCGCGGCGTTCGCGATGCCGACCTTGTGCAGCATCTCGAGCGTCAGCCGGCGCGCCGCCGCCGGGCTCACGTCCTGGTGCACGAGGATCGCCTCGTCGATCTGGCTGCCGATGGTGTGCACGGGCGAGAGCGCCGTCATCGGCTCCTGAAAGATCATGCTCACGAGCCCCCCGCGCACCCGGAACAGCAGGCCGGATTTCTCGTCGAGGTGGGAGATGTCGATCTCGCCCGCCCGCTGCGACCGCAGCACGATCCGGCCGTCGACGATCCGGCCCGGCGGCTGCACGAGACGGAGGAGCGAATACGCCGTGACGCTCTTGCCGCTGCCCGACTCCCCGACGAGCGCGAGGGTGCGGCCGCGCGCGATCGAGAACGACACGTTCTGCACCGCGCCCACGACGCCGTCGGGCGTGAAGAACGACACCCGCAGGTTGCGGACGTCGAGCAGCGGGGCTTCAGGGGGAAAGTTCATTTCGTCGCGTAGGGATCCGCGGCGTCGCGCAAGCCGTCGCCCAGGAAATTGAAACTGAGCACCGTCAGCACGATCAGGACAACCGGCATCAATAGCCAGGGGTAATTGGCCACGGTCTGGATGCTCAGGCAGTCCTGCAGCATCACCCCCCAGCTCACGATCGGCGCCCGCAGCCCGAGGCCGAGGAAGGACAGCGACGTCTCGCCCAGGATCATCGCGGGCACGCTCATCGTGAGGACCACGATGATGTGGCTCGTGAATCCCGGCAGCAGGTGCCGGAACAGGATCCGGGTGTGACTTGCGCCGAGCAGCCGGGCCGCGGTCGCGTAATCCTCCTCGCGCAGGGAAAGGATCTTCCCGCGCACCACCCGCGCAAGCCCGGTCCAGCCGAGCAGGCTGAGCACGAGGGTGATCGCAAAATAGGTCGAGAGCGGCGGCCACTCCGCCGGCAGGATCGCGCCGAACGCCAGCCAGAGCGGGATCTGCGGAAACGCGTTCACGACCTCGATCACGCGCTGGATCAGGGTGTCGACCGCGCCGCCGAAATAGCCGGAGATGCCGCCGATCGTGACGCCGAGCATGAAGGTCACGGCGATGGCCACGAGCCCCACGGAAAGGCTGATCCGCGACCCGTGAATCAACCGGCTGAAGATATCGTGGCCGTACTCGTCCGCGCCGAGAAAATAAAACGTCGGTCGCGCCCCGTCGGCCCGCCGCGGCGCCTCCAGCTTCACCCCGAAAAAATGCCGCTCGAGCGGAATCCAGCCCCACAGGCGGTACGGTTCACCGCGCACGAAGAAACCGAGCGGAATCACGTCGGCGGGATCCTCGACGTAGGACTTCTTGAAGGTCAGCGGATCGATGCGTACCCGGAGGGCGGTCACGTGCAGGCCATGCGCCCACGAATAGCGCGGCAGTTGCGGCGGACAGTACGCGTGCGAGAGGTCGCGCCAGTCGCGCGAGTAGGGCGCGAAGAACTCCGCGCCGAGGGCGAGCACGTAGAGCACCGCGAGCAGGAACAACGACGCAACCGCCAGCCGGTGGTGCCGAAACCGGCGTCCGATGAGCGCCCATTGGGACAGCGACCCCGGCTCCGACGCCGGGACAGGCGCGGCGAGAGCAGGGGGTTCGGCTGGGGCGGCCATTTGGCGAACAAGAAACGGGGCGCGCCGGCCGTGGCAAGTGGCGAGTGCCGGCGCGGGCCGGCGCCGCGGCGTCCGGGCCCGAACCCGCCGACTTTCACTGTTGCGTCGGACCGGCGGCAGAGGCTGTTTCAGCCGGACCCCGACCGTCCGTCATGATGCTCCCCACTCCGTGTTTTCGTCGCCCCGTCCTGCGCGCTGCACTGCTGCTCAGCCTCGCCGGGCTACTGGGCGGCTGTGGCAAGTCTCCCGCGCCCGCCGGCTCGGCCCCGGCCGTCAAGATCGGGTTCTTCGTCAAGCAACCGGAGGAGCCCTGGTTTCAACTCGAGTGGAAGTTCGCCGAGCAGGCCGCCCGCGACCATGGTTTCACGCTCATCAAGACAGGCGCCAACGACGGGGAGAAGGCGCTCGCCGCCATCGACGCATTCGCGGCCGCGGGCGCCCAGGGGTTCGTGATCTGCACGCCTGACACGAAGCTCGGTCCGGCAATCGTCAACAAGGCGAAGGCCGCCGGGCTCAAGTTGCTGACGGTCGACGACCAGTTCCTCGGGGCCGACGGCCAGCCGCTCAAGAACGTCCACTACCTCGGCATCTCGGCCCGCAAGATCGGCGAAACCGTCGGCGACCTGCTCGCCGCCGAAATGAAGCGGCGCGGGTTCAATCCCGCCGACACCGCCGTCTGCGCCGTCACCTTCGACGAGCTCGCCACGGCCAAGGAACGCACCGACGGTGCCACCGCGCGGCTGCAGGCCGCCGGCATTCCGGCCGACCGGATCTTTCGCGCGCCGATGCGCACGCCCGACATTCCGGGATCCCTCGAGGCCGTGAGCACGCTGCTCACCCGCCAGCCCGGCATCAAACACTGGCTGGTCTGCGGCACCAACGACAACGCCGTCCTCGGCGGCATCCGCGCGCTCGAAGGCCGCAACTTCGCGCCGGAGAGTTCGGTCGGCATCGGCATCAACGGGACCGACTGCATCGTCGAGCTCGAGAAGGCGAAGCCGACATCGTTCCACGGCTCAATCCTGCTCTCGGCCAAGGACCACGGCTACAAGACGGCGGAAATGCTGTATCGGTGGATCAAGGACGGCGTGGAGCCCCCGCTCGACACCCGCACCGTCGGCACGTTCATCACCCGCGAGAACTTCCGGCAGGTGCTGAAGGAGCAGGGAATCCGCGAGTAGATTCCTCCCCCTGGGAGCGCGGCCGTCCCCGGCCGCAGGGCTTGAGAAGCGGGCGAGGACGCCCGCGCTCCCAGGATAGCAACCATGAATGCTCCTCCCGCCCTCGCCTTCGACCGCATCGGGATGGAGTTCCCCGGCGTGAAGGCGCTGACCGACGTCTCGTTCGCGGTCGGCGCCGGTTCGGTCCACGCCCTCGTGGGTGAAAACGGCGCGGGCAAATCCACGCTGCTGAAAATCCTGAGCGGTGCGCTTCGCCCCACCGCGGGCAGCGTCGTGATCGACGGCCGGCCGCGGCTCTTCGCCGACACGGCGGCGGCGCTGGCGGCGGGCGTCGCCGTCATCCACCAGGAACTGCACCTGGTTCCCCACCTCAGCGTCGCCGAGAACATCTTCCTGGGCCACCTGCCCCGCCGCCTCGGCCTGGTCGACCGCAGCGCGCTGGACGCCGCCGCCCGCCGGCAGCTCGAACTCGTCGGCGAAGCCATCGATCCCGCCACGCGCGTGGGCCGGCTGTCGCTGGCCCAGCGTCAGATGGTCGAGATCGCGAAGGCGCTGAGTCGCGGCGCACGGCTCATCGCGTTCGACGAGCCGACGAGCAGCCTGTCGGACCGCGAAGTGCGCCGGCTCTTCGCGATCATCCGCGACCTCCGGGCGCGCGGATGCGCCCTCCTCTATGTATCCCACCGGATGGAGGAGATCTTCGCGCTCTGCGACACGGTCACCATTCTCCGCGACGGCCGGCACGTCGAGACCGCCGGGCTGCCCGCGCTGTCCCGCGACGCGGTCGTGCAACGGATGGTCGGACGCGAGCGTTCCACGCTCCACCATTACGCCCCGCGGCCTTTCCGCGGCCCCGGCCTGGAACTCGAAGGCCTGAGCGGCCCGGGCCTGGCCGCGCCGTGCACCCTCGGTGTCCAGGCCGGCGAGATTCTCGGCGTGTTCGGGCTCGTCGGCGCCGGTCG
>JAEUHA010000130.1 GCA_016793535.1 Opitutaceae bacterium | reverse complement strand
ACGTAGACGTGTTTGCCGGCGTTGGCCGCGAGGATGGCGCCGGGTGCGTGCCAGTGATCGGGCGTGGCCATCACGACGGCCTGGACGGAGTTGTCGTCGAAGACCTGCCGCATGTCCCGCGCGATCTTTGGCGTCTGGCCGGTGAGCTCCTGGATCGTCTTGGCGGCGGTTGCGGCGCGCGTCGAGTCGGGGTCGCACACCCACGGGAAGATCACGTCGCTCCGCTGGCAGAAGGTGCGCACGTGGTTCATGCCCATGCCGCCGGGGCCGATGAAGGCGACGTGGATCTTTTCCGGCGCCGCGGCGGCGCGGAGGAGCGACGGTGCGGCGAGGAGCGCGGATGCGGTGGCGCCGTGCCGGAGGAACTGGCGGCGGGAGGGGTGCTTCATAGTCGGCGGAGCGTGAGGGATGTGACGGGGCGGGGAGAGGGATCGGGCACGGCTGGAGACGAACCGCTTCAGGAAGGGATCAGACGTACCGCCGTGGGTGCCGGCAACGTCAGCGCCGCGGCGATGGCGAAGCGCAACCCTCCGAGTTCAAGCTGCGGCGGGGAGTTATCTCGTCGCGCCGGTTGCCGCGGCGTCGCGGCCTGCCACGCCTGCGGGCTGCACGATGCTCACCTTGGCGGGGCCCACGGTCTCGACCAGGTCCGCGAGCGTGTAGTGGCGCAAGGCACCGTGTACGATGTCCGCGGCCCGGGCCGGGGCGGGCGTGCCGACCACGTCCTCCCAGGAGCGCACCATGTTCTTCACGGTCACGCTGGAAAACGTGTCCCCGGCGAGGGCGGCGGCGTGCAGGGCCGGGATGGCCGCGGCCCCTTGCGCCACGAGGTGGATCGACTCCCGTGGGAGCGGAGCCTGAAACTCGCGCAGAAACCGAGCCCAGAGCAGGGCATCCGACGTCCGCAAGCCGACGACGGATTTTCCCATCAGGTACGCCAGGAAGAATTCCCGGATTCCGGATCCGAAGTGGCCGCGGGACCAGTCCGGTCGTGACGCCGGCAGGGCTGTTTCCCCGAGGCCCCGGAGTTCGGCCGCGACGACGACGTGGCCTTGTCGCATGAGCGCCTCGATCGGGCCGCCGGGAGCTGCGTCGGCCGCCATGCTCGTGCCGTGCAAGTAGAGGGTGGCCGGTCCGGTCACGCGCGCCGGAACGTAGGCCAGCGCGGGGAGGCGCAGCCCGGACTCGGCGGTGAGCACCAGCTTGTGAAGGGTGAAACCGTCGCGCTCGACCCGGCCGACCGTTTCGACCTTCGGCGTCGGGAGGGTTTCGCCTTCACCCAGCTGCACGGTCTGGCGGATCAACTGGCGCTTCTCGGGCGGGGAAAGCCTGGCCCACGCGCTGGCCCGCGGCGCCTGCAGCGCTGCAGCCGTCGCGGCGTTGATCTGGAAAGCGGACCGTGCCCCGGGCAGCAGGAGCACCTGTCCCTGTGGCGTGCACTGGAGCTGTTCGTCGGTCCACTCACCGACGCTCAGGGCGCGATCCTGCTGGTCGGTCCACGGGTCGGGCCGGGGATCGAGTTCGCGGATGGGCTTGTCGCTGCCCAGCAGCCAGCGATGCATCCACCGTGCGATCGCCTCGCGGTGGTCGATGCTCATGCTGTGGGGCGCGTCGGGTTCATGGATCTCCACGCGTTCGGCGTGGCCGAGGCGCGAATAAAAGCGTTTCGCCTCCCGATAGAGCTCCCAGGTGCCGTGGATGTTGAACGTCACCTCGCGGGTGCCGCCGCCGATCAGCGTGGGCCGCGGGGCCCGCATGTTCACATAATCCGCTTCATCCAGGCCAAAGCCGAGCTGGCCAAAGATGTTTTGTTCACCGTCCTGGGGACCGCTCACGCTGTCGATGACCCGGCGAAACGTGGTGAGATAACCCGTGGGCGCCGCCGCCACGATGCGCTCATCGAGCGCCATGAGGTAGGCAGTCAGCGTGCCGCCCCCGGATTGGCCGGCGCAGCCGATCTTGTCGGCGCGGATGTCGGCGCGGCTTTGCAGATAGTCGATCGCGCGCATCCCATCCCAAATCCGAAACTGGGCGACGTTCGCGCCGAGCAGGGCGCTGCTGAGCCCGAGCGCGGTGTGTTCAATGGTGCAGAGATGCTGAACGTTCGGGTGGGGGACCGGGGTCGTGGCCGAGTCGACGAAGTGCGTGTGCGTGCGCGAGAGGTCGAGCATCTGGTAACGTTCGCCTTGCCCGACGGGGTCGTACACGAGGGCGGCCATGCCGTGGCGCGCGAGCAGGATGCAGGTGCGCTGATAACTGCCCCACGCCTTGCCGTTGTGGCTGTGTCCGACCGGCACGAGCACGGCGGGCCAGGGTGGGGGCGAATCGGGGAGGTAGAGATTTGCGGTGACGTGAAAACCCGGCCGGCTTTCGAAGAGGATCTTTTCAATGCGATAGCCCTTCCCTTGCAGCACGCCTACCACCTTTGGGTTGAGCGGCGTGCGATCCGGCAAGCCGCCGATCTGCCGGAGAAAGAACGCGCGGCGTTCCTCCTGCCAGGCTCGGCACTCCGCCGCGCTCTTGAGCTTCTCCATGGCGGCCGTCCGCCGGTCGATCAGCTGGTAGAGTTCGCTTTTCAGCCACCGTTCGAACTGTTCGCCCGGAACCGTGCCGTCGGCGCCGGGCGTGAGCACCCGCAGTGCGTCGTCGGCGGGCAGCGGCGAGGCGGCCAGCGAGCCGACCAGAAATGCGACGGCGAGCGCGCGGAGTCGGTGGGGAGTACGCATGAGTGGGGCGTGAGGCACGGCGTGGGAGCGCCGGTCGTTCGGCGGCGCGCTTTCGACGGGTCGACGTTCTCCCGTTGCAGCGCTCCGCCGGCCAGGGCGGCCTATCCTGCCCGCCTTGCCCTGGGCCGGCTGAACCGGCCGAGGGCGGGCGGGCGACGTGGCTTACGTCGCGCCCTTAGAACCGACCGGACACACCCGCAGTGATGGTCATGAAATTCTGCGTGTACGCCTGGTAGCGGCTCGGGAGGTACTGGTAAAACGACTGGGGCTCTTTCGTCAGATTGGCGAAGTCGAGGGTCATCGTGAGCTTGGGATTCAGCTGATAGCCGAAGCCCAGGTCCATCGACGTGCGCGAATAGCGATAGATGTTCGCGCCTGCGTTGGTCGCGCTGAACGTCGAAATATAGGAGCTGTTATAGTTGGCGATGATCCGGGTGTTGAAGCGCCGGTACGACCAGCTGAGCATGACGTTGGCGAGCTTCGGGACAAAGCCGGCGACTTCGCCGGTCTTGCGCTGGACTCCATTGAGATTGCCGAAATCGCCTTCGGTCTCGATCTGCGTATAATTGATCATCGCGCCCAGGCCCTTCCAGATTCCGGGCAGGAAGGTGAACTGCTGCTGATAGCTCATTTCCCACCCCTTGACGGTCGCGGTGCCGGCATTGAGGGAGGTCAACAGGCGGAAGCCCTCGTATTCTCCGTTGAAGCCGTTGTTGGTTCCGGTCGGGACGATGCCGCTGTCCATCCCGCTCACGATATAGTCCGTGATCTTCTTGTGGAACCAGCCCACGGTGAAGCTGCCGACCGGCTCGAAGTAGTATTCCAACGTGGCGTCCCAATTGGTCGCCATCTGCGGCAGCAGGGCGGGGTTGTTCACGGTCACCGTCTGGTTGGTCTCGTTGGGCGTTTCATTCGGCATCAGGTTCGCCGGCGGAGCGCGGCCAAACCCGGTCGACCAACTGACGCGGGCTTTGACGTTCGGAGTGATATCGTGGTGCAGGTGGAGACTCGGGAACGATTTCGTATAGCTGCCCGTGAGGACCCGCCGGTTGCCGTCGTAGTCGCGCCGGGCGGCACCGTCGGGATCCGCGACCTGCTGGGCCGCCGTGGAGAGGGAGCGCGCGCGGACCCAGCCGTAGCTCTCGGTCTCGGTTTTTTCCTGGCGCACGCCACCGAGGAAGCCCGTGCGGCGCAGCCAGCCCTGGTTGCCGAACCGGCCCTTGAACATCGCATAGCCGGCGGTGATGTCCTCGGTCACGCCACGGTTGGCCGTATAGCCGAGCTGCCGGTTGAAATAGAGATCCTCCCGCCACAGCGCCTGATCCTTGGGCACGCGGTCGTTCATGAAGTCTGAGGCCTGCCAGACCGGCAGCGTCTTGCCCTCCGCAAAGGTGCCATAGAGTTCGACGGATGAGTTCGTCGGCAGGGCAGAGGCGCCGAGGTAACTCCAGCGGCGACCCGCGCTCTTGCCCACGATCTCCATCTGCCGCCACGTGAAGCCGGTCTTGAAGATGATCGGGGCCGTAGTGGGCAGCGTATAAATCAGGTCGGCGTTGAAATGCGCGTTGTATTGATCGTTGGTGTTGACGGCCGTCGAGAGGCCGACGTCGATCGGCCGGTAATTGCTGGGGTTCGCAATGTCGGGTCCGGCGGTCTGGACCAGCCGGGAGAAATCCTGCCCCGAAGGGCTCTCGAGGATCCAGCCGATCCCGGTCACGCGATGGGTGAGTGTATATTGGCCGCCCTTGGCGCCACCGGTGGACTGGCCGGTCTTCTGGTTGTTCCGGCTGTAGCCGGCGTTGTAGTCGAGCTTGATGGGACCGAACGTGTGGTCGCCGGCGAACGAACCGAGCCACTGCCGAACGATGTAGCTGTTCGGCCCCGTGGTGCTCACGTCGACCACGGTGTTGTTGGCCGCGTTCGTCAGGTAGTTGGCCGTGCTCAGGGGGCGCACCGTGGTCACCGTTTCGGTCCAGCCCGGATTGATGCCGGTCACGGTCGACGTCGCGCTCGGCACCGCCGTGGCCGAACCCGTGTAGGCGCGCATCGTGTAGCCGCGTCGCATCCGCTCGATATTGTGATTGAACAGCGTGTTGACCGTGAACTTGGAGTTGTCGGTCAGCCGATACTCCGTCTTCACGTTCGCGTTCATCTGCTTTCGATTGTTGAAATTATTCCGGACGCTGTAGTCCCAGACATAGGCCGGCGAGTCGGTGGTGTTCTGGAAATTGCGGTTCACGATCACGCCGCCGATGGCGTTTTCGCTATAGCGGGCGTTCACCTGCACGCCGAGATTCCGGTCGCCGCCCAGGATGCTCAGGACCTCCTGGTACGTGACGGTGAAGAGGGGGTGGTAGCGATGTTCCTCGCGGAGTGGAATCTGTTCGGTGAACGGAGGCGCCGCACGCACGGTCGAACTGAAATTCACGCGGCGCTTTTCCTTCATGTTGAGGGTCGACCGGGTCTTCAGGTTGAGGTTGCCGCCCAGCGAGTCGGCGCTCGCGTCGGGGGTCAGGCCCTTGATCATCTCCATCTGCTCATAGAGCGTCGCGGACACGGTGTGCAGTTCGAGCGCGCGATTGGTCCCGATACTGGGCATCCGCTGTCCGTCCATTGTCACGGTGTTCAGGTTGCCGGGCATGCCGCGAACCTGGATGGCAAAGTTGAGGCCCTCGTCCTGGGTGACCGGGGCCACGCCGGGCAGGCGCATGACAACCTCGCCGACGCTCATGTTCGGCAGGTTGCCGAAGGAGTCCATGGCCACGACGTTCTTCACGTTCTCCGCGTTGCGCTGCATCGTGAGCGCGAGCGCATTGCCCTCCCGTTCGCCGGTGACCTTGAACGCATCCAGCTTATAGATGCCGGACGTGAGCGCGAAGTCCTGGGTCGTGCGCTGCCCGTCCGAGACCGCGATCGGAGTCTTCGCGGTGTCGAGGCCGATATAGCTGACCACAACCTCGTGCACACCCGCCGGCAAACCCGCGAGGACGAAGCGCCCGGAATTGTCGGACCGGGTCGTGATGCCGAGGGCGGAAATCTCGACGACCGCTCCTTCCAGGCCGGTTCGGGTCGCGGCGTTGCTCACAAAGCCGATGATACTGCCGTTTCCTCGAGCCGAGGCTGGAGTGGAGGCACTGGTCTGGGCGATCGAAGTGGGTACCAGCACAAGAGCGGTCCACACGGTTAGGCTGACGAGGATGCGCAACGCCTTCATTGTAGGTAGGAGCCGGGGTGGTGCGAGCGCTCGAAAAAGTGAGCCCCGCGCCGGCGTTTGTACGTGATGAGCGCGCCCCGATTGATGTCAATGAAAGAGCCGTCCCGATCGGCCCCAAGGCGATGAATCCAGCCGTTCTGCCGTGGCATCGTACAGGAGTCCCGGGGCTCGCGCTTCACCCCGGACGCCACGACCGGTGTCGTCACGGAAGTCCACTCGATCCGAGGAAATGGTAGCCTCGCCATCGCCGACCTCGGCTGCGCTGAGAGCGGCGTTGTATATTGTCAGCCGCGACGGCGTGCTCAGCCTCCCACGCGCTTTGTTCATCCTCAGCAGGAGCAGCAGCAACCATCTTCATGGCTTGGAGGCTCGGCGACGCGTGCGAAGTGGAGCCTGGCCTTAACCGGCGATGAACGGAAAGCCTGACGCTCGGGCGCGAAAGCGAGAGGGGCGAAGCGTGGCTGCATTGCCGACACGTGGGGAGGACGCGGACTCGACCCGTGCTTAACGACGTAACGGTTCGGAAACCTCAAAGCGCTTGCCTACGGCCCGGGAATTTCGCCATGGTGCGTCATCCCCCGGTCGACCCTCAATCGACCGACAAAGACTACACCCCAAGAAACCGATCTGAGCCTGCCGGCGGCTTAGCTTGAGCGTTGGCATGCCCAACCAACCCCATGAAATCCGCCATGCCGTGCAACTGCAACGGGCTGAAGCTGACTGCGCTCATCTTCGCCTTCCTCGCCGCGCTGTGCCTGAAGGCACAGACCGGCGCTACCGGCACCATCCAGGGCCGGGTCTTCAATCCGGTCTCGAAAGACTATGTCCGCAACGCCGAGGTGCGGCTCGAAGGCACGCAACAAGTCGTGTTCACCGAGAACGACGGCTCGTTCCAGTTTCTCAACGTCCCGGCCGGTGAAGCCAAGGTCACCGTCACGTTCACGGGCTACAACACGCTTACCGAGGCCTTCACCGTCTCCGCCGGCCGTACTGCCGTGCGTGAACTCAGCATCACGAGTGCGTCCGGTGCGCCGACGACTAAGGACGGTGTCGTGCAGCTCGGAGTGTTCACCGTGTCCTCCGAGCGCGAGGGCAACGCCAAGGCCATCCAGGCGCAGCGCGCCGCGATGAACATCACCACCTCGGTTTCGGCCGATCTCTTTGGCGAAGTGACGGCGGGCAATGTCGGTGAATTCCTGAAATACCTCCCCGGCGTCGACCTCGACTACGTGGAACCTGAGGCGCGCGGACCCCGGCTCGGCGGCATGGATGGCCAATACGTCGGCGTCGCCATGGATGGAATGCGCACGGCCAACGCCGACGCCAACCGCGGCGGAGGCGCCTCCTCCCGCGCCACGAGCTTCGAGGGTTTTTCCATCACCGCGATCGAATCGATCGAAATCAACTGGACGTCGACGCCGGCCAACGACGCCGACACTCCCGCGGGCAACATCAACATGCGCACGAAGCGTGCCTTCGACCGCAAGGGCCGGCAGTTCAGCTACAATCTCAGCACCGCGTTCAACAGCGAGGAGTTCACGCTCAAGAAAACCGACGGCCAGCGCGGTGGCCCGGACCGCAAGTTCGGTCCCAACTACCAGCTGTCCTATGCCGAGTCGTTTTTCGACCAGAAGTTCGGCGTGCTGCTCAGCGCCAGCCACTCCTTCCTTTATAACGAGCAGATGCTGCTCGCGAACACCTATAGCGGCAATGCCTCGGCCGATCCCGTCAACCCTCGTCCGTGGGTGACACGCGTGATCGACTTCAAGGACGGGCCAAGGTGGGACACGAAGGATGCCTATCTGCTCACGGCCGACTGGAAGGTCACGCCGCGCCTGGTCCTTTCGGTGAATCTGATGTACACGATGGCCTCGTTCGAGTTCTGGAACCGGAATTTCACGTTCACGGCCGCCAACGACAACAACAACGTGAACAACGGCCGGCCGACCATTCGGGGCGATGGCATTACCTCTCTGGCGGTGGATCGCACCGCGACGGCCAATGTCGCGCAGCTCGCCAACGGCGGCGGCACCTCGGACAAGACGACCCAGTCGCGGCAGTATGCGCAGCGCTTCGAATACCGGCTCGGCTCGCTGATTGTCGACGGCGGTTTGGCGTTCTCGAAATCGAGAAACAACTACGAGTCGCTCGAGCGTGGATTCTCGAACAGCGAAGGCGGTGCCGCGATCGGCGGGTTCACGGCCACTCGACCCAGCAAGGAGTCGTGGGAGTGGACCATTCGGCAGACCTCCGGCGCCGACTGGTTCGACCTGCGCAGCTTCACCGACACCAACAACCGCTCTGGCGGCACGCGCGTCAACAACGACGATCGCACGTGGATTACCGAGAAGTGGACCGGCACCCTGAATGCAAAGTTCGCGCCCCGGGCGTCCATTTTCCAGCGGTTCCCGACGCTCTTCACGTTCGGCGGAAAATGGGACGAGGAAACGCGCGACAACAACAACAACACCGACGTGAACATCTGGGCCTACACGGGCCCGGGAGGAAATACCACGACGGTGAACCCCACGACCGGGGCGAACCAGAACGTAACGTTCGGCCACTGGCTGAACCTGGGACCGCAGTTCCAGGCCACGAACCGCTTCGAGATGGGGAAGACCAATGCGTTCACGCTCTTCAATATCAGCGGCCAGCCAGGCATGGCGCCGCGCGTCAGCCGCTCCCACGTGTCGGATTTGTTTCACGCCCGCCCCGACCTGTTCACCTACATGGGCACGCCCGAGAATTACTATACGGCCTACATTTCAAACAAGCGCGACTTTCGCCAGATCGTCAGCGCCGGCTATGGTCAGGCCGACGTGAGGCTCACCTCCAAGCTGCGCACGTTATTCGGCGTCCGCTACGAGGAGACGCGCACCCGGGTCAAGGCGTTCGATCCGCGAACCCGAGCGGAGGTGCTCGCCGCCGGTTACGCGATGAATGCCCCCGCCACCAACGGCGGCCGTGCGCTGACGCTGGAGGGCATCCAATATCAATTCGAGAGCCAGCCGAAGAAGGTCCGTTTCGCGAACTACCATAACTGGTTCCCGTCGGTGAACGTGAAATACCAAATCCTGCGGAACTTCGACTGGCAGGTCGGCTGGAACAAGTCCATCGGCCGCGCGCCCATCGACAATCTCGCGGGTGTGATCGTCATCGATGAAGTCGCGCAGCGAGTCAGCATCCCCAACACCACGCTGCAGCCTGAATATCACAACAAGTACCAAACCCGCTTTGGCTATTACTTCTCGGGTCGCTCTCCGGGCTCGCTCACCTTGGCGTTCAGCAAGACGAACTTCCGGAACACCATTCAGAACTACGACTTCACGGCGGCCGAGTGGGGCAATGACGATCCCGAACTGACAAATTACATCTTCCGATCGACCCGCAATCTTTCGGATCGCGTGACCAAGACCAAGAACATGGCCCTGGGCTACAGGCAGACGCTCGGGTTCCTGCCCAGCGAGTACTTGCGCGGCGTCGGGGTGTTTCTGAACTACGACCGCACCTATGTGACGCAGAGCGGCGACGGTTCCGGCCCGGCGGCGCGCCGTTCCAACATGACGCCGCATCGGGTGTCGGGGGGCGTGAGCTACTTCTACCGCCGATTCAACGGCTCGCTCAACTTCGTCTGGGGCGACAATCGGCCGGAGAGCGGCACCTACGGCCGTTACTTCAGCCAGATCACCAAGGTCGACTGCACGCTCGGCTGGAAACTCAACAACTACGCGACGCTCTTCGTGACGGGGCGGAACATCCGCAACGCGCCCGACATCTGGTACCAGTCGCCTCCCGGAGTGCAGGAGGGCAAGGACGGTCACTTGCGCGCCATGGAGTCTTACGGCGCGCTCTGGACGTTCGGCGTCCGCGGTACGTTCTAGGTTCCAGCCGTCGCCAGGAACGCAGTGAAAAGCGCGCCCCATCATGGGGCGCGCTTTCGTTTCTCAGCCGGGGCCGTCACCACCGGTGCGTTGCGGTCTGCGGATCGGAAACGCAACCTGGCTTTGCCCGCCCGCCTTCCGCCGCCTTCACCCTTTCCCGCGTGGGAACTCCCGGGTGCGATTTCCTCAGGTCGTAACCGGTAACGAACGGGACGAATGACACGCGAGTGCGGACCCGAGAGCGGCGACTCGCGGCCGCAGCGCTTGAGGCTGTCGATTGGGTCGAGTGACGTCAGGGGCGAACCCCGTTGAAGGTTACGGCCGGACCACCGTGGGCCGTTCGCAATTGTCTTCTCCCTGGTTTTGACGAACCAGCACGCTTTCTGCATCAGGTTTCATCCTGTGCAACGCGACCGATTTCCTGAGTTCCTTGCCGCAGCCTTCCTCGCCGTGGGGGCGTTCGTGATGTCGCACCACGAGCTGTGGCGTGACGAGGTCCAGTCCTGGCTCCTCGCCCGCGACAGTACCTCGCCGTGGGACTTGCTGGTGCGGCAAAAGTACGAAGGGCATCCGGCTCTGTGGCAGTTGCTCCTGATGCCCCTCACGCGGCTCTTCGGCACTCCTGTTGCGATGCAGTGCGTGCACCTGCTCATCGCTACCGCCACGGTGTATGTCTTCGCCCGGTGGTCGCCGTTTTCCCGGCTGCAGAAGGTGCTGTTCAGCTTCGGCTATTTTCCCTGCTACGAGTACGCCATCGTGTCCCGTAGCTATGGGCTGAGCGTCCTCTTCCTCCTGGTTTTTTGCTGCCTCTATACTTATCGGCACCGGCCCGGTGGTTGGTTTGCCATCGCCACGGTCCTGGTGCTCCTTTGCCACACGCATGCGCTGAGTCTCATTGTCGTGCTGGTCGTCGTTGGCGCGCTCGTGCTCGACCACCTCATGGCCGGAAGGGAGGCCGGCCAGCTCCGGTGTCCGACGGGGCCATTTCTTTCGGGGTGCGCCCTGATCATCGTCGGCGTGGTGACTGCGGTGATTCAGATCCGACCGCCCGCGGATACCGGAATCGCGGTCGAGTGGCGCTTCGACTTCCATTACTACGCCGTGCGCAGCACCATGAAGGCACTGGTCGGCGCCTATTTTCCCGTGCCCAGCTTGGAGCAGAATTTTTGGAACAACCCACTTTGCTTCGACCCCCGCCTTTTCCCGTTGGGTTATCTCTGCTCGGTCGGCGTCGTGGGATTCCTAATCTTCATCCTCGCGCAGCTTCGACGTCATCTTCCGGCCCTGCTTGTGTTCGGCGCCGGCACGGCCGGGTTGCTCGCCTTCTATTACACCAAGTATCCCGGGGCCGCCCGGCATCACGGCTTCCTCTTCGTGTGCCTCGTCATGGCGCTCTGGATGTATCGAAGAAGTCAATACACCCTGCCTGCCGCCGCCCGGTCTGGTCGCGGATTGGCGTTACTCAACGGCAGCCTGACGACCCTTTTCGGAATCCACGTGCTGGCCGCGTTGCTCGCCGCGGGACTCGAGATACGCCATCCATTCTCGGCCGCGCGCGCGGTGACAGAGTACCTTCACCGGCAAGGGCACGATGATAGCCTGCTGGTCGGGCATGTGGACAACACTGTCTCCGCGCTGCTCGGGTACTCCGCGCAGCGACAGATCTACTATCCGCAGTCGCAACGGTGGGGTTCCTATATCATCTGGAACCAGACGCGCCTGGCGCCGATCACGGATCAGGAACTGATCGATGCGGCCCGCGCACTCCCGCGCCGTCCGGGCCAGCCCGTGCTGCTCGTGCTCAACCGGTCGTTCGACGAGGACCTGATTCGTGGGAACCGGTTGAGGTTGCTCGGTGCGTTCACGGGCGCCGTCGTTGGGGACGAAAACTACCACCTCTACCAGGTGGACTAGGGTTAACTTCGCGCACTGCGCTCAGACCGGCGGGTGGAGCCAGGCCCGCCATCCTGTAAGTCCTGTCAGGCGGTCAGGGGTTGGACAGGATGACAGGATTTACAGGATGAAGGTGCGAGCAGGAGATCTGGCCGCAGTTTGCTACGATCGAAAAGGCGGCGGCCGTTCACTTACCCTTCAGGGAGGCAGCCGCAAGGGGGCTGTCCGCGGGTTGTTGTTTTGTCGACTGAGTTGCCGGGGATCTCGGTCGAGCTGGAGAAGCGCGGATCGGTCCCTTCCCATTTGGGTCCTTACGACCGGGCCTTTTCCCGCGCCTTCCGCTTGCCCTTTTTCTCCCTGCCCGGCTCGCCTGCCTTTTCCGATTTGGGCGGCCTCGGCGCTTGGTCGGATACCTTGTAATCACTCGGAGGCAGCAGCACGGGCGTTTCGAGCTTGCCCCGATGAATTTCGAGCAGGCTGAAGATGTCGTCCTTGTCATCCGTGTTGAGCAGGGCGAAGTCTGCACCCTTGGTTCCCCCCTGGCTCAGCACGGCATCCTCCACTGTCACAGTCTCGTGGTGCCATTGCAGGTCGCCCTTTCCGGTGACGGCGAGCGCGGTCTTCATGCCGGCGGGGCCGGCATCGTAGTCCAGCCGCCAGGTCGAACCCGGCGTGCCGTCGTACCACACCACCGTCATCGACATGACCTTTGGCTCGCGGTCTTGGGAGAAGCCATCGTGCAGCTTGAAATACAGGGCGTTCTTGCCGGAGGCGTTCTCGAAGCCGCGGGCGAAACGGGAGTAGATGGACGAGGTCTTGGTTATTGGCCCGCCGACGCGCCAGAGGGGAATGGACGTGGCATCGGCGTCGATCTGGTAGAGGAAGCGTCCATAGTTGTCCGGCCAGATGTCCCAGCCGGAGTCGTTGAAGCCGCGCTGGGTGTCGCGTTGCCGAACCTGCCCCAGCAAGAGGGCGTCCTTGTCGTCCACCGCCGCGCCATACTTCGCATGGACGGCGACGATCTTCTCCATGCGCGCCACGTTGCCGGGAGCGGCCGGGCCGAACTCCGCCTCCGGGTAGGCCGTCGTGTCGGCGGCATCGAGGCCCTTGTGCAGGGCACAGAAGGCACCCGTCGCGGTCTCCGGCCGGACCTGCCCGGCGTAACGATTGAAGAAATGAAACGCGTAGTCGAAGCCCTGTTCCTTGCAGGCCTCCATCGCGCTGGAGGAAATGTCCCAGACACTCTGACCGCCCTGCAAGCCGGTGAGGGCGCCCCAGTAGAAACTGAGCGGCAAGTTCAGCTGATACCACGCCCGCTGCCACGTCTGGTCCATCTCCGAGCGTGCGAACAGCGGGGTGCCCTTGGCGGCGACGAGACGCGGTTGCCAGGTCTGGATCTTGCTCCGCTCCCCGCTCAAGTGGTGTCCGCGGCCGCTGCCGGCGATCTTGATGCCGACGCCTCCCTGGGCGTTGGCCATCACCCACTCCCATTCGATCGCGTAGCCGCGCCCGCCGGCCGAATCTTCGCCCGGTGCGACATGATTGAACAGCAGACTGATCTGGAGTTCGCCGACCGCGCGCTGGAACGTCTGCACGAACACCCCGAAAGCCCAGAGTCGGAACTCCCGCCACTCGCGCGATCGGACGGGCAGATCGTACTTCTTCTCGACCACGTTGCCCTTGTAGGCGCACTCATCGCCCGTGCACCCGGTCTTCACCTGGATGAACGCGATGCGCTCCTGCTTCTCCTTCGGGTAGGTGCGGAGGTGCGCGCCGAGTGCCTTGATCAGCCGTTCGAAAAAGGATTGGTAGGCCGGGGACAAATAGAACGGATAAACTGGCCAGCCGTCGTGAATCTGGTTGTCGGTCTTCACGGCGGGAACGCCCTTCTCATAGATCCAGTACGGTGCGTCCGGCCCCACGTTCAGCGAAAGGTAGATGTACTGGTTCTTGGTGACCGCGCTTTCCATCGCCTGGTCCAGCGCGCGCCAATCGAAAACCCCGGGCTCCTTCTCGATGTCGGCCCAACCCTGGTTGAACGCGAGGCCCCTCAGGAAAGGATAGTCCTGCGGATCGTACGTGTTGCCCCGATCCCACACGCCGAACGAGCTCGGGGGTGGGGTGGCGGGCAGCGACCTCAGGACGCCGAGGCCGAGCAGGCCGACGAGACTGACTGCCCGGGCGAAGCGAGCGAATGGGCGACGAATTGCGGGCATGAGTGGGAGTTGGCTGGAAATCAATGGGCACCTGGCATGGCGCGCGATCCCGCAGGTTGGGACCGGGCCGCGTAGGGAAGTCGTCAAGGCCATGGCGGCGTCACGAGCGTCACGCGCACGTCATCGAGGTACATCGGCGATTCCCGCGCGCTCTTGTCGGGGGTGCGCACGCCAAGGAAGAGCACGAGGCTACGGGCGTTGCGGGGTACCTGCATGGTTACCCCCAACGTCTGCCATCCCTGCGTTCCGGGTGGGAGGTCAACGCCTCGGGTGGCCGAGGCGATCGATTCATCCCGCCGGTCCAGCCAGGCGGCATCCATCTCATCGGGCGCCTCGGTGACGGCGAACGCCCGGATGAAAAAGCGTACGCTGGCGTCGGCATCGACCGTTGCCAGGGCGGCGGAGATTTCGATTTCTCGCGACTCCCCGCTGCCTCCCGGCGGCAGCGTTTGCAGGTCCAGGACCTGATACAAGCGCCACGCGCCCCTGGCGGGTGGCTGGAGCCGGAGCATGAACCGGCCCTCCTTCGTCGGCACGCCATTCTCGCCCGCTACGACCTGCGCGGCATCACCGCCCCAACGCCCGGCTCCCCGGGGGATGCCTTTGACCAAGGGCAGCTGCGCGTTCTCGAAACCGGGCTCGAAGAGCGCCAGCGGCGTCTTCTTCTCCGCTCCGCGATGAACCGCGAGGCCGTAGACTACCGTCGCACCGAATAATCCGATGACCAACCCGGCCGCCGCCGCCGCCAGGGAGCGCCATTGCAACCAGGGTGAGGTCTGCTGCGGAGCCAGCGCGCTGTCCGGCGCCCACATCCCCTGCCTTGCAGCGATCGGGGGTGCTGAAAGCTTCAATTCGGAAAGCCCGCATTCGTTGTCGTGGTAGAGGTACCACAGCTGGCGAGCCTCCGCACTGGACTTGAGCAGCTCTGCGAGTTGCGGCCGCTCTGCGGCGCGGAGCGTGCCATTCAACGCGGCGTTGAACAGGCGATGCCATTCGCGGTGGGTCGGGTCGTTCATGATGCGGCTGCGGCCATGCGGCGTTGCACGCACTCGGCGAGGGCGCGGCGGATGAAGTTGAGTTGGTTGTAGATCGTCTGCGGCGCGCGTCCCTGCCGGCGGGCCACTTCCGACACGTCCATGCCCTGCGCGTAGATCGTCTCCACCAGGGTGCGCTGGGCCGGATCGAGCTTGGCCACGCAAACCTCCAGCGCCTCCATCCGCGGCGACCACCGTAGCACCTGGTGCGCGCGCTCCGCGGCGAGAGTTTGCATGAGTTCATCGTCGAACTGGAGCCGTGAGCGGCCGGTGACTCGCTGGAAGTTTTTCACCTCGTAGAACGCCACGGTGGTGGCCCACGCGACGAAGTCAGTGCCCGGCTCAAACGTGCCAAATCGCCTCCACATCACCACGCTCGCCCGCTGCAACACATCCTCGGCGTCGTGGCGGTTGGCCACGAGCGACATGACATAGCGCAGCAGCAGCGCATGCGTCGCGTTGAGCAGCCGCACAAATTCTTCCTGTCGTTCGGGCGTGAGCGGAGGAGCGTCGTTGGGGTGTGCGGGGTCAGGAGGCACAGCCACGGTATGTAACGGAAACGGGGTCCTTTACCGAGGAAAACGCGGCGGCCGAGCGCGAGGGGCCTGTCCGGCAAGGGCGCTCCGTTAAGCGGCTTCCTTCTTGATCGCGCGGAGGTGACGACGATCTGAGCACGCGGCCGCGTCGCCGAAGGGTGACGACCGGGTCGAGGGACAACCTTGAAGCCTCACTAAAAGTTTCGGCCAAGCCTTCGTGGCCTTTCTCCCCTGCGGTCGCGGCACTCGACCGTTGACGGCACGGCGACCTTTTGGTGTCGTAGGTCACCGCCGCGCGGCTCAAGTTTGCCCCGCCCCGGCTCCAGCACTCGCACGTTCCAGCTTCCCCTGCGCGGTCGACGGCTCCGAACTTCCCCGGTGACGCCACCGCGGAAAAGTGTGCCCGCATGAAAAGTCCCCGCTTGTCGCTTCACCTCGGCCAACTCCTCCTGGCCGCGTGCCTCGGCTGGCTTGCACCGTCGCGCGCCGTCGCCCAGGCAACGCCCAAACTCTACTCCGTGGATCGAGCCAGCGCCTTGTTGCGGGAGCTGAACCCGGCGACGGCCGCGACGGTCTCCAGTGTCAACATGGTCCTGCCCGGCCGGACGATCACGGGCGCGACCGGGCTGGCCGCGGACCCGACGACGGGAAAATTCTACGCGCTGTTGCGGCTGGTGCCGTTCGTCCGGGACAATCCGACGGTTCGCCAACTCGTGACCGTGGACGTCACGACTGGTGTCGTCACCGATATCGGTTCGACGGGAGGAAACGGAAACCTCTCGTTTGCCGACCTCGCGTTCGATGCGAACGGGGTTTTGTATGCTGTCACCGGCGACGGCTCGCCGAGCCTGCCCCGCACGTTGTTCACCCTCGACAAGACCACCGGCGCAGCGACGTTTTTCATGGCGCTGGGCAATGGCGACGACGGCGAGTCCATCGCTTTCAATGCGGAGAACGGGCTGCTCTACCACTCGTCGGGAAAAAACGAGTCCGGCGTGATTCCGCCGCCGGGCAACGTGTTCTTTGAATCCATCAACCTCGCGACCAAGGCCGCGCCGACGCGCATCCCGCTTACCACCACCACGGGCGCCGCGATCAATGAAGCCGCCGCCCTCACTTACGCGGGGGGCGGTGCGTTCATCTGGTCGAACCTGGACTTCAATCAAACGCTCGTCTTCCGCCTCACGCGGGTGACGAGCGCGGGAGCGGTCACCGTCATTGGCACCACCGACCATGTGGCCACCGGCCTCGCGTTTGTGCCGGCGGCCACGACCGGGAACGCCGTGCCCACGCTCACCTCGATCGCTCCGTCCAGTGTGGTCGCCAACAGCGGCGCGTTCACGCTGACCGCTACCGGCCAGGGGTTCATCAATGGCTCGACCGTACAATGGAATGGCGTCAACCGCCCGACCACGTTTGTCAGTCCTACGCAATTGACCGCCGCCATCTCCGCCGCGGACGTCGCGGCCGCCGGTACCGCCCAGGTGACGGTGGTGACTTCCGCCCCGGGCGGCGGCACCTCGGCACCCCGGAGTTTTTCGATCACCGCGGGACCGCTTCCACCCGGGCCCTCCGGACCACCGACGGTGAGCTTCGTTCTTCCACGGAGCCGGGGCGTGTATTTGGACGACCGACCGCTTCCGATCCGTCTCTCGCTCGGAGGGAATCAAACGGGGGTCGCCGATTTCCTGGTCACCTTCGATGGATTACAGACCGTGATCCAGCCGCCGGCGGTGGAGGCCGACGTATTCCCGCTCAAGACGACCGGCTGGAAGCCGGTTCTGGTCGAGGCGCGAAGCCCCGGGAGAACCGTCGTTGCGACGGCAAAGGTCGACCTCCTGATGGTCGATGGCGCCATCATCCGGAACCTACTGCGGATTCTGAGCCGCCTGATTCGCGAGGCACCGCCCGTCGCCCCTGCGGCTTCGCCCGTGGCCGTGGCGTCTCCGCCGTCAGCGAGGTCTCCGTTCAAACAAGCACTCGTGGCGGTCGCGGCCGATGTGCTCGACCTCAACCTCGACGCCTTCCGGGCGTTTCGCGACAACGTGCTCTCCACCACACCGGCGGGGAGATACTATACGGACCTTTACCAGCGCTCTTCGTTTGCCCTGCTCGAGATCGCGGCGCGGGAGCCGGCGCAGGCGCTCGCGATCCATCAGGCGGTGCAGGACTGGACTCCGGCCATCCAGGCGCTGGTCAACCAGCAAGGCGGCGCGGTGACCATCACTCCGGCTATGGCCGCCCAAGTGCAGACGATGCTCACCAACCTTCGCCGGTCGGCCACCGGCGAACTCGCCACGGCCATGGATGCCGAGATTGCGGCGCTCAATCCGTCGACCTGGTCCGGGCTGACGATCGGGCAGCTCCTCGCGCGGGTTGAAAGTCAACCGCGGACGCCGCCGCCGCTCGTCACTCCCGGCCGGATCAGCAATATGTCCATCCGCTCCAGCGCCGGCACGGACGCGCAGACCCTCATCGTCGGCGCCGTGATCGGCGGGGCAGGCACGAGCGGCAACAAGCCGCTGCTCATTCGCGGCGTCGGCCCTGCGCTCACGGGTTTCGGTGTGCCCGGCGCGCTTGCCGATCCGATCCTGACCTTGTTCGCGGGCACGAATGTGGTCGCGGCCAATGACAACTGGAATGGGGACGCGCAGGTGACCGCCATCGGCAACGCAGTGGGGGCGTTCGGCCTCACGCCCGCGACGAGCCGCGACGCCGCGCTCTACGCGCCGGCGCTGCCCGCGCGCGATTACACGATCCAGGTCACGGGCGCCGGTGGCACGACGGGCATCGTCCTCGCGGAAATCTACGACGCCACGCCCGCGGAAAGCTTCACCGCGAGCAGGCCGCAGCTCGTCAACGTCTCCGCGCGGACGCAGGTCGGGACCGGCGCCGACATCCTGATCGCGGGCTTCACCCTCGCGGGCGACAGTCCGCGCCGGCTGCTGATCCGCGCGGTGGGTCCGACCCTGGGCGGGTTTGGCGTGACCGGCACCCTGGCCGACCCGCAGCTCGCGCTGTTCAGCGGAACGAATCGATTGCAGGAAAACAACGACTGGGGCACCGCTGCCAACGTCGCGGAGGTGACGGCGGCGACGACGCAGCTCGGAACCTTCCAACTCGCCGCCGGCGGCCGCGACTCGGCGATCCTCACGACCCTCCAGCCCGGGAGCTACACCGCCCAGATTAGCGGCGTCGGCAACACGACCGGCGTGGCGCTCGTGGAGATCTACGTCCTGCCGTGACGAACACGGACTGAAACAGCAGACGTGACACTGCAGATCGGAGGGCGCGGCGGCGTCAGCGCCGCGGCGGCGACTCCTGTCATCCTGTCATGGGTGGGACAGGATGACATGAATAGCGCTACCTCAGCCGGAGATAATAGCGGCCGAGAATCATGCCGACGAGGATCGCCGTGCAGACCAGCCAGATGACGGCCACACCGGAGAAGACGTGCACGGGCCAGCGCAGGCCAGTCAACAGACGTTGATAGGATACCCATGCGCCCAGACTCGCGAGGGCGGCCAATCCCAGGAACAGCACCGTCAGGACGAAGAGTTGGTTCTTTGGATCCATGATTGAGGTGATGTGGGTATGGGCTCGCCCCGAAATTCGCGAGCGCGGAGCGCGATCCCGCCGCCGGATTCGATCCGACGGTGCTCAAGGTCGGTCGCCGGCGCAGCCGTCACTCCAGCGGTCTCACCTCGAGCGGCAGGACGAAGCGTGTCGACCGGCCCGCGAGCGGAAGATCCACCGGCGAAAAGCGCCACCGGCTGAATGCCTTCAGCACCTGCTCCTTCACGGTCGCATCCTTGGCGGACGACAACCGGACGTCGCGAGGGCGACCGTCGCCATCGAGGGAGAATTCGACGTTCAGCGTCGCGCCTGTGAACGTGCGCGGCAGGTTGATCGGGTCGACGACAACCAGGGGCTTCGGCCGGGGCGCCGCGGCGGGCTCGGGCCCGAACGTGGTGGTGGCGGATGCGGCGGAGGCGACGAACGCGCCGGTGAGCGCGGCGGAGATGCGGAGGAGTTGTCTCATGGTTTTTCGTGGTTGGATGCACCGCGGCCCTCGTTTCCGAGGCGATCTCGGACGGACCGACGGCGCACGAGCCGAGCTTCGCACGTATGCAAAATTTCGGTACGGGCCGTTTGGCCCGTCATGCGTGCAGCGGTCACGCCGGCTGACCAGAACAGTTGGAGCGCCCGGATGCTTGGCCGGGCGTGGCAGACGGGACGCGGGTAGTGGCCAATAGCGTGGAAGTGGTTCGCCCCAGCTAAACCTGGATCCACGGACTCCGATCGACGTCGCGAACTTCGCTGCTTCGCGTGAGATCTCCCGCCCGACGCAGTGATAGTGCGAGCGATCTGCTCACGCGAAGCCGCGACCGCCCGCGATTTTGCGGCGGACTGCGTCGCAATGCGACTCCGCTCACCGGACTCCCGGGGCCGAGATCTCCTTCGCGCCCTCGTGTAAATCCTCCGGCCCCGCGCCGGTCTGCCCCGACGCCCGTTGGCCGCGCTTACCTCGACGCCGCGCCGCTGCCGAGCGCGGCCATCTGGGCTTGCGCCGCCGCGGCGACGTGGCCGGGCGGCGCGCCGCGGACGACGCTCTCCAGGAGGCTGCGCGCGGCGGCGACGTGGCCGTCTTTCGCGAGCTGAACGGCGGACACGAGCGCGGCGTGAGCCGCGGGCACACGCAACGTGGCGGGACCTTCGGCCAGCACCTGCTGCAGGGTCTTCGCCGCGGCGGGCGTGCCGATCAACCCGAGGGACGCAAGCGCCTCCGGGGCGACGCCGCGCTTCGCATCGAGCGCCAGTTTCTGCAGGTCGGGCACGGCGGCCACTTCGCGGCGCACGCCGAGCGAGTTCACCGCGCCGGCGAGGTTTCGGCCGTTGAGCTGGTTGAGGGCGTCGCGCAACGCCTGGCCCGCGGAGGGATCCTGGATGCCCTCCAGTCCGCTGCGGGCGTAGTCGGCGAGATACTCATGGCTGAGCAGCGCCGCGAGGGCCGGCACCGACTCGCGACCGCCGTAGTTGCCGAGTTCCTGGCAGGCGCGGGCCTTCTCCTGCAACGCGGCATCAGACGCGAGTACGGCGAGTTGCGCCGCCGCCTTCGGGTGGGGCGCTGAGCTTTGCGTGGGTGCCGTGGTGCAGCCGGCGAGGGCCAGCAGGAGCGCGGCGGCGATCAGAGAGCGAAGAAAAGTCATGGGAGTGGTCACACGTTCCGGGTGTCTTGAAATCCTGTGGGAGGGGCTTCAGGCCCCGACTGGCTGCGGCGCACGCGTTCGGTCGGGGCATAAAGCCCCTCCCTCACAGCGCGGCCTCAGCCGGTTTTAGTCGCATGATGTTGACTGCACGCCCGCGGGTTCACGCGTGCCACGGTGCCCGGCGCGCGCGGCTGCACATGCGGTTCGCGTCCGCGTCGTTCAGGAACGTCTCGGTCACGGGGTCGAACTGCACCTTGCGGCCGAGGCGCCAGCCGATCGAGGCCACGTGCGAAATGATGTGGCCGCGACGCGTGATGTCGCCGTTGGTCGCCGGCTTGGCGCGGGTCTTGATGCAATCAAGGAAGTCGCGGACGTGCTTGGAGGGATCGGTTCCGGCCATCGGCTTGGGTTCGCCGCCTTCCAGTAGTTTCGGCGACGAAACCGCGACCTTGCCGGTGTCCGCGGCCTCGACCCAGCCTTCGTCGCCTTCGTAGCGGACCGGGCAGGTGCCCGGGACCACCCAGTTGCCCTCGCCCTTGAAGCCCGCGAGGCGCATCACGAGTTTCACGCCATTCTTGTACTTGCCGTAGATGGTCTGTCCGTCGGCCTCGTACTCGATCGGGACGGTATCGTCGGTGCTCGCTCCCCACTGACACAGGTCGATGGTGTGCGCGCCCCACTCGGGCAGGGCCGCGCCGCCGTGGAAATCGTAATACCCGCGCCAGCGACCGTTCACGTACTCCTTGTTGTACGGACGCCACGGGGCGGGGCCGAGCCAGCGGTCCCAGTCGCACACGTCCGGCGAGGGCTCGGGTTCGGCGGGCAGCCACTTGTGGCTTTCCTGCAGCGGGAGGATGCCGGCATGTACCGTTTGGATCCGCCCGAGCTTGCCGGTGCGCGCGAGCTTCGCGGCGAACTGGAAGTTGTCGACGTTGCGCCGCTGCGTGCCGGCCTGGAAAACGCGTCCGTAGCGATTGATGGCGTCAGCGAGTTCCTGGCTCTCGCGGACCGTCATGCTGCAGGGCTTCTCACAATAGATGTCCTTGCCCGCCTTGGCGGCGAGGATGCTGAGCAGCGCGTGCCAGCGATCTCCGGTGGCGATGAGCACCGCGTCGATGTCGGCCCGCCCCAGCACCTCGTACATGTCGCGGGTCTTGACGCAGTCCTGGTTGTTGTACTGCCGGTTGACCATGACGCGAACGACCTCGCGGCGCGTCTCCTGGACGTCGGCAACCATCACGAACTGCACGTCAGCCTGGCTCAGGAATCCCTTGAGCACTTCGCGTCCGCGCGGACCGATGCCAATGCCGCCGACCACGATGCGGTTGCTCGGCGCCACGGTGCCGTTCTTTCCCAGGGCGGAGGCCGGAATGATCGTCGGCATGCCGAGGGCGACAGCGGTGGTCTTTAGGAAGCGGCGGCGAGTGAGTCGGGTAGTCATGGGAGGGGCGAATACCGTTCCGCGTGAGCGGGGCAGGGGGCTTGGGCCTAACGCGAGGAGAACATTCTACTCTCAGTGGACGCGAATGCCTAGGACCGTAGCGGCGAACTTTGGTGGAAATGCGGCGACGCGACGGGGGCAATCATGAGGTGCGAGCGGCTCCGTTGCGAAGGCCACGCGCGCAGGGATGCTCGCGCCACGTGTCGAATGGGCGGCGATCGGCTGGGTCACGCCTTCACGACCTCGTGCTTGCGGACGAACGCCGGGTCGATGTCGATCCCCAGGCCCGGCCCGGTGGGAACCTTGATCTTGCCGTCGACGATCTTGAGCGGCGAGGTCTTGCACTCGTACGGCACGTGCGTGGTGAAGCCCTTGAACTCATGGTGCGCGCCGGCGTTGGGCATGGCCGACGTGATATGGATGTTATAGAGGAAACCCAGCCCGCCGCCTGACATGTGCGGGATGATTTCCTTGCCGCAGGCGGCCGCCATCCGCGCGACCTTCATCGACCGGATGAAACCGCCGAAATAATAGTTGTCGGGCTGCACGACGTCGAGTCCCTCGTTGGCCAGCAGCCAGCGGAAGTTCACGAAGCTCTGATCCTGTTCGCCGTTGGCGACGGGCAGCTCGAGTGCATCGGCCACCGCCTTGATGTCCTCGAAGTGATCGTACATCACCGGCTCCTCGAAGTAGGCGAACTTGTTTTCCTGCAGGATCCGGCCGACCCGGATCGCGCCCGCCACATCATAGTAACCGTTGGCGTCGGCATAGAGCGTCATCCTGTCGCCGAACAGCTCGCGCACGCGCGGAATCAGCTTCTCCGTCTTTCCGCGTGGCTCGGGGGCGTACATGTCGGCGGTCATGTACATTAGGTAACCGACCTTGATCTTGAGCGCCTTCGCCTCGAGGCCCGCGACGGCCTGCTGGATCAGCCGGAGGTGTTCGTCGAGCGGCTTCTCGCGAAACTCCGTCGCGACATAGACCGCCACCTCGGGATGGTGGATGTCGCCGACGAGACGGCCGAACGAAACGCCCGCGATCCGGCCGAGCATGTCGAGGATGGCAAATTCGATCGTGGCAAGCGGGATGCCCAGCGAGATGCCGTTGTAGCGGAAATTGAAGCCGTAGATGAAAACCCGCTCCAGGATGAGGTCCAGTTCCCGCGCATCCTTGCCGATGAAGAACGGCTGCAGATTGCGCAGGAAGATCGGATACAGCCGTCGCATCGTGTCGTGAGCGACAGCGATTCCCTCCGCGCCGTCCTTCGACCGCACGCGGCACAGGTAGCGGTTGTCGAGGCGGAGCAGTTCGACGCTTTCGATGATCACCGGACTGCGAAACAGTTCGCGCCGGAGCACCGGCTGGGCGAGCGCCGCGTCGATCCGGGCGCGCCGCTGCGCCACGTCGTCGGCCGCGCGGGCGGCGGCTCCGCGCGCCGTCGGAGAGAGTGCGGGC
>JAEUHA010000408.1 GCA_016793535.1 Opitutaceae bacterium | reverse complement strand
CCCCGGGGGGGTGATTCCCCAACGGGTTGGGCGGGGGGTGCGGGCACCCCGCCTACATCGGTGAGGATTTTCGGCTCAGGGGGAAGGCCTGGCGCCCTTCCAGCCGGCACGCCACTGCGTCATGAGGCGTTCGACGAGCGCGGCATTGGCGGGGAGGGCGGAGACGTTCGTGTTCTCCTGCGGGTCCGTCTGGTGGTCGTACAGCTCGACCGCCACGACCTTGCTGGGATCATTGCGCTGCACCCAGGCGGTGAAGCGGTGCCGGTCGGTCCGCATGGAGTAGCCCATGATCGGCTTTCCGTCCAAGGCACGCGGATACTGGCTGAAGGCGGCGGTTTTCCACGGCCGGTCGGGACGTTCGAGCACCGGCTTGAAGCTGAGGCCCTCGAGGTGCCCCGGCAGCGGGAGCCCGGCGAGGTCGGCGAGGGTCGGGTAGATATCGACGAACTCCACGAGGGCGTTCGAACGGACGCCGCGCGGCCCGCGGCCCGGCGCCGCGACGAGCAGGGGGGCGTTGGTGTCGTTCTCACAGGTGGTGTGTTTGCACCAGGCGTCGTGTTCCCCGAGTTTCCAGCCGTGGTCGCCCCAGAGGACGATGATCGTCTTGTCGGTGAGGCCGAGCCGGTCGAGTTCGTCGAGGACCTTGCCGAGCTGGGCGTCCATGTAGCTGATCGCAGCGTAGTACCCGTGTTTCAGCTGGCGGGCGAGGTCATCGGGAATCGAGCCGTCGGGAATGCCGTGGTAGGAGCGGAGTTCGCCGCCGGGAACGATGGAGAAATCAAACGCGTCCTTGGGGCGGAATTTGTTGGGTGCGAGCTGGATTTTCGCCGGGTCGTAGAGGTCCCAGTATTTCTTCGGGGACACAAACGGCAGGTGTGGCTTGGCGAAGCCGACGGCGAGGAAGAACGGCTCCGGCTTGCGGCCGAGTTCGCGCAGCGTGGCGACGGCGAGTTCGGCCGTCTTGCCGTCGGTGTAGAAATCATCCGCCACGTCGCCGGCTTCGAACGCGGGTCCGCGGGGGCCGCGCGCGGCTTTTTTCGCGCCGCCCTTGCCGCTCTTCTTGCCGGTGCCGGCCGCCTTGTCGGCGGGGCGGTTGGCGAGGGCGATGTTCTCGGGCTTCGCATAGGCCCCACCGGCCCGCGGTGTCTGCCAGGGCACGGACCAGGTCGGGGCGTCGTCGAAGCCGCCGTGATAGATCTTGCCCATGCCCTGCACGAAGTAGCCGTGCTGCTTGAAGTGCTGGCCGAGCGTGACGACGTTGGGCAGCGCGGTGCGGAAGTGGGTCTCGAGGTCCCAGACCTTGTTCGTGTCAGGCCGGGTGCCCGTCATTACGCTCGTGCGCGACGGCGAGCAGACTGCCTGCTGGCAATAGGCCCGGTTGAAGGTCACGCCCTGACGGGCGATGCGGTCGAGATTGGGGCTGTGGATGTACGCGTGCCCATACGCTCCGAACTCGGGCCGCAGGTCGTCGACGGCGATGAAGAGGACGTTGGGGCGTGCCGGAGTGGCGGCTGGAGCTGATGCGGCCGCCGCCAGGGCCAGACCGCCGCTGAGCACCAACGCGAGGAAGAGTGAGCGCATGGCCGAGAACTGTGCGCTCGACGGGCAGGACGGCAAACCAATCGCGGCGGGAGCGTGGCGCTTGCCGCCGCGAACGAGTCTAGCCGGGGAGCGCGGACGCCCTCGTCCGCATGGATCGGAATGCGGCCGGGGACGGCCGCGCTCCCACGGAACTCAGAAACGCACCGTGAGGTTCAGGTCCACCTCGAGCGGCACGACGTAGCTGTAGCGGTAGACGTTCGCGCCGCTGACCATCGTCGTGTAACTGGTCTTGCGGATCTTGCTGTTCTCGAGGTCGACGATGTTGCGGAAGCCCAGGCGCACGCGCACCTGCTGGTTCCAGATCTTCTGGTCGCGCATGACATAGCCGTGAACCAGGTGCGTCGAACCGCCGCCCAGTTCCTGGCCGTTGGTGATGCCGAAGAGGTAGTCGTCGCGCCAGCTGCCGTTCATGCCGACCCGGACGCCGCGCAACGGCTTCCACGAATCGCGCTGGAACGCGTAGTCGACCACCCAGCTGGCCGACCACGGCGACGCCCGCGGACCCGTGGGCTTGGTGTCGAGGTCGAGCGAGTCGAGCAGGTTCTTGGCGTCGTTCAGGATCGCGGGGTTCTCGTTGCCGCGCGCCACGGCGGCCTCGTAGTAGCCGCGGAAGCGGTCGAGGTCGGGCTGACCCAGCACCTTGGTGCGGGCGAGGGTGAAGCGCATCTGCAGGCCCTGCAGCGGACGCACGTTGAGAGTGAGGTCGGCGCCCTGGGAGTTCTCCGTCGACTTGTAGTTGCGGGCGGCGCTGGCCGTGCCCTCCTCGCCGTACTTGTAGCGCGGATCGCCGGGGAGGACATCATTGGGATTCATCAGGTCCTCGAGTTCGGCGGTGGTGAAGTCGATGACGTTGTTCCAGCTGAGGGCGACGTTCTGGCGGTCGATGTTGAAGACGCCCAGGTTCACGTTGGCGCGGTCGCCCCAGAAGCTGCCCTTGAGGCCGATTTCCTTCGTCTCGCCGGTGATCGGCGGGAAACGCTCGCGGTCGAAGGTACGCAGGCCCTGGAAGCGGAACGACTCCGAGTACACGCCGTAGAGGTTGAGGTCCTTCGTCAGCTGGATCGTGAGGCCGCCCGTCATGCTCGTGTTCTCGAGCCGGAGCTGCTTGTTCTCGACGTATTCGCCGGGCAGGGCGTCCTGGCGCTTGGGCGGGGCGACCTCCTCGTTGTACGGACCAAACGTCCGCACGCCGTTGTATTCATAATTCCGATTCCAGTCGGGGCGCGCGCCGATGAGGGTCTGGATGCGGCCGTTGAAATAGCGGCCGCTGGCGGAAAGGGCGACGGCCGAGGCCTGGCGCCACTGCGTGCCGTCGGTCGGGCTGGTGCCGGAAGGGAACCAGGCGAGCGATTTCGGCGTGATCGTGCTCGTGGACGGGATATTCGACGCCTTCATCGAGTCGAACAGCGCGCGGGAGTAGAAGCGCGGGTCGTCGAGGAAGAGTCGCAGCCGGATGCGGTCGGAGTTCGGGTTCAGCGCCGGGACCAGCCCGCGATCGATGCCGTAGGTGTTGAAGGTGTTGAAGCGGTAATTGAGCACCTGGTCCTCACGGTACTCGGCGCTGCCGACGAAGAGCTGCTGCATCCACTTCCACTTGTCGAATTTGTAGACCGCGGTGCCGCGGAAGGAGTCGACCATGTTGCCGAAGCGCTTCTCGTCGAGTTCGGTCTCGATGTAGGGCCGGCCGTTCACGTCGAGGCTGATCGTGCTGGAGAAGAAGTTGTCGTTGCGGATCGCGGTCTGCTTCTGGTGATTGTAGGCGACTTCGAGTCCGACCGGGCCGACGCGCTGTTCGATCGTCGCCGAGAACGTGTCGAAGGGGCGGTTCTGCCGGTCGAAGGAACCGCGGAGATTATAGTGCTTCGGGTAGCCGTTCACCCGCTTGGTGCCGATGATGGCGCCGGCGGCGTTGCGCATCGTGACATCGAAGTAGCTGCCCTCGATCAGCGAAGGGGATCCACCCGCCGGGCCGTTGGCGCGGTCGGCCGCCGGGAGTTGGGAGCGCACGATCCACTCGCCGTCGGACGTGTAGTGGAGCCGGTCATTGGTGTAGGCGCGGGAGCGGGCGGACTGCTCGCGGATGGTCACGCCGCCGAAGCCGCGGACGTTGGCGAAGTCGCCCTGCTCGTACTCGAGCCGGATGAGGGTGTTGCGCAGCGGCTGCCAGGTCGCGGCGATCGTCTCGCCCTCGAGCTTGAACGTGGACGCGTCCTGAAACGTCTGCTCCTGCCGGCGGACGGCGTTGAAACGCACCGCGAGGCCGTCGCGCAGCTTGCGGTTGACGTCGAGTTGGAAGCGGTACGCGCCCTCGTTGTTATAGATGGCCCGGAACTCGCCGAAATTCCGCATCATCGCGCGCTTCGTGAAGACCGACGCCTGACCGCCGGGTTCGACGTCGCCGAAGATGAGCGAGTTGGACCCCTTGCCGAAGTCGATGCGCTCGACGTTGTAGGTGTCGCTCGGAATGTACCACCGGAAGTAGTTGCGCGTCGCGGTCGAGCCGCTGAGGCCGCGGAACGCGATCGCGCCGCTCTGGTTGTCGTTCTCGAGCGTCGGCGGGGCGTAGGCGTTGGCGACGTAATTGGCGACTTCATCGGCGGTGTTGAGGCCGAGGTCTTCCATGAAGTCGGCGGTGATCGCATCGATGTTCACCGGCACGTCCTTCAGCGCCTGCTTGGTGCGCGTGGCGGAGAGGGTGTCGTTGGCGGACCAGCCGGTCTCCTTCTCGGTCGAAACGACGAAGGGCGACAGGGTGACCATCTCCTCGTTCGTCGGCACCTTGACCGGCGTCGAGGGGGCAAGTTGGGCGAAGGCGGTGAGGCCGGTGCCGAGCAAGCAGAGGGCCGAGGTCTTGAACCGGTGGTCCGTGGTGGCGGACGGGGTGCGGAGCGAGGGTTTCATGGCGGTGGTCAGACGGGTTGGGGTCGCACGGCCGGCGCCGGGTCAGGACGCGGCCGGAGGGAACAGTCGGAGGGCACTAGGTGCGGGCCCGCGTTTTTTGCAAACCAGCTTTTACTTGTATCGTTGAGCAGGTCCGGCTTTGCCGCCAAGACCGGCGCGGATGAACAACCTGATGACGGAAGCGATGCGGTGGTTTGGACCGGCAGACACGGTGTCGCTGGGCGAAATTCGTCAGACCGGGGCGACGCACATCTTCACCGCGCTGCACGAGGTTCCCGCCGGCGAGGCGTGGCCGGCCGCTGCGATTGCCGAGCGCCAGGCGCTGGTTGCGGCGGCGGGATTGACCTGGAGCGTGGTGGAATCCGTGCCGGTCTCGGAGGCGATCAAGACTCGCACAGGCGACTTCGGCCGTCAGATCGAGAACTTCTGCACGACTCTCACACGACTGGGGGCGGCGGGAATCGAGGTCGTGGTGTACAATTTCATGCCGGTAATCGACTGGGTGCGCACGGACCTGCAGTTCCGGCTGGCCGACGGCAGCGAGGGGTTGCGCTACGACCCGGTGAAGTTCGCGGCCTTCGAGCGGTTCGCGCTGCAGCGGACGGGGGCGGAACGGGACTACACCGCGGAGCAATGGCGGGCGGCCGAGGCCTGCTGGGCGTCGCTGGACGAAGCGGCGCGCGCGGCGTTCATCCACCAGACGCTCGATTTGTTTCCGGGCGTGCGGCTCGGGCTGACGCTGGCGGATTTTCGGGCGATGCTGGCGCGCTACGCGACGATCGACGCCGGGCGGCTGCAGGAACACCTGCGGCTCTTCCTGGCGGCTGTCGTGCCGGCGGCGGAGGCTGCGGGGGTGCGACTCGCGTTGCATCCGGATGATCCGCCGTTCTCGGTGCTCGGCCTGCCTCGGATCGTCAGCACGGAGGACGACCTGCGGCGCGTGCTGGCAATGGTGGAGTCGCCGGCGAACGGACTCTGTTATTGCACCGGCTCCCTCGGGGTGCGGGCGGACAACGATCTCGCGGGGATCGTGCGCCGGTGGGGATCGCGCATCCATGCCGTGCACCTGCGCAGCGTGGAACGGGAGCCGGGCGGGGGATTTTTCGAGGCGAATCACCTCGAGGGCAGCGTCGATATGCCGGCGGTGGTGCTGGCGCTGCTGAAGGAGCAGGCGAGCCGGCGGCAAACGGGGCGGGTTGACTGGCAACTCTGCCTGCGCCCCGACCATGGACATCGGTTGCTCGACGATTTTCGGCGGCCGCCGCCCGCCTGCCCGGGATATTCGATCGCGGGTCGGATGCGGGGACTGGCGGAGTTGCGCGGGCTGCAACGGGGGGTGAGTCGCAGCATGATCGGCTTCGCTGAGCCGAGACCGATCGAAAGTCTTCCTGAAGGCGTTACCCGGAAGGGCGGGACGTGAGTTGGACCCTAACCCGACTCGGTCAAAGGAAGGCGACTGCGACGTGCAATTCCTAATTGAGAAAGCCCTTTTGTGGCGGGAGGAAGGTGAAGTCCTCGAAAACCATTCTACCTGACCGTAGCCCACGTTACACAGGCACAAAAAAACCAGTGGGCTGCAGGCCCACTGGTTGGTAAAACTCTTTCGCTGATCAGGAAAGCCTGCGCCGGATAAAGGCAACGAGGGCCATGCCGGCACCTAGGAGCGCCAAGGCTGATCCACCTTCAGGTACCCGATTGTTCGTCGGTCCAAACAGGTAGACCGTAGAAAGGCCACCATCGCCGTTTGGTCCGAGTCCGTTGTTTGGGAAATCGAACGAACTGATTCCGTTGAGGTAGTAAGCGACCACCCCGCCACCGCCTTGGCCGCCGCCGTAATGGAGCGTGGCGTAAGTGTAGCCAGCAACGTTGACATTGCCCGTGAAGGCGGAACCCAAATCCGTGCCGCCCGTCGGTGCCGGCAGGCTCGAAAAGGGAGCGATGGCGTTAAAACCGGTAACTTGCGCGGTCAGCCAAGTTAGGTGCGACGCGACGGAGTTGGCTCCAACCGCGGCATTCTTGTTTAGATCCAAAACAAGTACGCCGCCTGAATTCGTAATGTTATTGATCCCGGCAACAATCGGTCCTGCGAACAAACTCGATGACGCCAATAGGACGATGGCGCTGACCGTGGCGGGGAAAAACTTCGGAATGATACTCATGCCTCCCAAGTAAGCTCACGGGATGCCACGCAGCACTCGACTCGATTTACAATCGGTAACGTACAGCGCAACAGCACCTAAAGATTTAATGACATTCTGGACCCCGGGGTTCACGACGGAACTACGTAGTCTTTCGTAAGCTTTCCCACCACTCCCGCGGTGAGTCGACTAGCGAATCTCAATCGACTTGTGCCTAACCGACGATTGGTAGGTTGTTAAGGCGATAAGGTGTGCCCGGCCTTGGACTGTAATTTTTTCTGACAAAAGGGGGCGTTTCCTTTTTGCCGGGAGCAATAGTTGGTTCGGCCCCAACGGCTCCACCGGTGAAGCCGAATACCAATTCGGAGGGTAAGCCCCATAGCGACCTCAGAACTGGATGCTGCGATTTCCTCAAAAGCTTAGAGCTCCCACCAAGGCGCTTCTTTGAGCAGCGGTCGTCAGTTCCCGCCAGACGGATACCCGGAACGGGTTTCCGGTCCCGAAGTTTGCCAGCGACTCGTCGAAATGGAAGGCGGCGTTGCCGACCAAGGTGATGTCGTTTGCCACCACGGACCCACAGACATCGCCGTTGCCGTTGATGTCGACAGACCCTTGGGGCGCGTAGACCACGGCACTCAACACCCCGTTGCCCTTGATCGAGATGTCCTGCACGCCCGAAAGCTTCGTGCCCCAGATCTGAAGGCTGATCGGCTGGTTGGCCGTGGCGGCGGTGGTGCCGCCGTTCATGATGCCATTGCCGGTGATGCTGATGTCGCCGGGGGCGTAGATTTCGAGATTCGCGCCGGTTTGCACATTCAGGCTGCCGCTGCCGCCGCCGATGCTGATGCTCGTCATCGTATTGGTCAGCTTGAGCACGACCTTCGGCGAGGGATCGCCGACGGCGAGCTTCTGGATATTCAGGGCCTGATTGTTGAAACTGACTTCGGAGGCCGTATAATAGTATTTGCCGTCCGCGGCCGGCGTGTCGCCGCTTCGGGGGAGATTCAGGGAGCCCGTGATGCTGCCGAGGGCGTAGCCACTCGTGGCGGGCGTGAGGACCGGATCGAAGTCCGCGGCGAAATCGGTTGCGACGCGGGACAAGTCCATCGTTCCCGCCAGCGTGCCAAACGGACCGACGAGCCCGTTGGGTCCGATGGACGGCATGGCGCCGCCGGTCGAGGCATAGCCCCAGATGTCGGCGTTCTGGACGAGCACCGCGTCAACCGACACCGAGATGCTGCCCACCGACCCGTTGTCGTGGGCGGCACCGGCGCTGTAGGGGATGGCGGCGGTGGCTGCGTTGTTGTCCGGATCGGAGTTCCAGCTGTTCACGGACGCGTTGTTGCCGTTGAACCGGATCTGCTGCTTGGCCACGAGTCCGTTGGCGAACTTCGAGGTCTTCCGGAGCTGGATCTCCACCCATTTTTCGATGGGCGCGCTATTGCCGCCGCCGAGAGTGACGGTCGCGCGGGCGACCACCCGGGGGGCGACTCCCTTGTAGCCATAGATGTAGACCCGCACGGTCCCGGTTGCGCCCTGCTCGAAGGTGTAGGTGCCGGTGGCCGGCAGCGTGCGCCAGGCGTCGGCGCCGCCGGAATTGCTCCAGCCGGCCCAGTTGTAGGTGCTGTCGGTGACGTACTGATTGATCGAATACATCGCCTCCTCCAGGCCGTTTTCGGCGAGGTTCATCGCCGCGTTGTTGTACAGCGCGCGATTGGAAATATTGAGACTGCTCCGCCCGAGCTGGATGTAGCTCGCCAGCGAGATTCCGATCACCGCGGCCAGGATCATGGCGACGATCAGGAGCGAACCGCGTTGGCGCTGGCGGCGAGGGCGATTGGTCGGCATGGGAGCGAAGGGTCAGGCGGTGACGATCTTGTTGCGCAGGATGAAACGAGCGGAGAGCACCGTGTTGGTGGCTGACACGACGGTCTGATTGGAGCGCGTGGCCTGCAGGGAAATCTGCAGCTGCTTGGTGTTCACTCCCGCGGCGGTCAGGTTGGCGGGCGAGGCGAGCGGAAGTTCCGTGCCCGAGACCGTGTAGGCGCGAAACGTGAACGTGTTGGGCGTCACACCCGAGATCAGCACGCGGGTCACGGGGGTCACGCCCTCGAGGTGCGTGCGGGTGAAGTTATTGTTCCCGCTGTTGAAGGTGTACGTGATGGGCTGGGAGTTGACGGTCAGCGTCACACTCTGGTTGCTGGGCCACGTGATGGCACTGGCCTGCCGCACATCCTCGGCGAACAGCTCGAGCGCCTTGCGGGCCTGCGACTCCATGTCGCTGTAGTTGCGGATATTGGTTCCGCTGCGGACGAGAAAGAGGAAGCTCGAGAGGACTCCCAGCAGGGTGAAGGCCGCGAGCGTCGATGCGATGAGGACTTCGACCAGCGTGTAGCCGCGCCGCCGCCGATCACGGCCGGGCCAGCGTGTAGTAATAGTCATAGAGGCCATTGCGCGTATAGATGCTGTTGAAGCTGCGCGTGTGCGAGCGACCGTCGTAGGTGTTCCAGGTGACCGCGACATTGAGGTGCATCACGTCGCCGGGCCGGGTCGCGTCGGCCGTGCGGGTGCGCGTGACCGTGAAGCGCCCGACCACATCCGGGCTGTTGCTGAAAAAGGTCCCGCCGTCGAACGTCTCGGGCGTGGTGAGCGCGGCGACGCCGCTCCAACTCATCAACCGGATCCGCTCCATCTCGCTCTGCAGGATCTGCGAGGCCAACGTACTGCCGCGCGCGAGGTCGAGGTGCCGGAACCCCGATTGCATCGCGATGATCGACGTCGCGATGCCCAGCGCCATGATGAAGGTGGCCATGGCAACTTCCAGGATCGTAAAGCCCCCGCGGAATCCCATTGGGAAACCACGGCGGCGATTGCTCGATGAAGGCGTGGAGGGGCCGAAGCGCATCGCAGCCCTCTGATCGGCTCATGGCGGCGAATCCTGAAGGGAAAACGGGTCCGTAATTTGTGCCCCGCGTGCTACCAGTACGTTAAGGAGCGCAAGGTTCGCGTCCGCCCGGTCGGGTCGGCAGAAATGCCCTCGCTGGCCTCGCGATTGCAGCTTGCCCGGACTGTGCTTTCGGCATGGATCACAGGACATGCGAACCCGGCGTGATTTCGTGAAATTATCCGCGGTGATGAGTCTGGCGGGAGTCGCGCGCGGCGCGGAACCCTCCCTGGCCCTCGCGCCGCGCGCCGGCGCGTCGCCGGGTCTCGCGGATCGGGAGGCCTGGGTACGATGGGCCGTCCGGCTCGGCGATCCGTTGCTGAATGCGCTGGCCTCGCGTCGGCTCAAGAGCGTGATGCCGGTGGAGTCGCATCCGAGTGCCAAGGATCGCCCCCAGTACACGTACCTGGAGGGCCTCGGCCGGCTGCTCGCGGGCCTCGCGCCCTGGCTCGAGTTGGGCGGTGATGCCTCTCCGGAAGGCACGGAGCGCGGACGGCTGGCGGCGCTCGCCCGGCAGGGCATCGATGCCGCGACGGACCCGGCGTCGCCCGATTTCATGAACTTTTCGCGGGGCCGCCAACCGCTGGTCGATGCGGCGTTTCTCGCGCAGGCGATGCTCCGCGCGCCGGTTGAACTGTGGCGCAAACTCGAACCGCGGGTGCAGCAGAACGTCATCGCGGCGCTGCGCACGTCGCGTCCCATCCCCGCGGGCGAAAACAACTGGAAACTCTTCGCCACCACCGTGGAGGTTTTCCTGCAACGCGTCGGGGAGCCGCGGGATGAAGCGCGGCTGTTCGAGGGCCTGCGCAAGCATCGCGACTGGTACGTGGGCGATGGCATGTATGGTGACGGCCCGGAGTTTCACTGGGATTATTACAACGCGTTCGTGATCCAGCCCATGCTCGTCGAGGCCCTCGACGTCATCGCGGACGAAAGTGCCGAGTGGCAGGGCTTGCGCACCAAGGCGCTCGAGCGGCTCACGCGTTTCGCCGCGATCCAGGAGCGCTTGATCGCGCCGGACGGGTCGTATCCCGTCATTGGACGTTCGATCGCGTACCGGGCCGGAGCATTCCAGGGCCTGGCGCTGGCGGCGCTCAGGAAAATGCTGCCGAAGGACGTGTCACCGGCGCAGGCGCGCATGGCGCTCACGGCCGTGATCCGGCGCACGCTGGAGGCGCCGGGGACGTTCGATGCGAACGGCTGGCTGCGCATCGGACTGGCCGGACACCAGCCGGGCTTGGGCGAGACCTACATTTCCACCGGTAGTCTCTACCTGTGCAGCGTCGCGCTGCTGCCGCTTGGCCTTCCACCCTCGGATCCGTTCTGGCGCGATCCGCCGGCGCGGACCACATGGGAAAAGGTCTGGAGCGGGGAGAATCTGCCCGTCGACAAGGCGATCAAGAGCCCGCGTTGACGAGGCGGGAACATGGCCGGGCGCGGGCATTACGCGGGCTGATGTCGCGGTTGCACGCGACTGTTGGCCGGTCACTACGGACCCCGTTCTGGTGTTCTGATTTGCATGTCGCTGGAGGGCGATTCACGTTTTTGACGCCATGAAAATCCGACACCTTCCCCTTGCACTTCTTGCTGCGCTCCTCGCGCTGCCTTTCGCGGTCAACACCGCTGCTGCCGCCGACAAAGCCGGCAGCCCGCGCGTGATTGAGATCACCGGCAACGACCAGATGAAGTTCAGTCTCGCGACCATCGAGGCGAAGGCGGGCGAAGACCTGAAAGTGGTCTTCACCAATGCCGGCACCCTGCCCAAGGAGGCGATGGGTCACAACTGGGTGCTGCTCAAGGCGGGCACCGATGTGAATGCGTTCGCGACCGCGGCGATGACGGCCAAGGCGACGGAGTACATCCCGGCCGGCATGAAGGACAAGGTGATCGCGAACACGCCGGTGCTCGGTCCGAAGCAGAAGGCGGAAGTCACCTTCAAGGCGCCGGCCGCCGGCACCTATACCTACATCTGCTCTTTCCCCGGTCACTATATGATCATGCGGGGCACGCTCACGGTGAAGTGAGCGGAGCTAGCTCTGAACAAATTCAGCCGGGCCTCGCGCCCGGCTTTTTTGCGCCCGGATGCGGAGAAATTGCCCACGGAACACACGGAGCACACGGACAATACTCTGATTTCCGTGTGC
>JAEUHA010000434.1 GCA_016793535.1 Opitutaceae bacterium | reverse complement strand
CTCGCCCGCGACTTCCTGCCGTCGAGCTGGGGTTACTACAGCCCGTCGATCGTCGAAATCTTCACCTTCTTCGGCACCTTCGGCGTCTTCTCGGTCCTCTTCCTCCTCTTCATCCGCTTCCTGCCGATCATGCCGATGGCTGAGCTCAAGGCCGTCACGCCGCAGGCGGACGTCCACGGTGGCCACGGGGCCGCGGAGAAACACTAAGCACGACCATGGCTGCCCAACCTTACGGCCTGATCGCCACCTTCGAAACCGCGCCCGATCTCTACCATGCGGCGGAGCAGGTGCGGGATGCCGGCTATCGCTTCTGGGACTGCATCACGCCGTTCCCCGTCCACGGCCTCGACAAGGCCATGGGCGTGAAACGCTCCATCGTCCCGCGCATCTCGCTCGCGGGCGGCATCACCGGCTTCATCACCGGCATGTCCATGATCTGGTGGACCGGTGCGTACGACTATCAGCTGATCGTCGGCGGCAAGCCGCTGTTCAGCCCGATGTTCGCCTTCCCGGTGAGCTACGAGCTCACGATTCTGTTCACGGCTTTCGCGACGATCATCGGCATGTTCGTGGTGAACGGCCTGCCGATGCACTATCACCCCGTGCTGAAGTACGACCAGATCCGCCGCGGCATGGACGACACCTTCTTCATTGTGATCGAGGCGCGTGACCCGCGCTTCAATCTCGCCAACACCAAGGCCCTGCTCGAGAAGGCCGGCGGCAAGGCGATCACGGAGCTGGAGCCCTGAGCATGCGCCACCTTTACCTCGCCACTCTCTTTGCCTGCGTGCTGGGCGTATCGATCCTCGGTTTCCGGGGGCAGACCTTCACGCAGCCGCCGATCGACATCTTCCCGGAGTGGGCCTTCCCCAGCATGGAGCACCAGCCCAAGCTGCGGCCGCAGGGTCACAGCGCCTTCTTCGCCGATGGCCGCGCCGACCGCACGCCGCCGGCCCGCACCGTCGCCCGCGGCATGTTGCGCGAGGACGATCATCTTTACCGCGGCAAGGACGCCGCCGGGGCGTTCACCAAGGGCCTGCCGGCCGGCCTCACCGCCGACCTCAAGTTCCTCGAGCGCGGCCGCGATCGGTACCAGATCTACTGCGCGCCGTGCCATGGTGCGACCGGTGACGGCAAGGGCATCACGAGCCGCTACGGCATGGGTGCGACGCCCACGTATCACGACGACCGGTTGCGGACCATGCCGGACGGTGAGATCTACAACACGATCACGAACGGCAAGAACACGATGTTCTCCTATGCGGACAAGCTGATCCCCGAGGATCGCTGGGCCGTCGTCGCCTATGTCCGCGCGCTGCAGCGCGCGCAGCAGGGCAAGCCGGCCGACGTCACCGACGCCGCCGCCAAATCCACTCTCGGCCTACCATGAGCTCGCAAGCTGTCACCGCTCCCGCGGCCCTGCCCGCCGAGTCCGCATCTCCGTTGGCGGGCAAGGCCCTCACGATCGGCCTCGCCGGCATCGCCCTCACCGTGCCCGGAATCTTCGTTTCCGGCGCCTCGGCCGTCGCGCATTCGTGGCTGGTCGGTGTGACCTTCTGGACCGCGATCGCGATCGGCATGCTGATGCTGGTGCTCATCCACCACATCTTCGATGCGTCGTGGTCGACGGTAATCCGCCGGCAATACGAGCACGGTCTGTCGGCGTTCAAGTGGCTCGGACTCCTGTTCCTGCCGCTGGTCCTCGCGACGTTCTTATATCAGCGCGACATCGTCTGGCCCTGGATGAACCTGGCCCGCGAGATCCATGGCGGCCACACGGTCGGCCACGATCCGCTTTACCTGAAGAAGGCGAGCTTCCTCAGCCCGGGCATGTTTATCGGTATGACCGCCGGGTTCTTCCTGATCTGGATCTTCCTCTCGGCCCGGCTGCGGAAAGCCTCCTTCACGCAGGACTCCGACGGTGACCTGAAGTGGACCTATTCGAACCGGGTGACCGCGGCCATGGGGCTGCCGCTCGGGGCGCTGACGCTCACGTTCGCCGCCATCTACTGGGTCAAGTCGCTCGAGTACCACTGGTTCTCGACCATGTACGGCGTCTGGTTCTTCGCGAATTGCGCCCGGGGCGCGCTCTCGATCGGCGTCATCATCATGGTCTGGCTCTGGCACCGCGGCGACTACAAGGGCATCCTGAACAACAACCATTTTCACAGCATCGGCATGCTGATGCTGGCGTTCACGGTGTTCTGGGCCTACGTGACGTTCTCGCAGTACTTCCTGATCTGGAACGCCAACGTGCCCGAAGAGACCTTCTGGTACAACCTGCGCGAGTTGAACCACGACGGTTCGACCAACCAGTGGTGGTATGTCGGGCTGGTAATCCTGTTCGGTCACTTCCTGATCCCGTTCCTCGCGCTGCTGTCGTATCGCTACAAGGTGACGAAGCACGTCATCCGCCGCATTGCGTACTGGATCCTGACGGTCATCCTGATCGACATCTGCTACAACATCATGCCGGCGCTGAAGGATTCGCATGGCGACGCCGTGCCGTTCCTTTCCCTGAACCTGGTCTGGATTCTGACGTCGGTGGTCGGCGTGGGCGGTATCTGCGTCTGGTCGTACCTCCGCAGCTTCCCGACCGCGAAACTCATCCCCATCCGCGATCCTCGCATCGGCGAGAGCCTCACGCACCATGAGTGATTCGAACGCCATGCCGGCCCGTCCGGTCTCGCTCTTCACGATCGTGTTCGTGTTCGCCGTTTTCGCGGCGTTCCTGCTGGTCATCCGGTGGTTTTATCACCCGGCGGCCACGACGACGTTCAACGCCGCGCCCGAGAATCTGCCGAAGGAACTCGAGTGGCGCGCCACCGCGGAATCCCGCCGGAAGGCGCTGGTGGAACACCAGGCGGCCGAAGCGAAAAAGGCCACCAGCTATGGCTGGGTGGATCAGAACGCGAAGACGGTGCAGCTGCCGATCGAGCGGGCCATGGAATTGACCGCGGGCGAACTCGCCGCGAAGCAGTCGGGCGGCGCCCGGCGGAACCCTTAATTTCTCCGAGATGACCAACGTTCCGACCAACGCCGGTTCGGCCGAAGTCACCGCCCTCGACTCCCAGGCCCGCGGCCCGCTGCTGCTCCTGTTGGGTTCAGGGCTGGTGTGGCTCGTCGTCAGCGGCTTCCTTGCGCTCATCACGTCGATCCAGCTGCATTCGCCCCAGTTCATGGCCGACTGCTCCTGGTTCACGTTCGGCCGGACGCAGGCGCTGCGCGACACGGCTTTCATCTACGGCTGGGGTGGAAACGCCGGCCTCGGCATCGCCCTCTGGATTCTTGGCCGGCTGGGTGGTTATCCGCTGCGGGGTCTCAACTGGTCGGTCGTCGGCACGCTGTTCTGGAATCTCGGTATCGCCGCGGGCATGGCGGGCATCGCGAGCGGTGACATGACGGGTTTCTCGTTCCTCCAGCTGCCGCGCTACGTGCTGCCGTTGCTGGTCGTGGCCTACGCCGCGATCGCGATGTCGGGCGTGCTGGCGTGGTCGGGGCGCCGCACCGACGGCATGTACGCGTCGCAATGGTATGCGGTCGCGGCGCTGTTCCTCTTCCCCTGGCTGCTCTGTGCCGCGCAGGCGGTGTTGCTGTGGTGGCCGGTTCGCGGCACCGTTCAGGCGGTCGCGGCCAGCTGGTATGGGCAGGCGGTCTGGACCCTGTGGCTCGCGCCGGTGGCCCTCGCGGCGGCGTACTACATCGTTCCAAAGGTGGTCGGCCGCGTGCTGCCGTCGTACGAGTCGGCGCCGCTCGGTTTCTGGACGCTGATCTTCGTCGGTTCCTGGACTGGTGGACGCCATCTCATCGGCGGGCCGGTTCCCGCGTGGATTCCGACGATGGCGGTGGTGAGCGCGTCGCTGCTCATTTTCCACTATCTGGTGCTGATCCTGAATTTCCGCGTGGCCTTCCAAACGGGAGGCACGGCGATCCGGTTCATTCGCTTTGGGCTGATCGCGTACATGCTCGCGGGCCTGGCGGAGTTGCTCACGTCCTTCCGTGGCGTCGCGCTGCACACCCAGTTCACGTTTTTCAGCACCGCGATCGAGCAGCTTGGGCTCTACGGTGGTGTTTCGATGATGTTCTTCGGCGCGATCTACTACCTCGTGCCGCGCCTGACCGGCAATGCCTGGGCTTCGGCCGGGCTCGTGTCCGGCCATCGCGTCCTGATGGTGGTGGGCATTGTCCTCTCGATCGTGACGCTGGCCTATGCGGGCATCGTCCAGGGTGCGGGCCTGTTGGACGACAAGACGACGTTTGCGACGATCTTCGGCCAGATTCGGATGACGCTCGTCGTGAACTCGGCGGCCCAGCTCATCCTCGTCACCGGCAATGTGCTGCTGCTGGTCAATCTCGTCCGTTCGGCCTGCCCGTTCACGAATGAGCGGCCGGCCACCTCGATCTTCCGGCAGCCTTCGAAACTGGAGGCGCACGCGTCATGAAAAACGGCCCGTTTCTCCTTCTCGGCCTCTTCACTGCCCTCGGCGTTTCGTTCGCGGCGATCGTGCTGGGTGCGCACGGCCAGCTGGGCCGGCTGACGCCGTTCTACGACGATGCCGAAAGCCAGGCCTACCCGCAGCGCATGCAGGGTGTGGCAGCGCGCGGCCAGCTGGTCTACGCGGACCTTGGCTGCGCGGCGTGCCACACGCAGCAGGTACGGCGCCCCGATTACGGCAACGACAAGGCTCGGGGCTGGGGCGAACGCCAGAGCGTAGCCCGCGACTACATTCACCAGCCCCGTCCGCAGCTGGGCGGCTCCCGGCTCGGTCCGGATCTTGCCAATTACGCTGCTCGCAAGCCCACGGAAGAGGCGATCTACGGTTTGCTCTACGCCGGCTCGGCCACGCATCCTAGCTACCGTTTCCTGTTCCAGGAACGCGAGCTCGTCGGTGAGCGCTCGGCCAAGGCGATTTCGCCGACCGGCGCCCTGGCGCCGAAGCCGGGATTCCAGATTGTGCCCACGGAGCGCGCGCAAACCCTCGCCGCGTATCTGCTCACCTTGAACAACACGTACGATTATCCCGAGGCGCGTCCGTTTGTCGCGGCCAAGAAGGGGGAGGAGCCGAAGAAATGAGTACGTCTCCGCAATCCGATCCCCGCGTCGATCAGGCGGCCGTCACGGACGAGAGCCTGCTGGCGGTGCACGAGAAGCTGCTGGGCAAGCAGCCCGACGAGAAGGCGCACTACCGGCTGATGCCGCTCAGCCTGCTGTTCATTTTCAGCGGTCTGATCTTCTTTGGCGGCACCTATCTCGGTCGATTCTCCGGCCATTTCAGTCCGCAGGTTTACAACGAGTACGCCCAACCGCCCAAGTCGGGTGTGGCGGCCGCGCCGGTCGATCCTCTCGCGCAGGGCAAGGCGATCTACGCCAACGTGTGCGCTGCCTGCCATCAGGTGACGGGCCTCGGCATGGCTCCGGTCTTCCCGCCGCTGGCGGGTTCGGAATGGGTCACGGGGTCCGAGGAACGTCTCATCCGCATCGTGCTGCATGGCCTGCAAGGTCCGATCAAGGTCAAGGGCGTCGACTACATGGGCGCCATGCCTGCGGCCGGCCCTGGCTCGGGCTTCAATCTGAATGCCGACAAGGTCGCCGCCGTACTGACGTACGTCCGCAAGGAATTCGGCAACGGTGCGGCACCGATTTCGGCTCAGAAAGTGGCCGAGATTGCGGCGAAGGAAGGTTCCCGCGGTCCGTGGACGGCGGCAGACCTCGAGAAGCTGCCGTAAGGAGTATTTTCCGAAAGGGGTCAGCCTGTTACATGTTAGCGCCGCGCTTACATGTAACAGGCTGACCCCTTCGTGATACCGCTTGTTAAGCCAAGCGTCGGGCGTCGCTATTCGCCGAGCTTCCTTCCCGGAACCAGGTAGCCCTGCACGTAATCCCGCACGGCTTCCGCCAGGGGCGTCATGGCGCGGGCGTAGCCCGAGGCCCGCAGCTTCGTGACGTCGGCCTGGGTGAAGTACTGGTACTTGCCCTG
>JAEUHA010000402.1 GCA_016793535.1 Opitutaceae bacterium | reverse complement strand
CAAGGACGGACGCTGGCATGTGATGGCGCGGCGCCTCCAAGGCATCGAGGGCGCGGCGCCGGTGCGACTCTCGGGACCGGACGTCGACGCCGTCTATCCGTCGGTGTCCGCGCTGGGCGCCGGCCGTTTTCATGTGGCGTGGTCCGAGTTGCGCGGCGGGCGTTTCGTCGTCGTGGCCGCGGTCCTCGGCGATAACGTCGGTGTTGCGGCCGCGGTCAGCGCGCCCGACACGGATGCGTTCCGGCCGACTTTCGCCAAGGATGGAGCGGGGGCGTCATGGATTTTCTGGGACGCGTATCAGAACGGGCACTCCGCCGTCTACGCGCGCCGCCTCACGCCGGAGCCCGGTCCGATCGAACGCGTTTCCACCTCGCCCGACCGCTGCCTCAAGCCGGTGGCGACGGCCGGCAAGGGCGGCGAATTGCACGTCGCGTGGGTGAAGGTCACGGACGTCATCGGCGGGGAGGGGGTCGTCGATCAGATCCACTCGATTGAGGTGGCGCGACGCCGCGGCGCGGGCTGGGAAGTCCTGGCCGACGCCGACGGTCGCACGGAGATTGTGGTGCTCGCGCACGGACTGACGGCGAAGATCGCGCCGAAGCCGGAGGCGACCGGCGGGTACCTGGGGCGCCGGCGCGATCCGATGCTCGTGCGTGAGGGCGAAAGCGTGTGGCTGCTGTGGGAACGGAAGGCGAATCACGCCGGGAACACCGGCAACGTCACCGGCGACCTCTGCGGACGCCGGATCGCGGCGGGCCGGATCGAGGCGCCCGTGGCGCTGGCGCAGGGTTGGGTCGACTACCGCGTCGCGCACGACGCCGAGATCCATGGCGGCAAGCTGGAGCTGATGGCCTGCACCCTGCCGCGGAGCGCCGCGCGCGAGCACGTGCGGCTTTCGGTCGCGCTCAGCGCCGCGAAGCCGCTGGTGACGGAGACGTGGCAGGAGTGGAAACGGGTGGAGCTTCCGCTCGCGGAAGGCGCGCCGCAGCGGCACGAGATCGTCGACCAGGGCCGGAAGTACCGGCTGGCCTGGATGGACTCACATGTGCACAGCGGCCTCAGCGCCGACGCCGAAGGGGAACCCGACGAGATCGTGCTCTATGCGCGCGACCGCGGCCGCCTCGACGCGCTCGTGATGCAGGAAAACGATTTCTACAACGGGCCGCTGACGGAATGGGAGTATCAGCTGGGCGGGTTCTTCTCGAAGGCGTTTTCCCGCGAGGGCCAGTTTGTGGCGCTGCCCGGTTACGAGTGGACCCAGCAGCGTCCGTCGGACCCCGGCATCGATCTCGACCAGCCCCGCTTTTGGCGCGCGAACTATCCGAATCACCGGACCGTGATCTATCCGCGCGCCGGCGGACCGCTCGTGCGTTATGTCGATGTGCAGGGCGACATCCGCAAACTCCACGAAGCGGTCGCCCGGGCGGGCGGGGTCATGCATACGCAGCATCCGGTTTTTGACTCTTACGATCATCCGGTTGAAACGGCCGTCGAAGTTACGGCGGGGTGGGGCGTCTATTTTCTCAATCCCGGCCGGATCCATGCCGCCCTGAAGGAAGGTCTCCGTCCCGGCTTCATCGGCACGAGCGACTCGCACCGGCGCAACCCCGGGCTGGGTGGCGGACTCACCGGGCTCTACGTGACCGAACTCACCCCCGATGCGATTCTCGAAGCGTACCGGGCACGACGCGTGTTTGCGACCGCCGGCGCGCGCATCGTCCTGGAGGCGCGGGCCAACGGCGTGTTCATGGGACAGGAGGCTCGGGTGGCGAGCGGACCGGTCAAGCTGACCCTGCAGGCCCGGGGCACGCGCCCCCTGCGGCGGGCCACGCTGATCCGCGACGGGGCCGAAGTGAAGACGCTCCCGGCCCCCGCGGGCGCGCTGACCGCGACGTTCGAGCACGTCGAGACGGATGTACCGCCGGGCACGCATTGGTATTACTGGCGCGTGGAGCAGGAAGGCAGCGCGAAGCACTACGGCGGCAACGTCATGGTCGCGTTCGGCAATCTCGCCTGGAGCACGCCCCACTGGGTGAAAGTCGGGTCGCCGTGAGGCCAGGCGTCAACGAGTCATGAATACCGTCACTGGAATCCGGATACCGGCCCTGCTGGCCGTGGTGGTGGCCGCTCCGCTCCATGCCCAGGTCGGCGACCGGGCCGACCTCGACCGCTCCGACCCGCCGCCGACCTGGCAGATTCCCGCGGCGCCGGTGTTGTCGGCCGAGGAGTCGATGCGCCGGTTCGACCTGCCCCCGGGTTTTCGCGTCGAGGTCGTTGCCGCCGAGCCGCTGGTGCAGGATCCGGTTTCGGTGACGTTCGACGAGCGCGGCCGCGCCTGGGTGATCGAGTGGCCGGGCTACAACTGGCCGCTGCGCGACACGTTGCCGGGCCTGACGAAGGCGGAGAAGCCGAAGTCCCGGGTTGTCATCCTCGAGGACACCGATGGCGACGGCCGGATGGACAAGCGCACCGTCTTCATGGACGGGATGGACTGGGCGCGCGGCGTGCAGCCCGCCCGCGACGGCGCGCTCGTCCTGAAGCTGCCCCAGCTCGTCTTCGCGCGCGACCGCGACGGCGACGGCGTGGCCGACCACGAGGAGGTGCTCGTCGACGGTCTCGAGATCGCGGCGAATCCCTGGGTGGCGCAGGCCGACCTCGTGCGGCTGCTCGACAACCGCGTCTACGGTTCACGCTTTCCCTGGCGGTTGCGCGACAACGCCGGCACGTGGGAAAAGGCGCCGCACCTCAGCACGCGCGGCCAGTGGGGCGTCTCCCAGGACAATTTTGGCCGGCTCTACTACGCGTCGAACACCGACCACCTGATCGGCGACCTTGTCCCCGGCCACTACTTCACGCGCAATCCCAACTACACGGTCATGGCCGGCGTGGACGTCCAGATTGCGAAGGACCAGCGCGTCTGGCCGCACGCGATCACCCCCGGCGTCAACCGCCGCGGGCAGGTCGACGAGCATGGCCGGCTGAAGGAGTTCACGGCCAACACGGGTCCTGCGGTCTACCGCGGCGACCAGTTTGGTCCGGACTACGTGGGCAACGTCTTCCTCGGTGACGTAGCCGGCCGGCTGATACGCCGCGATCTCGTCACGGAGAAGGACGGCCACCTGACGGCGGCGAATGCCTACGCCGGCCGGGAGTTTCTCTTCTCGCACGACGAGCGTTTCCGTCCGGTCTATACCGCGAACGGACCCGACGGCGCATTGTACGTCGTCGACATGTACCGCGGCATCATCGAGGGGTATCTCTTCCTGACCAGCTACCTGCGGAAGCAGATTCTCGCCCGGAAGCTGGAGGAACCGTTCCGGGACCTCGGGCGGATCTACCGCATCGTGCGCAGCGATCGTCCGGTCCGCCGCCTGGCGCCGCCTGCCCGCGAGGACGTGGCCGCGTGGGTGGAGCGGTTGGCCGATCCCAACGGCTTCTGGCGGGACACCGCGCAGCGGATCATCGTCGAGCGCGGCGACCGCGGTGTCGTGCCGGCGCTGCGCACGCTGGCGCTGGAGCACGGGGACGAGCTCGCGCGGCTGCACGCGTTGTGGACGCTCGAAGGGCTCGGCGCGATCACGCCGGCGATCGTGGAACGGGCACTGGTGGATTCATCGTTCCGGGTGCGGCAGGCTGCGCTGCGCGTGGCCGAGCCGCTCCTCGCCGAGGGCGCGGTCGCGGCCAAGGTTATTGCCCGGATGGACGACGATCGGATCGAAGTGCGGCGCCAGCTTCTGTTCACCCTTGGTGAGGGCAGCGGACCGGCCTTTGCCCAGACCGTGTCGCGCGTCCTGCAACGCGACGCCGACCAGCCCGGGATGCTCGAGGCGGCGCTGAGCGGCTTGCGGGACCGGGAGGCGGCGTTGCTGGAGCGCCTGCTCGCGCAGCCCGGCTGGCAGCAGGAGCGGCCGGGCTACGCGCGCGTGTTCGCCGCGCTCGCCCAGGCGGTGATGAACTCCGGACGCACGGCGGATCTCGAAGCCCTGCTGACGGCGCTTTCCGACGCGGCGGACCGTCCCGGCTGGATGCGACTGGCCGTGCTCGACGGTCTGGCCGGTGCCCGGGTGGGACGTGGCACCGGGCCGGTGGCGCGGCTGACCGGACTCGAGCAATCCGCCGACCCCGCGGTGCGCCTGCGCGCGGAGGCCTTGCGCGCGATCTGGAGCGCCGCGCCCGCCGAACCGGCGGGGACGATGCGTCCGTTGACGGGCCCGGTGTTTGAGCGGGGTCAGACCCTGTTCGCCATTTGCGGCGCATGCCACGGCCCCGAGGGCAAGGGGCTGCCGGGGGTCGCGCCGGCGTTGGCGGGCTCCAAGGTGGTCGCCGAGTCGCCGGACGAGCTGATTCGCAGCGTGCTCTTCGGCCGCAACCAGGACCGGAAGAACCCGGCGTTTCCGGACATGCCGCCGTTCAACGGACTCGGAGACGACGATGTGGCCGCCGTCGTGTCGTACGTGCGCGCCCAGTGGGGCGGCGTCACGCGGCCGCTCAATGCCGCCGCCGTGCGCAAGGTGCGCGAGGCGCCGAATGCCGCGGCGAAGCCTTGAGCGGGCCAAACCACGCCCTTCTTGCGGGAGATCGCAGAGGAATGGCCGCGCCCCGAAATATTTCTCCAAGGTGGCGCGAGCATCCAGCTCGCCTGAACTTTAAACCCGGACCGGTCCGAACGGCGAGCAGGATTCTAGCGCCCCCCGGGAAGGCCGTGATGGGAGACGGGTTTCAAGCTTTGATTTCGACTGCGCTACCCTGGACTCTTCGTGACCTTCTTTAAGCCGGAAATCCCACCCCCGACCCACGTATCCACTCGTTCCATATGCGACTACTCCCGCTTTTCCTGACCTGTCTCTTCGCCGCGACGCCGGCCGTGCTGCCGGCGGCCGGTGCGCCGTCCCAGCCGAACATCCTGCTGATCTACGTCGACAACGTCGGCTACGGGGACCTCGGCTGCTATGGGAACGCCGACGTGAAGACCCCGCGCATCGACCAGCTCGCCCGCGAGGGTGCGCGCTGCACCGAATTCTACGTCGTCACGACGAGCTGCACGCCGTCGCGGGGCGCGGTGCTGACCGGGCGGTATCCCCTGCGCAACGGCCTAGCGCATCAGCTGTCGGGCTCGCCCGAGAACTGGCACGGCATCGGCCTTCCACATCGCGAGCGAATCATCCCGCAGTACCTGAAGGAGGCGGGCTATGCGACCGGCTGCTTCGGGAAATGGAACATCGGTTTCGCGCGGGGCAGCCGGCCGACCGAGCGCGGGTTCGACGAGTTCTTCGGCTTCCGCTCGGGCAACATCGGGTACTTCGATCACCTCTACGCGAACGAGTACGACATGTTTCGCGGCACCGCGCCGTACAAGGTCGAGGGATACGCCACGGATCTGTTTGCCGATGCCGCCAGCGATTTCATCCGCCGCGAGCGGGAGCGGCCGTGGTTCGTCTACCTGCCGTTCAACGCCGCGCATTTCGTCAATGCGGGCAATGTCCCGAAGGGAAAGAAGCCGGAGTGGGAGGTGCCCGCGCGGTACCTCGAGCGCTACGGCTGGAGGGGCGATGAACCCGACGAGAAACGGCGTTACAAGGCCGTGCTCACCGCGCTCGATGACGCTGTCGGCCGGGTGGTCGACCAGGTGGACGCGCTGGGCCTGCGCGATCGGACGCTGGTGATCCTGATCTCGGACAACGGCGCGTTCATGCTGCCGCAGCGCGGACTCGAGGTGGCGTCGAATGCGCCGCTGCGCGAGGGCGGCACGACGTGCTACGAGGGCGGCACGCGCGTGCCGGCGCTCTTTCGCTGGCCCGGCCGGATCAAGCCCGGCACCGTCGTGCGCGAGATGCTCTCGCACCTCGACGTGCTGCCGCTCGCGCTCGAGGTTTCCGGGGCGAAGCCGTTGCCCGGACGAATCCTTGACGGCCGGAATCCGCTGCCGGCCCTGGGCGAGGGGGCGAAGTCGCCGCACGCGCAGCTCGGGTTCGCCTACGCCAATGGCACGGCGTTGCGGCACGGCGCACTCAAGATCGTGCGCCACGACGCCAAGAAGCCGTGGGAGCTCTACGACCTCGCGTCAGACCTGGCGGAAAAGAACGATCTTGCCGCCGCCCGGCCCACCGATGTGGCGCGGCTGAACGCGGCGTTCACCGCGTGGATGGCCGACGTGCAACGCGACGCGAGTCCGCCGGCGCCCCGGCCGGCCGCGCGCGCCAAGAAGTGATAGGAAGGCCGCCGGACCTTTGCACGACGAAGTGAAAGACAGCCGGCCCGAACCTGGGAGCGCGGATGTCCTCGTACGCTGCATTATGTGTGCGGACGATGACGTACGCGCTCCCAGGTTGGCCGAGCCGAGCTGATCGGGCGTCACGGATCCTGCGCCGTGACCGGAAAGTTGCCGGTCGTGCGCTTCGCGACGGGTGGGACGGGATTCGGGTAGTAGCGTTTGCGCCACGCTTCGTGCTGGGCGGTGAGTTCGGCGACTTTGGCGGGAAATTTCTCGGCAAGGTTTTGGTCTTCGCCGATGTCCTCGGCCGGGCGGTAGAGGCGGGCCTTCGGCTCCCAGGCGCGTTTCACGAGCTTCCACTCGCCGTCGTGCACGGCGTAGTTCTGCTGGTTCTCCCAATGGAGCGGCGCGCGCCGCGCGAACGCCTCGCCGCGCAGGAGTGGGAGGAGCGACTGGCCGTGGATCTCGTGCCCCGCGGCGGGTTTCACGCCGGCCGCGTCGAGCAGCGTGGGCAGGATGTCCATCGTGATGGCGCTGCCGGAACGCACGACGCCGGCCGGCAGCTTGCCGGGCCAGCGGGCAAGGAACGGCACGCGCAGGCCGCCTTCCGTGAGGCCGAACTTGTAGCCGCGGTGCGGGCCGTTGGAAAAATCGGCGCCTTCGGGGCCGTAGTGGTTGAGCTCGGCGGAGGGACCGTTGTCGGAGGTGAAAAGGATGAGCGTGTCCGAGGCGAGCTTCAGCTCATCCAGGGTGGCAAGCACCCGGCCGATGCCGGTGTCGAGTTGCTCGACCATCGCGGCGTAGATGCCGAAAAGACCGCGATCGGGGAAAATTTTCCGGTACTTGGAGACCAGTTCGAACGGGGCCTCGAGCGGGTAGTGCGGCGCGTTGAAGGCGAGGTAGAGGAAGAACGGCTGCTTGTCCGCGGCGTGGCGGCGGATGATCTCGACGGCTTTGCCCGCGAGTTGGTCGGTGTAGTAGCCCTTGCCGCTGACCTCGATGGGCGTCTCGTTGGCGTAAGTCTCCTTCACATCCCAGAAGCGCGGGGTGCCGATGAGCGAGCCCCAGAACTCGTCGAAGCCGTGGGTGCGCGGCCAGTTCTCCTTGGCGTACCCGATGTGCCACTTGCCGACGAGCGCACTGCGATAGCCGGCGGGCTTGAGCGCCTCGGGAATCGTGATCGCAGCGTGGGCGAGGGCGAGGACGGGGACGTTGCCGCGGGCGGTGGGGCTGGCGAGTTCGGGCACGCCCACGCTGTGCGGGTAGCGGCCGGTGAGCAGCGCGGCCCGGGTCGGCGAACACATCGGCGCCGAGGAACGGTAGTGGGTGAGCTTGACGCCCTCCTTTGCCAGGCGGTCGAGATGCGGGGTCTCGATCTGCGAACCGTCGTGCCCGAGGTCGGCCCAGCCGAGGTCGTCGGCGAGAATGACGATCAGGTTGGGCGCCGCTCCCGCCACGGAGGTGAGCGACGTCCCGAGGACGATGAGGAACAAGACCAGCCGGCAACGGAGCAGGTGATTCATGGGGTGAAGATGCGGTGAGTTTGTCGCGGGAATCCGGGCCCAAGGCCAGCCCGCAGGTGCGAGTTGTCAGGCCGCGCAGCCTGTCTGTCCGGGACCTTCTTTTTCCCCGGGCAGCCCCGGGCGAATTCGCGGTTGGAACCGCGGGTGAATCCGAACAGGCTGCGTGGGTCCGTCCGACCTTCCCCATGTCGCAGCGTTCGCTTCTTCTCCTGCTCCTGAGCTTCGCCCTCGCTTCCGTCGCGTTTCCGGCGGGAGCGGGACGCCCCAACGTCCTGGTCGTCACGATCGACAACCTCGGCTACGCCGACCTCGGCTGCTTCGGCAACCCGCTCGTGCAGACGCCGAACCTCGACGCCCTCGCGCGGGACGGCGTGAGGTGCACCGCGTTCTACTCCGCGTCGCCGACGTGCTCGCCCTCGCGGGCCGCGCTGCTCACCGGACGCTACCCGCAGCGGAACGGACTCAACGTCCAGCTGCCCGGCATCGAGGGCAACTGGGGCCGCGGGCTTCACCCGCGCGAAGTGCTGATCCCCGCCTACCTCAAGCCCGCCGGCTACGCCACGGGCTGCTTCGGCAAGTGGAACATCGGTTTCGCGCCCGGCACGCGACCGACCGAGGAGGGCTTCGACGAGTTTATCGGTTTCGTGCCGGGGCAGGTCGATTACTACACCTACAAGTACCAGGGCCGGCACGGGCTGTACCGTGGCACCGAGGAGTATCATACGGACCAATACGCCACGGATCTCTGGGCGGACGCGACGATTGACTTCATCCGGCGCCAGGCGGGCAGGCCGTTCTTCGTCTACCTGCCGTTCAACGCCCCGCACTCGCCCGATGCGTCGAACTACGCCCCGGGTGAACCGATCCGGTACCGGGTGCCGGAAAAGTATCTCAAGCTGTACGGCAGCAACGCCGACGAGCCCAACGATCGCATCCGCTATTTCGCGACGATCTCGGCGATGGACGACGCGTTGGGCCGCGTGCTCCGGACGCTCGACGAACTGAAGCTGCGCGACAACACCCTCGTCGTATTCTTCAACGACAACGGCGCGAACACGAGTCGCGAGCACGGCCTGAAGTTTGCGACCAACGCCCCGTACCGCGGCGGCCGGCCGGATTGCTGGGAGGGCGGCATCCGCGTGCCGGCGATCTTCCGGTGGCCGGGGCGGCTGCCGGTGGACATCGACTGCGACGCGCCGCTGATCGCGACCGATGTCCTGCCGATGATCCTGGCGGCGGCGGGCGTGACGGCGCCGCGCGACCGGGTGCTCGACGGGATTGATCCGACCGCGATCCTGGCCGGCCGGTCGCCGGCTCCGGACCGCGTCCTCGGCTGGGAGTACAATGGCCAGGCGGCGGTCCGCCAGGGGCGGTACAAGCTCACGCGGCCGGGGCGCACCCAGGCGTTCCAGTTGTTCGACCTGGTGGCGGATCCCGGCGAGCGCCGGGATCTCGTCGCAAAGGAGCCGGCCGTGGCCGCGCGGCTCGCGCGGGCGTATCAGGATTGGCTGGACGACACGCGCCGGGACGCCAGCGAGCCGCCGCCCGCCGTGCCGCGGGCGCCGCGGAAGAAGGGGTAGGGCGGCGGGGTCGGGTTGTAGGCGGGGTGCCCTCACCCCGCGGCTAATCGGTTTCGAAGCGGATTGGTGCGGGGTGGAGGCACCCCGCCTACACGCGGGCGGGTGGTGCGCCTCAGAACGACAGTGTGTTCGTCCAGACGTACTGGCGCGGCTGGCCGTAGAACGTGACGGCGAGGTTGGCCGGGACGGTGTAACCGGAGCCGTTGTTGGGCAGCGTGCCGAGCGCGTAGTGGTTGAAGACGTTGTCGATGTTCACCTGCGTGATCCAACCGAAGCGCCGGCCGAGCTTGCGCCGGTAGGAGACCACCAGGTTGGCCTGCCAGGTGTCGGGTGAAGAATACAGCTCCCGTCCGCCGCCCGGCGTGTTGTAATAAAAAGTCCGGTTCTTGACCCCGAGCGCGAGCGTGCCGCCGATGCCGAAGCCTTTCAGGAAATTGTCGCCGCTGAAGGTGTAGTTGTTGGTGAGGACGAAGCGATATTGCGCGTAGCCGACGGTGGACTCGCCTTTCCGGGCGACGACCGTCTGGCCCCGGGTGCCGTTGGGATCGGACCAGGCGTACGAAATGTCGGAGACGGGCAGCCCGGTCGTGCCGGTGAGGGCGGTGCCGTTGGCACCGACGAAGTACTGCAGGACGCGACGGACATTGCTCGTCTGCAGCCGGCCATTGTCGTCGGCGGGCTGGGCCCAGTACGGGCCATTGCGATCGTTCATCATTGCGACGGTGAGCGGCTGCCACTCGCCCTGGTTCTGCAGCGTGGCGGGATCGATCTGCCGGTTCAGATTCGCGATATTGGCGGTGATGACGGCGGGCGTGACGGGCACGAGGACCGGCGTGCCGTTCTGGTACGTGACGGTGCCGCCGCGCACGTGGAACTGGTCGTTCCACAGCAGCGGGTACTGTTTGTCGGTCAGGTTGCGACCGTCGGCGGACGTCACGGCGAGACGAAGGCGCCAGTTCGGCGTCGGGTTGGCGGTGAGAATGACCTCGAGGCCGCGGGTGGTGCGGTCGAGGTTGACCCACTGGTTCTTCGCGCCGGCGGGACCGTTGTGGGATCCATTGAGGCCGGTAGGATTGATGAGATCGCGCACGCCGCCGCCGGCGTTGATCATCTCGTCCTTGGAGTCGGTGTTGAACGCCTGCACGGAACCGGAGAACCGCTGGTCGCGGGAGGTGAACTTCAACCCGAGTTCGTGCCCGGAGCCGCTCGACGTGCGCGGGGCGTTGCCGAGC
>JAEUHA010000386.1 GCA_016793535.1 Opitutaceae bacterium | reverse complement strand
TGCTGATCGGTTTGGCGATCGTCTCGGGATTCGCCGCCGACACCCGCCCGCCGAAACTCTTCCTCATCGGCGGCTCGACCCTGGCCACGTTTCCCGAGACCCGGCCGGTGGTCGGGTGGGGTCAGATGCTCCCGCGGTTTTTCAAGGATCCGACGCAGGTCGACAACCGGGGCCGGAGCGGACGCAGCACCAAGAGTTTCATCGACCAGGGACTGTGGGAGAAGACGCTCGCTGACCTGGCGCCGGGAGATTTTCTGCTCATCGCGTTTGGCGGCGGCAATGAAAGCAAGGACGACCCGCAGCGGCGGACCGAGCCGCGCGGCTCGTATCGCGCCAACCTCGAGCGCTTCATCCGCGAAACGCGCGCGAAAGGTGCCACGCCGATCCTTGCCACCGCGGTCGTGCGGCGCGAGTGGGATGACCAGGGGCGTTTCGTCGAGCCGCCGTCGGAGTATGTCGTCGTGACGCGCGAGGTCGCCGCCCGCGAGAATGCCCCGCTCATGGAATTGCGCCGCGCGACGGTCGCGCTGGAAAAGAGCCTCGGCGTGGAGGGTTCGATCGCGCTGCACCTGCATTTGCCGCCGGGTGCGCACGCCGAGCATCCGAAGGGGGTGAAGGACAACACCCACTACAACGCCCACGGCGCACTCAAGGTGGCCGAGCTCGCGGTGCAGGAAATTCGCCGGCTGGGGCTGCCGTTGCAGGACTGGCTGCGCTGACGATTTCCCGCCCTGGGAGCGCGGACGCCCTCGTCCGCCTTGCCCTCAGACTGCGGAGGGGGGCGCCCGCGCTCCCAGGGTGCCGTTGCGGCGCCTCACGGCAGCTCGTACACCTCGACCAGGGCCTCGCCGGTGGCGTTGTTCACGCCGGAGACTTGCGCGGTGTAGCCGCGGCCGGCGGGCAGGGTGAGCACGAGCGCGGAGTCGCGGCTGCCGGCGGGGAGCGGAAACGCGGCGACCTGCGCGAACGTCGCGGCGAGCGCGGGGTCCCAGTTGTCGCTTTCGGCCAGCCGCCCGCCGGCGGCGTCGAAGACCTCGAGTCTCGGATCCGTCAGCGCACCGTCGACCCCGAGTGTCGTCAGGGTCGGACCCACGGCGCGGATCAGCACGCGCTGGGTGCCGGTGCCGGCGATGAAGAAGCCGGCGATGAGAATGTCCGCGCCGGTGCCGACGCGGTTGCGCGCCGAGAGATTGACGAGCCGGGCCTCGCCGCCGGTGCCGGCGTCGTAGCCTTCAATGAGCACGACGCCCGCGGTGGTGCCCGTGGCCTGCACGGTGTAGGCGCCGTCGAACGGGAACTGCAGCGCGGCGTCGCGGCTCGCGTTGGGGAAGGGGAACGCGCCCAGGGCGGTGAGCGTCGGGGCGAGCGCGGCCGGCCAGTCGTTGTTTTCCGCCACCTTCGTGCTGCCGCGGAACAACTCCAGCCGCGGATCGGCCATGGCGGAGACGAGGCCGAAGGGCGCGAGCGTCGGACCGGCGGCGCGTACGACGACGTCGCGGCGGCCGGCGTTCACGACGAACCCGACGGTCACGCTCCGCCCGGCGGGCAGCGTCGTGCGCAGCGACACATTGGCCAGCCAGGCGCCGCCGCGCGGCGCACCGGGCGTCGCGACCGGCGCCGGCGCCACGGTCGCGGTGGCCTCGTTGGAGAACTGCCGTGACGCACCCGCGGCGTTCACCGCGGCCACGCGATACACGTAGGTGTTGCCCGCGGCGACGGCCGGGTCGACGAACGTGACCGGCGCCGGACCCGAGTTGGCGCTGACCGTGGCGCGCAGGTCCCACGGGCCGGTGCTGGAGGATTTTCGCTCGACGCGGAAGCCGGTTTCGTTGGCCGCCGCATCGGTCCACGTGAGCGTCACGGCGGCGGGTCCGGTGCTGGCCTGGAGGTTCGACGGCGCGATCGGCACGACGGCGGCGGGGCCGTCGAAATACTCCTGGATCCCGTCCTGGATCGCGACGGCGACGAGACGATGGAACGCCTCGTCCTGCAGCGCGGCGTTGTCCGGCAGGGGCCGGTCCATGAAGGCGATCTCGAGCAGGATCGACGGGCGCGTCGCGAGCCGATTCTCGCCGTAGCTCCCGTTGAAGCCCTGCACGCGGCGGTCGGCCCAGGCGGCGTTGTACTCGCGGCGAATCGCGCCGATCACGCGCGCGTGCACGAGGTCGGCGAGCCGGCGGCTTTCGGGGCCGAAGCCGTTGTTGGTGTCGTAGAGCGTTTCGGTTCCGGTGCCGCCGCCGCCGTTGTTGTGCAGGCTGACGAGAATGTCGGCGTTGACGGCGTTCGCGTAGCGCGGCCGGCTGCGGATGTCCTGCTCGAGGTGGGTGAAGCCGGGTTCGTTCCACACTGTCGGATCGGCGCCGAGCGCCTGCACATGGTAGCGGGCGGCCTCCTGCCACCGCGGAAAGCCGCTCACGCCGGGACCCGCGGCGCGATCGAGGTTGCGCGTCGGCCGGACGTCGGCGCCGGCGTCGGCGAGACCGCGACTGAGCACGGTGATCATGTCGTGATTGACGAAGTCCTCGACGATGCCCTGCCAGAAGCCGCGCTGCAGGACCCAGGCGGTGCCGTTGAGATAGTAGCCGTGGCCCGGGCTCACCGCGATCCGGCGTGC
>JAEUHA010000374.1 GCA_016793535.1 Opitutaceae bacterium | reverse complement strand
GAAGGCCATCTCCGACGGCGAGACGTCGTCCGGCGACCGCGGGCTCCCAAACCCTGGTTTGACCGACCCACTCGACCTTTCCTTCGACCGCAAGAATCTCGCCCCGCGATGCGACTGCGGGAGGTGGAGGGACGGCCGCCCGACTGGTGGACGACCAGAAGGCACCAAAGAGAGATACGATGAAAACGATGAGTCTCATCGGATCTTTTTGGCCTCAACCTGCGGTGCGGTTGCCGGGACGCCAAGATCGCTAACCCGCGCAGGGTAGCTATATAGGGCGAACGCAGCAAACGCCTCGGCGCCGCGCATGGTCGCATATATCGGGAATGTTCCCACGGCCGCAATCGTGCCGACGGCCCAAAGAGTGCGGCGAACCTGCCAGAAAAGCGGCTGAATATTGCTAGATCGCATCGGTGGAAACGAGCTGGGTTGCTGTGCCTTACGGTTCTTTAAGCAAGTCACTGAAAACGAGCTATTTCTCGACCATCTCGACGAATCTCTCGTTCGGATATGGGATTTTTCGGTGGCTCCCTGGGGGTGGGCGCAAGTTCATCTGTTCGCTGGAGTCTTCATCGTTGAAACGAGAATGGAAGTGCAGTCATTGGCATGGTTTGGTGCGACCTAAAGGCGACACATGATCCGCTCCCTTTGCGTGCGACTCGCATCGACTGTTCAACCGGCTTCCAAACCCTTACGAGAAGAGCGTCTCTTAGCGTCGGAGCGCACGAAGGCTTCGTCATCCTGATCCTATTTCTAAGGAATCGTCCGCTCCCGTGTCTAGATACAGGCGGGGCGAGCTCCCCGCTCTCCTCCAGTCATGGAACCGCTGGTTTTCGCCCGAGTGCAAACGACACCGCCCAGCCCCGCGTCGGGGACGGTGACGGCACCGTCGGCTCCGGGCGAGCGACCGTCCCTGGCGGCGTTGTTCACCGCCGAGGAAAGCGGCTTGCTGCGCTATGCGCTCGGACTCGTCCGGCGGCGCAGCGTGGCCGAGGAACTGGTGCAGGAGGCGTTCCTGCGGCTCCACGGCATGGGCGGCGAGGTGCAGAACCCGCGGGCCTGGCTCTACCGCACGGTGCGCAACCTGGGCCTGAATCACCTCCGGGATCACCCACGGGAAGCCGAGCTGCCGGCGGAACCTGCGACGCCGGAGGCCACCCTGCCGGCGGAAAAGCTGGGGCGCGAGGAAGCCGTGGGCACGGTGCGCCTGCTGCTGGCGGAACTGCCCGCCGAGGATCGGGAACTGATCCGGCTCAAATACCTCGACGGACTTCGTTACGAGGAAATCAGTAAACAGACCGGGCTGAGCGTGGGCAATGTCGGCTACCGCTTGCACCATCTCTTGAAGGCCCTCGCCGGCAGCCTGCGGCGGGCGGGCATCGAAGGCAGCCAGGGCTAGGAGGACGCAGCCATGAATCACGACGACATCAACCCGAAGTCCGGTCCTGCGCCCGACATGGAGCCCTGGATCGAGCCGGAACTCGAGGCGCGCGTGGTGGCGTGGGTCGCCGGCGAGGCGTCCCCCTTCGAAATCGCGGAGCTCGAACGCCTGCTGACGGAGAAACCGGAACTCGCGGTGTTCAAGCGGCGGATCGAAGCGGTGCAAGGCCTGGTGGCGGACGCCGCGGCGCCGGACCGTGAACCGCTGCAATTGTCCGGACCGCGCCGGGCCCAGTTGCTGCAAACCCTCGGGGGCGGGGTCGCGGCCACGGACCCCACGACGCCGTTCGCGCCGACGGAAAAACCGCGCCCGTGGTCGTGGCGGGCGCCACAGCTCTATTTCACGCTCTCGGGCCTCGCGGCCGCCTGCATCGTGGCGATGATGACGATCGCCTGGGATCGGGAGGAGCGGGTCGCGCGGCCGGATCAGGCCAGGATGTTGGAGCTCGCCCTCCCCAGCGTAGAGGAGGTGCGGGCGCAATCAGGCGCGGCACTGAAACGCCGCGTCGAGGTTCGCGATGGCGCCGAGCCCGACGAGGCCCCGCCCATGGCCGTGCAGTTTGCGCCCGCGCGCCCGGCTCCGCCTGCGCCCCCGGCGCTCCCTATCGGCCAGGCCGGCGAAGTCCGGAGCGCGCGGGCGCCCGCCGGCGGAGCGGCCTTCGAGCGTGGCGTGGTGGGCGGGGCGACCCCGTCGCCACCGATGCGCGACGACGCGATCGTGAAGCTGGAGCCATTCGTCGTGGCGGAGACAATGACGGGAAACGGTGCCGCGCTCGCGTCGGCGTCCGTGGTCGCCGCCCCCAAACCAGGGAAGCTCACCTTGAATGCCCCCGGCTCCACGTTTGGCTTTGGGACGAACAAGCCGGCCGCGGGCAGCGTGACGCTGGGCGCGACTGCCGGGAGCGTCACGTTCGGGGAGAAGGCGAAGGACCTCGACGCCAAAACCGTGAGTGACGCCTTCTCCGGCCAGACCCTGGCCAAGACCGACGCGGCCCGGGGGGAATTTCGCTTCGTGCCGGCGGAGTCGAAGGCGACGGTGGCGTCGCGCTCCGACGCGCCGACGGCGCGGCCCGGTTCCGCGGCGGTTTCCGACGACGCCCTCCGTGCCGAGATCACGGCCGCAACCCAGCCCGAATCGACCTTCTCGCTCCACGTCGGCGATGTCTCGTTCCGGCTGGCGCACGCGGCGCTCCGGCGCGGCGAGAAACCCGACGCCGCACGCATCCGGCCGGAGGAATTCTACAACGCCTTCGACTACGGCGATCCCGCGCCCACGATGGCGGAGAAGATCGGGGCGCGCGTCGAGCAGGCCGCCCATCCGTTCCTCCAGCAACGCAACCTGGTGCGGATCGCCCTGCGGGTGCCGACGACGGGTCGCGGGGCAAGCCAGCCACTGCGGTTGACGGTGTTGCTCGACACCTCGGGCTCGATGGAGCGCGAGGATCGCGCGGCCTCCGTCCAGCGCGCGCTGCAGGCCCTGATCGCCCTGCTCGGCCCCAACGACCGGATCACGCTGATCGGCTTCGCCCGGCAGCCCCGGCTCCTGGCCGAGGCGGTGGCGGGCAACCAGGCCGGCTGGCTCGTCGAGGCCGCGGCGCGCACGCCCGCCGAAGGCGGCACGAATCTCGAGGCGGCGCTGCAGCTCGGCGGGGAGCTGGCGCGCCGGCATCAGGCGCCCGGGGCGCAGAACCGCGTCATTCTCCTCACGGATGGTGCCGCCAACCTGGGCAGCGCGGATCCCGCGCAGCTCGCCACCGCAATCGAGACCTTGCGCCGGCAGGGCCTCGCGTTTGATGCGTGCGGAGTCGGACTCGAGGGCCTCGACGACGCGGTGCTCGAAGCGCTGACGCGCAAGGGCGACGGGCGATATTATGTGCTCAACTCGCCCGACGATGCGGACGCCGGCTTTGCCCAGAAACTGGCCGGGGCGCTCCGCCCGGCGGCGGAGAACGTGAAACTCCAGGTGCGTTTCAATCCGGCGCGGACCGGACGGTACCGGCTGATCGGCTT
>JAEUHA010000368.1 GCA_016793535.1 Opitutaceae bacterium | reverse complement strand
GGGCCGCCCTGTTGTTTGTGTGGGGGGGGGGCCCCCCCGTGCCCCCGGGTCGGGCTGGGGGCGGGGGGGCGCCCCCGCTCCCGGACCTACTCGATGGGCAATCCCGCCGCCCAGCGAATTCCGTTGAGCAGCAGCCGCTGGAACGCGGGCTGCGCGAAATCCTCCGGGTGACCGAGCGGGGTGAAGAACGTGCGTCCGCCGCCGACATGCGTGAACGTCCACGCCACGGGCTCGGCGGGAAAGCCGTCGACGGTTCCGAGCAGGATCGCCTCGGCTCCCGGGCGCAGCGGGCTCACCTGGTTGAGTTCCATCTTCGAACGAAACGGCAGCACGACGCCGCGCAGGATCGGATGCGTGGGGGCGAGGGCCGTGACGGTCGTGACGAGTTTGATCGAGCGGTGCCCGGTGTAATTGCCCCCGATGACCTGGGCGTCCCATTCGGCCCACGTGGCGCTGCCGGCGGCGGGCTGCGCTCCCTTGCGCAGGGCGAAGGCGTGGCTCGCGGTGGCGACGCCGATGACGGGGCGGCCGGCGGCCACGTGACGGCGGACGGCATTGAGCTGTTCCGCGGGCGGAGCGCGCCGCCACACGCTTACGAGGAGGATATCGGCGCTGGCGACGGGAGCGAAATTCGCGAACCGATGTTCCGGATTGGTCATCGCGCCATCGGCGATGGCGACCTCGAACTGCGGGGCAAGGAAGCGCGCGGCGAAGGCCGGCAGCGTGCGGTCGGTCTCGTATGACTGGCCGGCGATCAGCATGACGAGCTTCGGCCGTGGAGGTTCTCCTGCTGGACAGAGGCGAACCACGAAACACACGAAACACACGAGAATCAGAGAAGTTCGTACCACGGTGCCCAAGGATGCGGGGTTCTGATCGGCCAGAGTGGCGCGAGCGTCCTGCTCGCCTGAAGCGGAAAGATGGACCGGTTCCGCCCCGGGGCAGGATGCCCCCGCTACTCTTTCAGAACCATTTCTTTTTTCTGAGGTAGAGGAACATCAGCAGCGTGGATACGGCGGTCAGGCCGACGGCGAAGGGGTAGCCGCGGGCGAGCTCGGGCATGTGCTCGAAGTTCATGCCGTACCAGGTGCCGATGACGACGACCGGGATCGTGATCGCGGTCAGCGCGGTGAGGAACTTGATGCCTTCGTTCGCCTCGAACGCGGCCTTGTTCAGATAGATGTCGAACGCCATCAGCAGGCGCTCGTGGTAGCCGGCGACGGTGTCCTCGAGGCGCGCGAGGTTGTCGCGCAGGTCGCGGAAGTACGGCAGCAGTTTGGCGCGGACGAGCTTGCTGTCACCGCGGGCGAGCCGGTCGATCACGTCGCGTTGCGGCCGCACGATGGTGCGCAGCCGGGTGAAGTCGTTGCGCACGTGGAGCAGCTCGTTGACGAGGTTCTTCTGCGCGGACGCCTTGGACAGCACGTGTTCCTCGAGTTCCTCGAGTTCGGCGCGCAGTTCCTCGATCACGGGCGCGTAATTGTCGACGATCAGGTCGATCAGGGTGTGGGCGATGCGGTCCGGTCCGCGGGGCAGGACGCCGGCATTCTTGCTGAAGCGTTCGATGAGCGTCGACACGGAGCGCAACGGCGCGGTGTGAAACGTGACGATGTAGTCGCGGCCGAGAAACAGATCGAGTTCGGTGGTGTTGAACTTGTCGGTCCGCGTGAAATCGACCGCATGGGTGACGATGAAGAGGTACTCGTCGTAGTCCTCGACCTTCGGCAGGGAATTGGGAGCGACGCAGTCCTCGATCGCGAGCGGGTGGAACTGAAAGACGCCCTCGAGGATCGTCTTGATCTCGTCCGGCGTGGGATTGTCGAGATCCACCCAAAGCAGGAGTCCCTTGTCGGAGCGCACGAGACGCAGCGCCTCCAGTTCAAGGTCCTGGCCGACCAGCTTCCCGTCGCTGAAGATGAACGAGCGGATCATTCGGCGCGAGCGTGGAGCGCCCGGTGGGAAGTTGAAAGTTGAAAGGTGAAAGTTGAAAGACCGATCAAGACCCCGCGCCGGTGACCTGTGTCCTTGCCTCGCTCCGGGGACGTCCGGTCTTTCAACATTCAACCTTCAACTTTCAACTGCCGGCGCCTCGCGCGCCGGCTAGAGCCCCAACTTCGCCTCGGCGGCCGCGATCGCGGCGATGAACGCCTCGGGCGTCTGCGCGTTCAGGAAGGACGCGCGATCAGCCGGGTCCTTGAGGATCTTGCAGAGGGCGCTGACGACGGCGAGGTAGTCGCCGGGCTTGGTTTTCGGTGTGCCGAGGACGAAGAAGAGCCGGACGATCTCGCCGTTGGCGTCGAAGGGAATGCCGACCTCGGCGCGACCGACGGCCAGGACGATCTTCTTCACGTGTTCCGTCCGCGCGTGGGGCAGGGCGACCGCGTTGCCGAGGCAGGTGGTGTCGAGCCGGTCGCGCGCCAGCAGTTCGTCGTAGAATGCGGCGAAGTTGGCGACGTCGGGATGAGTCTCGAGCTGCCGGGCGATTTCATTCAGCGCCGCGGTGCGCTTCGTGCTCTGCACGTGAAGCAGGATGCGCGAGGGATCGAGGAGCGAAGTGATGCGGCCGGCCATGCGTCGAAGGAAAGACAGAGAGGTAAGCCGGCCGCGGATTGGCAAGGGTGGAGTTGCCGCCCGCGGGCGGTTGACAACTCCGTCACGCGACGCGGCCGAAAGACCGCTCCTTGCTGCACGCCGGACTCGCACCGGCGCGGGGCCGGCTCAGCGATCCGCCGGCACGTCGTAGACTTCGATCAGCGTCGTGCCCGACTCGGCTTTGCCGAAGGCATGGACGGTGTAGGCGCCGGGCGGAACCGCGACGAGCACGGCGGCATCCTTGGCGCCGGCGGCAAGCGGGAACGCCCCGGACGCGGCGGCGAGGGCGGCGATTTCCGCGGCATCGTCGGCGGCGGACCAGTCGTCGTTCGCGGCGAGCAGGATCTGGCCTGCGTACACGGCGAGCACGGGATCGGACAGTGCGTTCGTAACGCCAAATTGCGTGAGCGACGGACCGATTGCCCGGATAAGCAGTCGCCGCGGGGCGGAGCCCGAGAGTGTCACGCCGCCGATCAGGCTCTCGCCCTCGCCGAGTCCCGCGCGGGTGGAAAGATTGGCGAGTTCGCTCCCGGGCTCGAGCGCGTAGACCTCCGCGAGGGCGGCGCCGCGACCGCTGCGTTCGCTGGCGACCTCGACGGTGTAGGTGCCGGGGTTGAGGGTGACGATGACCGCGGCGTCGCGGCTCGACTCAGCCAGTGGAAACGCACCGGCCCCCGCCGTGGCCGAGATGAACGCGGCCCGATCGGGATTCGTCCGCCAGTCCTGGTTGCGCACGATCTCCGCGCCGTTCGAGTCGTACACCCGCAGGATCGGATCGGCCAGCGCTTCGCCCACGCCAAACAGGGCGAGTGTGGGTCCGACGCCGCGGATCAGGTAGCGTTTGGCGGCGCCGGCCGGAACGGAAAGGCCGCTGACCAGGGTGGTCGGGCCGTCGACGATGCCGCGGGTGGCCAGGTTGATGAGTTGAGGCGCGTTCGAGGAGCTCGGACCGCTCGGGGTGCCGGAGCCGACGGTGACTTCGAGCGTGCGGGGTGCGCTCCACGGTGTGCCGGGAAACACCGCGGCGGCGGCGGGATCGTAGATGCGAATCGTATAGGTGCCGTCTGCCAGTGTGAGCGGTCCCGGAACCACGATGGCACCGGCGGACGGCTTGCCATCGGCGCCGCGCGGGTCGGTGCCGTCGAGCGTGTACGCGATGAGCAGGCCCGGCGGGGCGATGATCGTGCGGGTGCCGCCGGAGCTGGCCTCGAGTGGGGGCGCGACGAACTGCGCGTCGATCCACTGCGCGCGTTGCACGAGCCAGCGGGCAAGGTGATCCACTTCGCCGCGGAAACCGGTGTCGTTGCGGCCGATGTTGTCGGGCCAGCGCGCGGCGTCACGCTCGGCCGCGGCCGGATCGATTCCGGCGGCCAGCGAGGTCGTGAGCGCCACGAGGGCTTCGTTGCCGAGGGTCCCGCGCCGCAGCGTTTGCCAGCGATCGATCCAGTCCTGTCGAAACGCCGGGTCGCGCGCCAGCACGCCCCACCAGCCGATTTCCCAGAGCGGCGAAGACTGGGTCGGGTGCGACCACTCGTCCACCTGCAGGCTGCGCGCATCGTTGTTCGCGCCCAGCGCGCGATCGAAATCCCAGACCGGCCCCGCCTTCAGTTTGCCGTCGCGATCCTTGGTGAAATACGCGCTGCGGGCGAGGCCGTCGGGGTTCTTGGTCAGGACCTGCAGCAGGTGGAAATCGACCCACGAGCCGACATCGATGTAGTTCCGGTAGCGCCGCGTTGCCCAGCCGCCGTCACGGTCCGCGAACAGGGCGTCCTCGAAGGCCTGGACGTAGTTGCGAATGTAGTCGCGCTGCGCGGGAACGAGATCGCCGGCCTTGGGTGCAGCGACCACGAGCATCGTGCCGGCACCGATGCCTTCGTTGAGCGGAAACCCGCGGTTCGTCACCCAGCCGTACTCGTCGTCGTCCTTCGGATCGAACTTCAACAGATATCCGCCCGTGACCGCCGGCGCCGTGGTGTCGGAGGCCTTGAGCGGCGTGAGCGGGACGAGTTCCGGGTCGATCTTGATCCGCTCGGTGAGAACCGACAGGCCGGCGTAGTGGCTGCGATCGAGGGCCGCGCCACCGGCTTTGACGAAGACTTCAACGAAGCGCGTGCGCGGCGCCCACCGGCCGAGCCGGTTGCTCAGCGCGTAGACGTAGGCGTTGCGGAGGTACGACGGGTCGAACGACCAGGGCGAAACCAGCGCCCAGTCCTCGGTGTTGGCGAGGCCCAGCAGCGGGAGCGGTCGGTTGCCGCCGGAGTCGGACTTGAGTTCAAGCGAGAATCCCTGCTTCGGAGACTCCGCCGACGTGCTGCCGCGCACACCGAATTCAATGGGGCCCGTGACGCTGGGTACGTCGAGCAGCCGGGCCGGCACGTCTTCCCCGGGTTCGAAAAGCTGCAGCCAGCCGGGCAGCTTGCCCGTTTCCTTCGTGATCGGGCCGCGGCCGTGCGGGTCGAGGACGACGATGGGCAGGCCACTGGTAAACGTGTTCACCGCCGCATCGTCGGCCTCGGCGACCCGCGTGAAGAGCGCGGTGGCGACCGGACCGGTGGCGCCGTCGGACGAAAAGACCGCGGCGCGGACCAGCGTCGAGGTGGTCAGCGTGATCGGGGCGTCGTAACGGCGCGACGCGGCCGTGGGTGCGGGGGCAGCGAGACCCGCTTCGGACGGCTCGATCAGTTCGTAACGAATTTCCTGCCCGGCCACGGCGCCTTCGAGTTCGACCTGCAACGCGACGGAAAACGTGCGCGCGCCCGGCGTAATCCGCACCGTCTCGCGCACCGCGGCGCCCCGGTTGGCGGCGCCGGGGGTGGGCGCCTGCAGGAAGGCGGCGGTGCCGGTGTTGCCGGGGAGACCGTAGGAGACATCGGCGGCCTGACCCGGAAACGCGGGAGCGAACTCGGCCACGGCCGTGCTGCCGTCGGGTCCGATCAGGCCGAGGTATTCGCCGTCGGCGGACAGCGCGAAATTGGTGTGCAGCTCGCCGGCTGGATCGCGGCGATCCTTGCTGGAGGCGAAAACCACGAGGAAACCACCGGGCGGAATCGAGACGGCGGGCAACCGCCACTTGGTCCGGTTGCCGGCATTGTCGGTCAGGTACCAGCCGTCCAGCTCGACCGGCACGCCGTCCGGATTGTGCAGCTCGATCCAGTCCGACCGATCGCCGTCGCGATCGGTGAGTCCCGTCTGGTTGCTCGCCAGGATCTCCGAGATCACCGGCGCCGCCGGAGCGAGCAGCGTGGTGACTAACGCAAACGCCACCGCCCGAAGGAAACGCAGCGCCCCGCGAGCGAGCGGCGCCAAGCCGAATCGGATCCGGTGCGAAGTTGGACGAAGTGGTACCACGGCGCCGTAACGACGGCGGCCCGGCAACGATGTTTCTGAGGATATTCCTGATCGGCAGGTGGGAGGAAATCCAGGCGGGCGTGGGGAGAGACAATGGATCTCCCGTGCCAGCGCAGGGCGTTAGTCGTGCGCCGGTTGCGTTACCGAACGGGTTTCCCCTGGGCAGGCGGACGTCGCCGGCCGCAGGGCCGGAAAAAGCGGCCGGGGACGGCCGCGCTCCCAGGGAAGACCGCCTGGCGGTCCGTTCCTGTCCTCAGACCGTCGGTTCCGGGGCGGGACCTTCGGAATTCGCCGCCTGTTCCTCGTCGGTTTCGACGATGCGGGCGATGCTCAGCAGCTTGTCGCCGGGCTCCAGCGTGACGAGTCGCACGCCCTTGGCGCCGCGATTGGTTTCGCGGATGCCGTTGACGGGGCAGCGAATGCTCTGGCCCTTGGCGGTGAGCAGCATGACCTCGTCCTCGTCGCGGACGCTCAGTGCGCCGGCAAGCCGGATCGAGCCGTCCTCGGGGAGGTCCATGGCCCAGACGCCGCTGCCGCCGCGGTTGATGAGCCGATAGTCCTCGAAGCGCGTGCGCACGCCGAGTCCGGCCTCGCTGGCGACGAGGAATTTCGCCTGATGGTCGACGACCTCGATCACCTGGAGGAAATCGCTGGCGAGCTTGAAGCGCATGCCGGTGACGCCGGCCGTGGCGCGGCCGGTCGGGCGGAGCAGTTCTTCGCCGCTCTCGGCGTCGCGCTCGCGGAAGCGGACGGCGAGACCCTGGTTCGAGACGAGGATGAGCTCGTCGCTGCCGGTGGTGAGCACGGTGCCGATGACGGTGTCGCCGTCGGCGAGATTGATGCCGATGAGGCCGCCTTCGCGCTGGGCGTTCACGTAGTCGGAGAGGGCGCTCTTCTTGATCATGCCGGACTTCGTGGCCATGACGAGGAAGCGGTCATCGACGAAATCCTTCACGCAGAGCATCGAGGCGATCTTCTCACCCTCGGCGAGGCGCAGGAACGACGAGACGGATTTGCCCTTCGAGGCGCGGGTGCCTTCGGGCACGTCGTAGACCTTCTTCGCGTGGCACTGGCCGTGGTTCGTGAAGAACAGGATGAAGTCGTGCGTGCTCGCGGTGAACAGGTGCTCGACGAAATCATCCTCGTAGGTTTCAGCCCCGATGACGCCCTTGCCGCCGCGTTTCTGCGAGCGGTAGTCGGACACGCGGGTGCGCTTGATGAAGCCGACGTGCGAGACGGTCAGGACGCAGCCTTCGTTGGGGATGACGTCTTCCATCCGGAAGTCCCCCGCGGCGCCGACGATTTCGGTGCGGCGCGGCGACGTGTACTTCGCCTTCATCTCGAGCAGCTCCTTCTTGATCAGCTCGAGCAGCTTGGTCTCGGAGGCGAGGATGCTGCGGAGCTCCTCGATCAACTTCATCAACTCGAGGTATTCGGCCTCGATCTTGCCGCGCTCGAGTCCGGTCAGCTGATACAGCCGCAGCTCGAGGATCGCGTCGGTCTGGCGCTCGGAGAGCGGGTACTTCGCCATCAGGCGGACCTTGGCTTCCTCGCGGTTGGCGGAGGCGCGGATGATTTTGACGAAGTCGTCGAGGTTATCGAGGGCGATGATGTAGCCCTCGAGGATGTGCGCACGGTCCTCGGCTTCGCGGAGGCGGAACTTGGTGCGGCGGGTGACGACATCGCGGCGGTGCTCGATGTAGCACTCGATGAGTTCCTTGATGTTCATCTGCTTCGGCCGCTTCTTGTCGAGGGCCAGCAGGGTGACGCCGAAGGAGGATTCGAGGGCGGTCTTCTGGAACAGCTGGTTGATGACGACCTTGGCCTGTTCGCCGCGCTTCAGCTCGATGACGATGCGCGTGTTTTCGTCGGACTCGTCGCGGAGATCGCGGATGCCGTCGATCTCCTTCTCGCCGACCAGCTCGGCGATGCGGGTGACGAGCGTGGCGCGGTTCACGTTGTACGGGATCTCCGTGATCACGATCTGCTCCATGCCGCCCTTCATCTCCTCGGTGTGGGCCTTGCCGCGGGTGCGGACGATGCCCTTGCCGGTTTTCAGGTAGCTGAGAATGCCGTCGCGACCGGAGATGACGCCGCCGGTCGGGAAGTCAGGCCCCTTGACGATCATGCAGAGGTCGTCGACCGAGATGCGCGGGTTGTCGATGATGGCGCAGGTGGCGTCGATGATCTCGTCGAGGTTGTGCGGCGGGATGTTCGTCGTCATGCCGACGGCGATACCCGTCGAGCCGTTCATCAGCAGATTGGGCAGGGCGGACGGCAGCACCGAGGGCTCGGTGGTCGACTCCTTGTAGTTGGGGACGAAGTCGACGGTGTCCTCCTCGATGTCCTTGAGCAGGTCCTCGGCGATGTCGCGGAGCCGCGCCTCGGTGTAACGGTAGGCGGCGGGCGGATCGCCATCGACGGAGCCGAAGTTTCCCTGCGGGTCGATGAGCGGGTAGCGCATGACCCACGGCTGGGCGAGGCGGACGAGGGTGTCGTACACGGACGAGTCGCCGTGCGGGTGGTAGTTCTTGAGCACCTCACCGACGACGCCGGCGCACTTGTCGAAGGGCCGGTTATGCAGCAGGCCCTCGCGCAGCATGGCGTACAGGATGCGGCGCTGGACGGGCTTGAGCCCGTCGCGCGCATCCGGCAACGCCCGCGAGATGATGACCGACATCGAATAATCGATGTAGGCCGTCTGCATGATGTCGGTGATGTTGGCGGAGGAGAGTTTTTCGCTTGCCGTATACATTCAAGAGAGAGGTAAGCGCGAAGACGCAAAGGCGCGCCAAGGTTCGCGAAGATGAGTCAGGTCGAACTGCCTTCAGTTTGGAAATCAAGATTGAGGACCCGGTGCAGGCCCTCCTTGAGCAGGGGGACGTGGAAGTTTATCAAGAGTCCAAGCGGGAGTTGGAGCAGTCTGAGATAAGTTGTGAGCTGGACGCGATGGATCGGCTGGATTGCTTCAATGGCCTTCAGCTCGATCAGGAGTGAACTGTTGATCAGCAGGTCGGTCCGGTATGCGCGAGGGATAGTGTGGCCTCGATAGAGGATGGGAAGCAGTTGCTCGCGTTCGACCTCGTGCCCGCGGGCGGAAAGCTCGAGCTGGAGGCAATCGCGATAAGCGCTTTCGAGCAGTCCAGGGCCGAGAGCGCGATGTACGGCCAACGCCGCGTCGACCGCAGAGCGGGCGAGCGACTCGATGTGACCTGGAACAACAACCTTCAGCATGACCTTGGCGAACCTTCGCGCTCCTTTGCATCTTTGCGCTTAGCCTCAGACATCCAGGTACTGCACGTTCAGCGCATTGTCCTCGATGAACTGGCGTCGTGGCGGGACTTCGTCGCCCATGAGCAGGGTGAACAGGGCGTCGGCCTTGGCGGCGTCGGCGATGTTTACTTTCAGGAGGCGGCGCTTCTCGGGATCCATCGTCGTCTCGAAGAGCTGCTTCGGGTTCATTTCCCCGAGACCCTTGTAACGCTGAATGCTGAGGCCCTTGCGGCCGTTGGCGCGGATCGTCGTGACGATCTCGAGCGGGCTGCGCAGCTCGATGCGGTTTTCGCTCTTCTGGCCGGCGTTCTCCGTGATCGTGAAACGCGGCGCCTCCGACGCGGCGAAGCGCGCGGTGTCGAGACCGGTCGCGGCGATCGCCTTGAGCAGCTTCGCCATTTCCGTGCTCTCGTAGATCTCGTGGATCGTCACCCGCTTGATCGGTCCGGTCGGTTTCTTGTCGGGCGGGAACGGTGCAGTCGAGCTGATGCCGTTCTCGTTCTGCTCGGTCAGGTCGGCGTTGAGGCCGTGCTGGGTGAGGAATTTGGACCGGGCGTGCTCGTCGAAGAGGAACTGGTGGGTCTCCTTGTTGCCCTCGCGGATGCGTGCCACATAGCGCGGCAGCGCCTGCGTGGCCGGATCCTGGGCGTCCAGGTATTCGGCGAGCGAGGCGCCGTAGCGCGTGACGCCGGCGCCGAGTTTTTCGAGCGCGGCCAGGTTCTCGACGATCTTGTCGACCTGCGCCGGCGCGAACACATGGCTGTCGGCGAGGCGCGCGAGCACGACATCCTCGGAACCGAGCTCGAGCAGGATGCGGTTCAACTGCTCGTCGTTGTCGACGTACTGCTCACGCTTCTTGCGCTTGATTTTGTAGAGCGGCGGCTGGGCGATGTAGACGTAGCCGCGTTCGATCAGGCCCTTCATCTGCCGGTAGAGGAACGTCAGGAGCAGCGTGCGGATGTGCGAGCCGTCGACGTCGGCGTCCGTCATGATGATGACCTTGTGGTACCGCGCCTTGTCGGCGTTGAACCCTCCGACCGCCTCGTCGCCCTCGCCGATGCCGGTGCCGACGGCGGTGATGAGGGTGCGGATTTCCTCGTTGGAGAGCACCTTGTCGAGCCGGGCCTTCTCCGTGTTGATCAGCTTGCCGCGCAGCGGAAGGATCGCCTGGAAGCGGCGGTCGCGGCCCTGTTTGGCGGAGCCGCCGGCGGAGTCGCCCTCGACGATGTAGAGTTCGCCCAGCGCGGGATCGCGCTCGGAGCAGTCGGCGAGCTTGCCGGGCAGGCCGCCGCCGGAAAGGGCGCCCTTGCGCACGGTCTCGCGGGCCTTGCGGGCCGCTTCGCGGGCGCGGGCGGCGTTGAGCGCCTTGTCGACGATCCGCTTGGCGACGGGCGGATTGGTCTCGAAGTAGAGCATCAGGCCCTCGTAGCAGACGGAGCCGACGATGCTCTCGACCTCGGGGGACAGCAGCTTGACCTTGGTCTGCGACTCGAACTTCGGGTCGCTGTGCTTGATCGAGATGACGGCGGCGAGGCCCTCGCGGACGTCGTCACCGGTGATCTGCGGATCCTTGTCCTTGAGCAGATTGTTCGCCTTGGAGAACTGGTTGATCGCGCGGGTCAGCGCGCTGCGGAAACCCGACAGGTGCGTGCCGCCGTCCGGATTGTGAATCGTGTTGGTGTAGCAGAGGACCTGGTCGTTGTAGGTGTCGTTGTACTGCAGCACGACCTCGACGTGGACCTCGGCCTCCTTCTCGTCGGTCTTGACCTTCGTCTCCTTGCGGATCGAGACCGGCTTCGGGTGCAGGGCGGTCTTGCCCTGGTTGAGCTGCTTCACGAACTCCTCGACGCCGTCCTTGTAATAGTAGCGCTCGGGCTTCGGTTCGGCGGGACGCTCGTCGGTGAAGAGGATCTCCAGCCCGGAATTCAGAAAGGCGAGCTCGCGCAGCCGCTGGCTGATCCGGCTGGATTGGAAAACGGTCGTCTCCTTGAAGATTTCGGCGTCCGGCTTGAACGTGATCAGCGTGCCGGTGCCACGGGCCTTCCCGATGACCTCGAGCTTCTTCATCGTCTTGCCGCGCTCGAACTTCATGTGGTGCACCTGGCTGTTGCGCGACACCTCGACCTCGAACCACTCGGAGACGGCGTTGACGCACTTCGCGCCGACACCGTGGGTGCCGCCGGAGAACTTGTATCCGCCCTGGCCGTACTTGCCGCCGGAGTGCAGCGTGGTCAGCACCATCTCGACGCCGGGGATGCCGTACTGCGGATGAATGTCGACCGGGATGCCGCGGCCGTTGTCGCGAATGCTGATCGAGCCGTCGACGTGGATCGCGACTTCGATCTTCGAGCAGTGGCCGGCGAGATGTTCGTCGACCGAGTTGTCCAGCACCTCGGAAACGCAGTGGTGCAGGGCGCGCTCATCGGTGCCACCGATGTACATGCCCGGCTTCTTCCGCACGGCCTCGAGGCCTTCGAGCTTGCCGAGTTTCGACGCATCGTAGGCGTCGGAGATGGGCGGCTGGTTTGCCTGGTTGGGAACGGAGTCGGGAGCGTCGGACATGAAGGGTTTCGCGGTGAGTTTGCAGAGCGAAAATGAAAGGAGAACCGTCTCGCGGAACGGTGGGAGTGGCGAGGGTTTTTTTGGGAAAAAGGGGGCCGGAAAGCCCGTTCTTTTCGCGATTAAAGGCTTGCGGTTCCCGGGGGTGGTGGGGACCGCGGGGAAGCGGCGCACCGGGTGAGGATTTGCCGGAGTGGGGAGGTTGTTCCTCGGCTTCCGGCCCGGGAAGGAGGAGCGGAAGGAGGAGCACGAACTCCTTCATGTGGGCGGGGTGCCCTCACCCCGCGGGATCTCCGCTTCCAACCCGGCAACTCGCGGGGTGGGGGCACCCCGCCTACCGGGGCGTCACCTGCGTCGCTTCGGTGCGGCCCAGACTTTCGTTTGACCGTCGCCCCTCCGGTCCCAAAGTGGCGGCGCATGCCGAACCCCGTGATTCAAGCCCTCCTCATCCTGCAAGATCGCGATTTGAAGAGGCTGGCACTGGAGGCTCAGTTGAAGGCGGTGCCGGGCGACGTGGCCCGGGTCGAACAGAAGATCGCGGCGGAAAAGGCGGCCATCGAGACGGCGCGGACGGAACTGCGGGAACTCGAGACCAAGAAGAAGGCGTTGGAGCTGGAGATCGGGGCCGCCGAGGACCGGTTGGGCCGCTATCGGACGCAGCAACTGTCGGTCCGGAAGAACGACGAGTACCAGGCGCTGGGCCACGAGATCGCGACCACGCAGGGTCAGATCGGGGAACTCGAGGGCCGCGAACTCGAGATCATGTACCTGATCGACGAGGCGAAGAAGAAATTTGCCGCCGCCGAGGCGGAGCTGAAGGCCAACATCGCCGGCCACGAGGCGCGGATCAAGACGCTGCGGGAGCGCGCGGCGAGCCTGACGGCGGAACTCACGACCGCGCAGGCCGACGTCGCGACGGCGCGCGGCCCCGTCGGCGAGATGCGCCTGCGACTCTACGACCGGATCGCGGCGCGCAACATGCCCGCCGTCGTCGCGATCCACGCCGCCAAGTGCGGGGGATGCCACCTCAAGGTTTCCAGCGAAGTCGAGTCGGCCGCCCGCGGCAAAGGCGTCGACCCGCTCGCGCAGCTGCCGACCTGCGACCAGTGCGGGCGGATCGTGTACTGGGAGGCGTAACGCCACGCTTGGTTTTGCTTTCCCTGGGAGCGCGGACGTCCTCGTCCGCCGTCTTGCT
>JAEUHA010000252.1 GCA_016793535.1 Opitutaceae bacterium | reverse complement strand
GATCCGGGCCTTCACGCGCCCGGCCACGTCGCGGCTGTTCTCGCCCGCGAGCATCATCGTGCTGCCGAGCACGGTCTCGCGGCCGTCGAGCGTGGCGGCGCCGCTGCGGAAACGGGTGCCGACTTTCACCTCGGCCAGGTCCTTGACCCGCAGGGGCTGCGCCCCGGCGCCGAACTTCACGGGCAGGTTTGCGATGTCGTCGACGGTCTGGACCCGGCTCACCGCCCGGATGGTGAGCTGGCGCCCGCCGCGATTGACCACGCCGCCGCCGGCGTTCTCCACGTTCTGGGCGATCAGCGCGGCGAGTTCGCTGAACGTGAGGTTGCGCTCCGCGAGGGCCTCCGGCCGCGGCTGGATGACGAACTGCTTCTCATAGCCGCCGCTGCCGTTGATCTCGGCGATGCCCGGCACGGTGCGCAGCCGGGGCTTGATGACATAGTCGTGCAGCTCGCTCAGCTCGATCAACTGTTCGAGCTCGGTCGCCGGCTTCGATTTCGCGTCCTCGCGATAGCTGACCGTGTAATAGAGAATCTCGCCGAGCCCCGTGCTGATGGGGGCGAGTTTCGGCAGGACGCCGGTCGGAAGCCGCTCGGCGGCCGCTTGCAGCCGCTCGGCCACGAGCTGACGGGCGCGATAGATGTCCGTGCCGTCCTTGAACTGAAGCGTAACCTGGGAGAGGCCGAACTTGGTGACCGAACGCATCTCCTCCACGCCCGGGAGTCCGGCGAGCTCGAGCTCGATCGGCTGCGTCACGAGTTTCTCCGATTCCTCGGCGGCGAGGGCCGGCACCTCGGTGTTGATCTGCACCTGCACGCCGGTGATATCGGGCACCGCGTCGATGGGCAGGTGCAGCGCCGACCACAGGCCCGCGCCGAGCAGGGCGGCGGTGCCGAGCAGCACCGCGGCCGGCTGGCGGAGGGAAAACTCCAGGATGCGGTCGATCATGGCGCGACCTCCACGGCATTGAAGTCGAGGCCGGTCAGCAGCCGCAGCCGGAGACCGGCCGCCAGCGCCTCCTCCTGCGTCGCCAGCAACGCCTCGACGGCGTCGAGATAGCTGCTCTGCAGCTCGACGTACGTCGCGATCGGCACCGCGCCGAGCCGGTAGTGGCGGTCGGCCAGCGCGGCGGCCTCACGAAACTTCTGCGCGGTGTCAGGCGACCAGCGGCGGATTTCCGCGAGCTTGGTCCCGAATGCATGGGCTGCGGCCAGCACTTCGCGCTCGAGCTCGCGTTGCGCCACGAGCGCGGCCGTCTCGGCCTGGCGCCGGCGGGCCTCCGCGGCCTCCGTGGCGCCGCGGGCCCGGCCCGTCACGGGAAGCGGCACGCTGAGCCCGAGCCCGAGGACGGACTCGCGGCCGTCGGCCTTCTCCTGGGAATAAAACGGACTGACGCTGATCGCGGGACGGCGCTCGTTCCGGGCCAGCTGGACCGCGAAGCCCTGCTGCTCCAGCTCGGCCCGCTTGAATTTGAAATCGAAGTTGTTCTCGCGCGCCGCGGCGAGCAACGCGTCGGTGTCCGGCGCCGCCTGGAACGTGAGGGCGGGCGTGGCCACGACGAGCGGGGCGTCGGGCGCGGCGCCGCGCAGGAGGTTGATTTCCAGCAGGGCGGCGTGGAGCGCCAGCTCCGCCTCGGTCGCGCGGCGCTGCAGCGCGAGTTCGGCGGCTTCGATCACGCGGGTCTCGAGGAGCGGGGTGATGCCCGCCGGATCGCGCGCGAGAAAGGTTTCCTTCAGCGCGGTGAAACGGTCGGCGACCTCGCGGATCGCGGCGGCCTTCGTATCCGCGACGTGGAGACCGTAGGCGAGGGTGCGGACGCGCGCGTCGAGGGCGGCCCGGAACCGGCCCAGGCCCAGCTCGGCCAGCGCGACCTCGCCGTTGGCGATGGCCTTGCGCAGGGCGAGCCGGCCCGGCCACTCGAAGGTCTGCGTCAGCGCGACGGACCACGCCGCGCCGTCGCTGGCGGGCCCGCCGGCGCCGGCGCGCACGCGCTTGCGGCCGAGTTCGACGGAAAGTTCCGGATCCGCCCGCAGCCCGGCGGTGCGGACGCCCGCCTTGGCGGCGGCGATCTCCGCCTCGTAGAAGCCGAGTTCGGGGTGGCGCGCGACGATGTCGGCCACGAGGGAGGTGAGGCGCAGCGGCGCATCGGCGGCGTGGAGCGCCGGGAGCAGCGCGGCCAGAACGAGGAGACGACGGGACCGGGAAAGGCGGAGGAGGAAAGAGGCGGGAGAGGTGGACATGGGGGAAACGCACGGAGCTGACACGATGCCTGAACACGCAGGCGGAACGGGCGGCCGGCGACACGCGTGGTGTCGTCAGCCGCGGTGATCCCACGGACTCGCCGACGAGTCCGTCAGGCCTCGCTCGAAGGGGCGCGCGCCGGCGGCGCCGCGCGGGCGGCGAATTGCCAGGTCCGGGCGATCTCCGGCGGAGCCGCCTTCGACTCGACCGTGATCCGACGCGGGGGGCTGGCGACCGTGAACAGCCGGGGGTCCGCCAGGAGAAAGAGAATCACGTCGGCCGGCCGGGGCGACTTGCTCGAGCCGAAGTCCAGCTTGTAGCTGACGCCTTCGATCGAGTGACAATGATCGTCGGTGCCGAACGCGGGGCCGGCAGCACGGTGATCGTGACAGCCGAGGATGTTCGTGACGCCCGCGGCTTCGAGATCGCAGTGCAACGTCGCCGGCAGCCAGAGGGCCAGCAACATCAGGGCGGCGAGTCGGCGGACGTATCCCACGTGAGAACTGAGCGACGAGACGCAGCGGTTGTCAACCCGACCGGCGAAACGGCTTGGAACCTTCCTGGGTGCGCGGACGCCCTCGTCCGCAGAACGACCAATCCGGACGTGGGCGACCGCGCATCCAGGGGGCCCACTCCAGCCTCGCGCGCGTCCGCCGGGCCGTATCCAGTTTGTCACTCGTGAAGACCCGCCTGATCCTGAACCCCCGCTCCGGACCGGCCGGCCAATGGGGAAACCGGCGCGCGACCCTGGCGCGGGCGCTGGCGGCGCTGCACGTTGACGTCGCAATCGTCGAAACGCGCGGGAGCGGCGACGCGAGCGGGCTGGCGCGGGCGGCGCTCGCGGAAGGCTGCACCCGGATCATCGCCGCGGGTGGCGACGGCACGGTGAACGAGATCGCGCAGGTCCTGCGGGGCACCGACGCCACGCTCGCCCTCGTGCCGTCCGGCTCCGGCAACGGCCTGGCCCGGCACCTCGGCATTCCCTTGCGCCCGGAGCCCGCGCTCGCACTGCTGCGGCCGGGCGGCGGGGTGGTCACGGCGATCGATACGGCGCAGGCGAACGAACATTTCTTCTGCACCACGATGGGCCTCGGCTTCGACGCCGAGATCGCCGCCCGTTTCGGGGCCTGCAAGGGCCGCGGCCTGTCCGGTTACCTGCGCACGGGGTGGCAGGCCTGGCGCGAACGCGCTCCACTAACCTGCGTGATTGAGGCGCCGGGCGAGACCTGGACCCAGCCGATCCTGCTGCTGACCATCGCGAACGCGGAGCAATACGGCAACGGCGTCCGGATCGCGCCGGGCGCAAGCGTGCGGGATGGCCTGCTCGATCTGATCGCCGTTTCCCCGGTGGGAATCGTGGGTGCGGCGAGTCTTGGCCTCCAACTGTTGCTGGGCCGCCACGCGAACGACCGGCGCGTGCGGCGCGTCGCCGGGGCGGCGTTTCGCGTGCGCCTGCCCGGGCCGGGCCGGCTGCACACCGACGGTGAAGTCCGGCCCACCGGCGCGTGCGTCGACGTACGGATCCGGCCGCGCAGCCTGCACGTGCTGGTTCCGCCGGGTCGCGAACCGTGAAAATTAAACGCCGCGCAGCTCCGGAGAGTCTGCGCGGCGGTTGGACCGACGGGTTGGTGTTTGGGTCCGGCCTTGGTGTGGCCAATCAGCTGTACGCGTCCGGTGCGGATCTGGATGCCGTTTTCACCGCTCCGCCGGTGGTGCCTCCGGCAGAGTCGGCGCCCCGGAGGGGTGCGGCGACGATGAACGCGATGAGCGCGCCCAGCAGGAAGGCGGCGAAGTAGTAGGCTTTGAAATTGCGGACGGAGTGCATGGTGGCGCGAACGGGCTGGTGAAGGGCCCATGATGCCACGGGGAGGCGGATTCCGCCATGGGCCGGGCGACGGGGGGCGATCGGCCCACGAAGCGTCAT
>JAEUHA010000241.1 GCA_016793535.1 Opitutaceae bacterium | reverse complement strand
AGACCGTCGGACGAGAGTGCGATGGACCAGCGTGGGGCGGCTTCCGCCGCACCCTGGGCGAGAATCATCTCCGTCCGGGTGTCGTCGCGTCCGGTCCAGCGGACATGCAAGGAGACGGAGAAGGACCCGGCGGCGAGATCGAGTCCGGAGGCTGGTTGCCACTCGACGCGGTCGTCGATCCCGTCGAGGCGCAGCGCGAGTCCCCGATCGCTCGACGTCCACGCCGTATCCGGGTCCGCGTTACGGAGTGCGCCGGAAGTGCCGTGTACGGCCTCGTGGAGCACCGTGCCCTTGCCTTCGGCCAGCGGGAGATGCGCGGCGAGGGGCGGGAGGTTGCCCGGCGCACCTGGGAGAGACGCGGTCACGGCGGCGGGGATTTGTTCGACGAGCCGGGCGCGGGCGGCGAGGCCGGCGACCTGATTGGCGTTCAAGGCGTGGCGGAAAAAGCGCAGCTCGCTGAGTTCGCCTCCGGTTTCGCCGACGACGAGCGGCCGCGCGTTGGTGAGGCGGCCGGTTTGGTCGGACCCGTCGAGGTCCGGATTGCCCGGCCGGGTGGTCGCCAGGAGGCGGCCGTCGGCGTAGAGCCGCAGGCGCCGCTCCTCGCGGTCGCGCACGGCGGCGACGTGGACCCACTCGCCGGTGATGAACGGTGCGGGCGACACGCAGAGCGTTGAGGCGGCGGCGCCATCGCTGAGCACCCAGCGCACGCTGTCCTCGGACACGCTGAGTTCGTAACGGCCGCCCGGTGGCTGGCCCTTCGCGAGCCAGAGCTGACCGCCCGGCAACAGTCCGCGGGGCCAGCGAAGCCAGAAGGTGAGCGAGAAACTCTCGTCTGCGAAATCGAAGCCCTCGCGTGAGGGCAGACTGACGCGGACGGGACTGGATCCGGCGGCGGTCACGCGCGGAATGTGTGAGGTGACGGGTGGCACGACGACCGCGCCCTCGGCGTTGGCGGTGAAGGGAGCGGCAGACGCGGGACGGGCGAGTGTCACGACCACGCGGCGGTAGCGCGTCAGCGGCGGCGTGCCGGAGTCGGTGACTTCGACGATGAAATGGATCGTCTGCCCGGGCAGGGCGTCGGCCGGGAGAGTCACGACGGTTTCGCTGCGTCCGGCGTGGGCGATCTCGGCGATGCCGGCCGCGGTGTCGGCATCGTCGTCACGCCACCAACGATACGTGAGCGCGTGGCCGTCGGGATCGCGGGTGCCCTGCGCGCTCAGGGTGAGGCGGGCACCGGGAAGGGCGGAAAGGTCCTGCGGGTGCGCAAGCGCGACCACGGGCGGATGGTTGGCGGCGGCATAGGGCAGCACGCACCACGCGGCGCGCGCGGCGAAATCGTTCTGCAGGGCGGCGCTCCAGCGCGACATCGGCTCGAAGTAGCGGGCCCGTTGCTCCGGCGTGGACGTCGAGCCGGGGCGCAGGCTGGTGCGGCCCCAGCCGTTGTTGCCGAACCAGCGGCCGGGCGGATGGACGTAGTCCGGCACCGGCACGGGATCGAGCCAGGTGTTGTCGCGCACCCGCACGTAGCGGCCGCCCCAGCCGCCCCAATCGGGCGACTCCAGGCTGCGCAGCCCGGTGGGGATGGTGTGGAGGAAGGCCGGCGAATCGCCCTCGGAGCGGAAGTCGCCGTTGGCGTGCGCATGGTAGAGCGCGGTGAGCGGACCACGGTCGCGCAGGATATTCGCGCGCATCCATGGCCCCTCGAAGTAGCGGTGCAGTGCGGGCGGCTGGGCTTGCTTCCAACGGTAGGCGATCGCCTCAAACTGGTCGGAGATGATCGTGAGCAGGCCATGTCGGCTCCAGACCGGCCGGATGTAGCGCTGGAAGGTGTCGTCCTGCTCCCAGATGAGGAAGAGGCGGGCCTTCGCTGCGACCTCCGCCATGCGCTCCGGGTGTTCCTCCTCGATGGTCTTGAGGGCGCGCGCGACCGTGTTCACGCCGCCCCAGGCCTGCAGCCAGACGGGGCGCGGATCGGACGCGTCGAGCAGGGCCTTGACGATGAGCGTCGAGCCCGGTGAGGGCGCGGCCATGTCGCCCTCGGCCGCGGCGTTACCCATGACGGTGCGGGCGCGCAGGTAGTCGGGGGTTGGATACGCCGGGTCGTGCCGGACGAGGTTGGAATGGACCTGGGCGTAGGCCTCGAGGTACGGATCGATCCAGTGGTCGCCCGGCCATTTGTGGCCCTGCCAGCGGTACTGGGAGCTGGTGGTGATGATGCCCTCGACGTCCCACTCGTTGGTGTAGAGGAGAAACCGGACGACGGAGCACTGGTCGTCGATCTCGGCGTCGGTCGTGACGACGACTCGCGGTCGCTCCGCGGCCGGCAGGACGAGCGCAACCGCGCCCGCGAGGAACGCGAGGCGGAAGGCGGAACGCAGGCGGTGCGGGGCCGGCATGGGAAACTCAGGGACGGGCGCCGAGCCGGCTGCGCCAGGCGGCGTAGTCGCGGGCGAGCAGTTCGGCCGGGGCGGTGGTGTGGTAGCCGTAGCCGCTGCGGCGCTCGTAGCTGACCTGGGCGAAGTCGTACAGCGGCTTGGAGTCGCGATCCATGTAGAGCGGACGGTGCGTCCCGAGTTCGTAGAAGCGGGCCCAGAGCGGCGGAGCGGCGGGATCGGCGACGAGGGCGACGTCGGGCTTGCCGCCGGGTTTCGGGATCGAGGCGACGCGGAATCCCCGGATC
>JAEUHA010000173.1 GCA_016793535.1 Opitutaceae bacterium | reverse complement strand
GCGGGCATGATGCCGCTCGCGCTTGGCAGCGGCGAGGGGGGCGACCAGACGGCACCGCTGGGTCGCGCCGTCGTCGGCGGGCTCGCGCTGGCCACGTTCGCGACGCTCTTTGTCCTGCCGTCCTTCTTCGCCATCCTCACCACCCGGAAAGTCCGGTCCCCGTCGCTCGACCCGCATGATCCGGCGAGCGAACACTACGCCCCGTCCCGTCGCGCCTGAACCTCTGCCGTGAAAACCGCCATGCCGTCACTCCGCCTTTCCGCCCGTCGTTCCGCCTGTCATCGGGTGGAGCAGCCTGTCCCCCGGCTGCTAGTAAACCTCCGCCCACGGGCCAGACTTGAAATCTGCTCAAGCCAGCGGCCTGGGGACAGGCCGCTCCACCTCGGGCCGTTCGCGTGCGCCGCTCTCTTGAGTATGGTGGCGCTAGGTATCGCGGCGCCGACACTGAGAGCGGCTGCCGCACCGCCCGAGGTGGGCGTGACGTCGCCCCGACGAGGCGAAATCCACCGTTTCGTCACGATCCCGGGCACGCTGCGCGCGAACCAGCAGGTCACGCTGCACGCGAAAGTCGCGGGCTATCTCAAGTCGATCCACGTCGACAAGGGCGACCGCGTGATCGCGGGCCAGTTGCTCGCCGAGATCGAGCTGCCCGAGGTCGTCGCCGAGCGGGCGAAGCACGAGGCGGAGTTGAAGATTGCGCGGACGGAACTGGGTCGCGTGGAGGCGGCGCGGGCCAAGGCACCCGATCTCATCACGCCGCAGGCGGCGGACGTGGCGCAGGCGCGACTCGAGACGGCGACCGCGGCCCTGACCTACAACGACACGCTGATGCGGTACAGCCGGCTCACCGCGCCCTTTGCCGGCGTGGTGACGATGCGGTACGTGGATGCGGGCGCGTTCGTGCCGGCGGCGACGGCCGGCAGCAATCCGGCCGCGGCGGCGATCGTGACGGTGATGGACTACTCGACGATTCGCGTGCGCGCGGCGGTGCCCGAGATCGAGGCGGCGCGAGTGGCGGCCGGGCAGCCCGTGGTGCTGACCACCGACTCGCTTCCGGGAAAGACGTTTCGCGGCACGGTGACGCGGCACAGCGGGGCGCTCGATGAGGCGACCCGTTCGCTGTTGGTTGAAGCTGACCTCCCGAATGCCGACCTGACACTGCGTCCCGGGATGTACGGTTCGGTCCGGATAGGGGTGGAAAAGCACACCGATTCGCTGCTCGTCCCCGCCGCCGCCCTGGTGCGGGAGAAGGCGGCCGGTTTCCTGTTCACCCTGGTCGACGGCAAGGCCGTGCGCGTGCCGGTCAAGTATGGCTTCAACGACGGCACCTCTGTCGAGATCCTCGACGGCCTGCCCGCCAACGCCCGTGTCCTCATCCCGGGCAAGGTTACGCTCGCCGCCGGCATGGCGGTCACTGCCGTGGAGGCCAAATGAACCGCGCCGCTGCAGAACCCGGCGCCGCGTGCGCCCGCGCGCGCCGCCTCGCGCTCGTCTTCGCGTTCGTTGCCGCGCCCGCTGCCGCCCTGCGCGCCGCCGCGTCCGCCCTCCCGGCCGCGCCCGCCGCGCCGGCCGGCAACGTGATCGATCTGCCCACCGCGTTGCGCCTCGCCGGCGCCGCCAATCTCGACGTCCAGTTTGCCCGCGAAAAGGTCGCCGAGGCCAAAGCCGCCTCCGACTCCGCCCGTGCCCGCTACTTCCCCTGGATCACTCCGTCGATGGTCGTCCGTCGGCACGAAGAGAACATCCAGGCGGTCAACGGCCCGATCCTCGACGTCGACAAACAGTCCTTCGCCGCCGGCATCGCGCTCAACGCCCAGCTCGATCTGGGTGAGACCTACTTCCAAAACCTCGTTGCCCGCCAGGCCGTCCGCTCGCAGGAAGCCGCGTTGGCCGGTCGTCAGCGCGAGGCCGCGCTCCGGGCCGCGACGCATTACTTCGACCTCGTCCGCGCCCGCGCTGCGGTTGCTGCGGCCGAAGAGGCTGCTGCCGTAGCGGACCGCCATGCGGACCAGATCGGCGCTACCGGCGACGCCGGCCTCACCTTCAAAGGCGATGTCGCCCGCGTCCGCGCCGCCCGCGAGCGCGCCGCCCTGGCGGTCGTGCGCCTGCGGGCCGAACAACGCCTCGCCGCCGCGCGCCTCGCCGAGGTGCTGCGTCTCGACCCTGCGGTTGAACTCGCTCCGGCCGACGCCGCGCCCGCGCCGCTTGCGCTCGACACCTCGTCGGCCGATCTCGGCGTGCTGATTTCCCAGGCCCTTGCGAAACGCCCCGAACTCGACGAAGCCGCCGCGCGTGTCGAGTCCGCGCGCACGTCCCGCCGCGCAGCCACCCAGGGCCCGCTCGTGCCCACCCTCGGCGCGCAGGTCGCGGTCGGCGGCCTCGGCGGCGGACCGTCCGGTTCGTCCGTCACGCGCGACTTCGACCTGAGCGCCGACTATGCCCTCGGGGTCAGTTGGCGCGTTGGTCCCGGCGGGCTTTTCGACCGCAACCGCCAGCGCGAGGCCGCCGCCCGCGAACGGCAGGGCGAGGTCGAGATGGAGAAGACCAAAGACGCCATCCGCCGCCAGGTCGTCGAACAGCACACTCGCGTCCGCTCCCTTGCCGCTCAGGTCGAGCTCACGCAAAAGGCCCTCGAGGCCGCCGATCAGGCCGCCCGTCTTTCGCGCCAGCGCCGCGAAGCCTCGGTAAGCGCCGCCCTGGAAGACCTGCAGGCCGAGGAAGAGCTGGCGCGCGCCCGTCGCGACCACCTCACGACCATCGCCGACTACAACGCCGCCCAATACGCCCTGCGCTTCGCTGTCGGCGGCTAAGCGCGGGTGCGGGGCAAGGGGAGACTGGCGACGCTTCGGACCGACCCAGGCGGGGGGCGGCGGTCGCCTGCCCGGGCAGCGGTCTTCCGCCGTCCCGCGGCTGCAACGGGTTTGTCGCCGGGCTGTAACAATCGGCCTTTCATTTCGCCGTTTTGTCACGCGGGCGTCACGTAACTGTAACAAAGACCCGCTATGATCGGTGACAGATGCGTTACAGCCGATTGACGATCCTCTTCGCCCTGGTCATTTCGTGTGTGTTCCCGCTTGCCGGCCAAGACAGCGCCGCCTTGGTCAATGCTCTTGTCCGCAAGGGAATCCTCACCCATCAGGAGGCGGAAGAGATCCGCGCCGAACTGATAACGGAGAATGCGCCCATCTCGGCCGCGACCTCCCAGTCGCCCAACTTGGCGCGGTTGGCGATCGGTGGACGGGTTCAGTACCAGTATGCGCACTTGGCTACGGACATTGCCGGCAGCACGGCCGATCCCGCGCCGGTCAATCATCTGTTTTTGCGGCGGGTCCGCGTGTCGTTCCGCGCCACGTTCAAGGATGGCTGGTCCGCCCACGTGAACTACGACCTCGGCTCAGCCAATTTCGACGTGGCCCAGATCGAGAAAACGTTCAGTCCCAGGCTCAAGCTTCAGGCGGGCTATTGGAAAGCGCCCATCGGCTACGAGGAGTATTTCACGTCGAGCGGCGAACTCAAAGCGATCGAGCGCTCGCCCATCAACCGCTACTTCGTCGAGAGCAATAACGGTCGCCGTCTCGGCGCCGGCAAGTATCGCAACGGCGTTTGGCTGCTCGGCAACGACGGCCAGCACCTCAGCTGGGACTTTGCGGTCACCAACGCCGAGGCTCAGGGCGTGACCGTGAACGATGCCCTTGCCCAAGGCTCGGCGGGCAACAACCAGCTGGCCTACTGGGGCAGCGTCGCGTTCCAGCGCCCGTTCGCCGATTCGACGGGGCGGCTGAAGCTCGGCGCTACCTACGGCTTTCTGCCTGACCAGGGCGGCAGGGTGGTCGGCACGGGCAGCGACTTGACGGTGTGGTCCGCCTACTTCGACTGGCGCCGCGAAAACCTGTCGCTCATCGGGGAGTATTTCGGCTCGGATAACGAACGCGGTGCATCCGCCACGCGCGATGCCAACCCCAGCGGTTGGTCGCTGATGGCCACCTTGCGCCTGACGTCTAGTTTGGAGCCGGTGCTGCGCTACGGCACGATCGATTCGGATGGCCGTGGCGTGCAGCTTGGCGACGGCATTCGCTCCGCCGCATCGGGCGGGACCCACGACAAAATGCACGAGTGGTTTCTCGGCACGAATTGGTATCTGCTGGGCGACGAGACCAAGCACGACGTCCGCCTGCAGGCCGGCTATATCTTCGGAGAGTCGCGCGACATCCCGCTCACCGGCGCCCCGGCCAAAGCGACGGTGCGCGGTGTCCGCAGCCAGCTCCAGCTCAGCTTCTAGGACCGAATGTCACCCGTATCGTCTCCCATCCTCATGAAAACCACCCTCCTTCTCCTCGCCGCCCTCGCCGCTTCGAGTTCCGCGCTCGCACAGAAACTCGTCATCAAGGGCTCCGACACGCTTGGGGCCAAGCTGGTCCCGACGCTGGCGGAGGAATACCGCGCGCGGCACCCGGGGGTGTCCTTCGAGATTGCAGCTGAAGGTTCTACGACCGGCATCGCGGCCATCATCGACGGCACGGCGCAGATCGGCATGTCGAGCCGCCGGGCGCGGCCGACCGAAGTGTCGCAGGCCCAGGCGAAGGGCGTGGCGCTCAAGCCCATCATCGTCGCGCACGACGGCATGGCGGTGATCGTGAACGCCAACAGCCCGATCGCGAAGCTCACGCTGCGGCAGGTGGAGCAGATCTTCACCGGCGACGTCACCGACTGGTCCGCGGTCGGCGGCCGGCCGGGCAAGATCTCCGTCTACACGCGCAACACCTCGTCAGGCACGTATCAGGACTGGAAGGACCTCGCGATGAAGAAGCGCGACTACGCCAAGGCTTCGCAGAAGATGGCCGGCAACGAGCAGATCGCGGCCGAGGTGGCGAAGAATCCCAACGGCATCGGCTACGTCGGCCTCGCCTACATCCACGCCGAGGGCGTGAAGGTGGTGGCGATCGACGGCGTGGTGCCCTCGAAGGAGACCGTGCTGTCGAAGCAGTACGCCTACGCGCGGCCGACGTTCTACTACACGAACGGCGAGCCGGCGGGCGAGGCGGCGAAGTTCATCGCGTTCACCCTCGGCGACGACGGGCAGAAGATCGCGGAGAAGATCGGCTTCGTGCCGATCCGCTGAGCAACGCCGGAAATCGCGCCGAGCCATGACGCCGCCCGAAGCCGTGACCACGCCGCCGCCCGGCTTCGTGCTGCACAAGAAGCGCCTGCGCTTCCTCGGCCTGACCGTCGAGGACTGCATCCGCGCCTTCTTCGGCGGCAACGCGCTGATGTCGATCGTCGTCCTGACGCTCATCACGTACTTCCTCTTCCGCGAAGGTTCCGGCTTCTTCGGTCAGAACCGGCAGAACCTCGAGGTCTACCGGCAGGCCGGGCTCGAGTATGTGGATTACATGCGGCAGCAGTCGGAGGATCACACCGCGCTGACGCGCTACCTCTCCGACGTGCGCCTCCGGGCGCTCAACCATTACGCGGAGGAAAAGAAGCTGTCCTTCGAGGATGCGAACGCGGCGCTGGCGCCATTCGACGAGTTCGCCGGGAAGTTTGGGGATGCGGTCGAGCCCCTGCGCGGTCTCGTGTCGGATCTCGGCGACGTCGCGACGGCGATAAAGACCAAGTTCATCGTCAACGTGGACAATAAGGAGGAACGCCGCCTGCTGCTGGGGGAAAACACGACCGCCTTGGCGGCGCAGTTGCATTTCCCCGGGGTGTTTTTCGCGACCTAGC
>JAEUHA010000162.1 GCA_016793535.1 Opitutaceae bacterium | reverse complement strand
ACGGCAAGAAACCGCGCGGAGTGAGGGCTCCCCGCCTCCATGTCGCGGGTCGCTGGCCCGGAGTTGCGCACGGTGCGAATTTGGCGAGACTGCACCCATGAATTCCCCGGGCGGAGACAGCGTCGTGCGGCACAATGAGGCAGAGCGCCGGTTCGAGGCGCTGGTGGACGGCCATCTTTCGGTGGCGGACTATCAGCTTCAGGACGGGGCGTTGGTGATGACCCACACCTTCGTGCCGCCGGAGCTGCGGGGGCGCGGCGTGGCGGAGAAGCTCGTCCGGGCGGCGTTGGCGCACGCGAGCCGGGAGGGGCTGCGGGTCGTCCCGGCGTGCTCGTATGTCGACGCCTTCATCCGGCGCAACCCGGAGTTCCAGACGCTGCTCGGTTAGGGAAAAGTGCGGGCAGGTGGGTGGGGAGATGGGCGGGGCACGACGGGCCCGCTGGCTTGTTGGCGGAACTCGCGTAGCGTCTTCGTCTCTCATGTCGCAACTGTTCGCTCCGTTCACCCTCAAGTCGGTCACCCTCCGCAATCGCATCGGCGTTTCGCCGATGTGCATGTACTCCGCGCGCGACGGGCTCATGACGGACTGGCACCTGGTTCATCTTGGGGCGCGGGCGGTGGGAGGCGCCGGGCTCGTGCTCGCCGAAGCGACCGCGGTGGCACCGGAAGGGCGGATTACGCCCGGGGATGCGGGGCTCTGGAACGACGGACAGATCGACCCGCTGGCGCGGATCTGCCGGTTCGTGGTCGCGCAGGGGGCGGTGCCCGGCGTACAGCTCGGACATGCGGGGCGAAAGGCCAGCGCGGCCCGGCCGTGGGAGGGCGGCGCGCACCTCGCTTCGGACGGTGAGGGCTGGGATATCGTGGCGCCGAGCGCGGTGGCGTTTGGGCACGGACTCGACCGGGTGCCGCAGGCGCTGACCTTGGAGGAGATTGCGCGCGTGCAATCCGACTTCGTCACGGCGGCAATGCGGGCGCTGGCAGCCGGGGTGGAGTGGCTCGAGCTCCACGCCGCACATGGCTACCTCGGGCACCAGTTTCTCTCGCCACTTTCGAACCGGCGCACCGACGAGTACGGTGGCGACTTCGAGCGTCGGATCCGATTCGTGGTCGAGACGACGCGCCGCGTGCGGGCGATCTGGCCCGAGCGGTTGCCGTTGACCGTGCGGTTGTCGTGCACCGACTGGGTCGAGGGCGGGTGGACAATCGACGAGAGCGTGGAGCTGGCGCGCCGGTTGAAAACCGAAGGCGTGGATCTCATCGACTGCAGCTCCGGTGGGGCGTCACCCACGGCGAAGATTCCCGTGGGGCCCGGTTATCAGGTGCCGTTTGCGGCCCGGATCCGCCGGGAAGCGGGCCTCGCGACGGCGGCGGTCGGCCTCATCACCGAGCCGGCCCAGGCCGCGGACATCATCCAGCAGGAGCAGGCCGATCTCGTGCTCCTCGCGCGCGAGTTTTTGCGCGATCCCAACTGGCCGCTCCGGGCGGCGCGCGAACTGGGGGTGATGCCACCGCCGCGGCCGCCGGCGCCGTATCTGCGCGCCTGGTGACGCGCAATCCGTGGTGGCCCTGCGGCGCGGGCGTTTGTGAGATTGAAATTTGGGGCCGGGTGCGTGTTGGTGCTGGGACACTTACTCTCCATGTCGCTGACGCTCTCTCCGCACCAATTGGTGCACGCCCTGAACTGGCGCTATGCCACCAAGAAATTTGACCCGGCGAAAAAGATCCCGGCGGAGATGTGGGAGGCGCTCGAGCAGTCGCTGATCCTGGCACCGTCGTCGATCGGGTTGCAGCCCTGGCGGTTTGTCGTCGTCACGGATCCGGCGGTGAAGGCCCAGCTCGTGTCCGCATCGTTTCGCCAGACGCAGGCCGCGGACTGTTCGCATTTCGTGGCGCTCGCGGTGCGGCGGGATCTCGGCGCGGATCATGTGGACCGGCACATCCAGCGGATGGTGGAAGTGCGGGGCGTGGCGCTGGAGTCGCTGGCGAAGTTTCGCGCCATGACGATGGGCAACCTCGAGAAGGCCCGCGCCGCGGGGACGCTCGACACCTGGCAGACTCACCAGATCTACATCGCCCTGGGCCAGTTCATGGCGTGCGCGGCGGTGCTGGGGATCGATACCTGTCCGATGGAAGGCATCGAGCCGGCGAAATACGACGAGATCCTCGGCCTCGCGGGCACGGAGTACGCGACCGTCGTGGCGTGCGCGGCCGGCTACAGGCTCGAGGACGACAAGTACGCGGTGGCGAAAAAGGTCCGGTTCAAGGCCGAAGAGGTGATCGTGCGGATTTAGGATTTCCCGCGGCGAAAACGTCCGCGCGGTCGCTCGCGCCCAGTTCCCGCCATTGTCCCGGTGGGAGATCGCCGAGGAGGAAATCGCCGAGCCGGACCCGAATCAGCCGCAGCGTGGGATGGCCGACGGCGGCCGTCATGCGCCGCACCTGGCGGTTCTTGCCCTCCACGAGCTCGAGCGCGAGCCAGGCATCGGGCACGGTCTTGCGCACGCGAATCGGCGGATCGCGCGGCGGCAGCGTCGGCGCGGGATCGATCCGGCGGGCGAGGCAGGGACGCGTGCGATGATCGTCGAGCGAAAGTCCGCCCTGGGCGAGCCGGCGCAGCGTCGCGGCGGTGGGAACATGCTCCACCTGCACCCAGTATTCCCGCCGATGGGCGTGGCGGGGATCGAGCAGTCGGGAATTGAGTCCGGGTTCGTCGCTCAACAACAGCAGCCCTTCGGAGTCGGCGTCGAGCCGGCCCAGCGGATACACGCCCGGTGGAAACCCGAAACCCGCGAGCGTGCGCCACCGGGAGCCGGGCTCGGGGGTGAACTGCGAGAGCACGCCGTAGGGCTTGTGGAAGGCGAGGAGCATGCGGGCGCGCCGGAGGGTGCGCAAGTAACACGGGACAGGTTCCAAGTAACAAGAACGGAACGGAATGGGGCGGGCTCTCGCGGCGGCGATGACTTGCCCCTTGGTCCCTGGTACCTGTTACTTGAACCCTCATGCGCGCAGTCCAATTAACGGCGGTGAATCAACTGTCGCTGACCGAGGTGCCGGACCCGCAGCCGGCGACGGGCGAAGTGGTCGTGGCCGTCAAGGCGGCTGCGCTCAATCACCGCGACGTATGGATCAAGAGCGGGCTGTACGCTGGACTCGCGTGGCCCTGTCTGCCCGGTTCGGACGGAGCCGGTGAGGTCGTGTCGCTGGGCGCAGGCGTGGATCCCGCCTGGCAGGGGCGCGAAGTGATCATCAATCCCAGTTTCAGTTGGGGTGACCGCGAGGACGCGCAGGGACCGGACTTCTCGATTCTGGGCCTGCCGCGGGCCGGCACGCTGGCGGAAAAAGTGGCGGTGCCGGTGGCGCAGCTGGAGCGCAAGCCGGCGCATCTCACCTGGCCGGAAGCGGCGGCCCTGCCGCTGGGCGGGCTCACGGCGTATCGTGCGGTGTTCGCGCGGGCGAAGCTCCGCGCGGGCGAACGGGTGCTCGTGAGCGGAATCGGCGGCGGCGTGGCAACGCTGGCGTTGCAGTTTGCCGTGGCGGCGGGGGCGCAGGCGTGGGTGACCTCGAGCTCACCGGAAAAAATCGCGCGTGCGGTTGCGCTCGGTGCGGCGGGCGGGTTCGACTATCGCGACGAGCAGTGGGCGGCGCAGGCGGTGAAGTCCGCGGGCACGTTCGACGTGGTGGTGGACAGCGCGGGCGGCGCGGGCTTCGGCCGGCTGATCGACGTGGCGTCACCGGGCGGCCGGCTCGTGATCTACGGCGCGACGCGGGGCGATGGCGTGCTGCCGATGCGCAAGGTGTTCTGGCGGCATCTCTCCGTGCTCGGCAGCACCATGGGGTCGCCGGCGGACTGGACGGCGATGGTGCGCTTTGTCGCCGAGAAGCGGATACGTCCGGTCGTGGGCGATGCGTTTCCCCTGGCGCGGGCGGCGGAGGCCTTTGGCCGGATGGAGCGCGGGGAACAGTTCGGCAAGATCGTCGTCGCGGTCGGGAGTGGGGTCTGAGCGCCCGGAGCGGGCGGCGGTCTGGGGCGCAGGCGGGGTGTGGAGCAGGCGAAGTGTGGCGTAGGCGGGGTGGGGTGTAGGCGGGGTGCCCGCACCCCGCGGGAAAGAGGATGCGCGGCGCATTGCGGGCGGGGTGGGGGCTCCCCGCCTACAGAGGGAGATTTGGACCGGTTTCAGGTAGTAGTTTCCCTCCCGCCGGCAGTTTGCACTTGGCGCCCGTCGGGGGGGCGGGGAAAACGTGGGGATGTCGGAGCAATCCCAGTTCTTCGCGTGCATCATGGCGGGTGGCAGTGGCGAGCGTTTCTGGCCGATGAGCCGGGCGCAGACGCCCAAGCATCTGCTCAAACTGCTTTCTGACCGGACGTTGGTCGAGGAGACCGTGCGGCGGATCGGCACCGTGGTGCCGGCGCAGAACATTTTCGTGCTCACGAATGAAGTGCAGCTTCCGGGCACGCGCGCGGCGCTCGCCGGGCTGGTGCCGCCGGAGCAGATCGTCGCGGAACCGGCGAAGCGCGACACGGCGCCGGCCGCAGCGCTGGCGACCGCGCTGGTTCGGAGCCGGGGGGGCGAGAACGCCACGCTCGCGCTGCTGCCGGCGGACGCCTTCATCGCCGATCGGGAGACCTTTGGTCGTCAGCTCGGGGCGGCGCTGCCGCGCGCCGCGGTGTCGGATGCGATTCTGACCATCGCGATCAAACCCGATCATGCGGCGACGGGATTCGGCTACCTCGAGATGGGCGCCGAGAAGGCCCGCGTGCCCGCGGGCGTGGTGCGGGAAGTGAAGCGCTTCGTCGAGAAGCCGGATGCGGCGACGGCGCAGCGATATGTCGAGAGCGGCCACTTCGCCTGGAACGCCGGCATGTTCTTCTGGCGCGTCGGCACGTTCCTGCGCGAAGCGGACCAGAATGCGCCGGAGCTCGCCGCGTTCGTCCGCGCGTTTCCGGCCGGCGATTTCGGAGCCTTTCTCGCGGCGCGTTTTCCCGCGCTGCCGAAGATCTCCGTCGACTACGCGATCATGGAAAAGGCGCGGGCGGTCGAGACGCTGCTGGCGCAATTCGACTGGGACGATGTCGGCCTGTGGACGGCGCTGCCCAAGCACCTGCGGACCGATGCGGCCGGCAATGCCTCTCGCGGGTCGGTGTTCGTCGCGGGCGCCGGCAACAACATTGCGGTGAGCAACGGTCGCACCATCGCGCTCTGTGGCGTGAAGGATCTCGTGGTCGTCGAGACGGCTGACGCGGTGCTCGTGTGTCACCGCGATGCCGTGCAGGACATCAAGAAGATCGTTCAGCAGCTGCCGAAGGAGCTGCTGTAGGAACCCCGACCCGGGAGCGCGGCCGTTACCGGCCGCGGTTCGCGGGCGTTTCGTTGCGGCCGGGGACGGCCGCGTTCCCAGGCCGGGGAAAGTCCGGCGGACTCAGTCCCCGGAGGCCCGCTTCTGCGACTTCATCGCCTTCTGGCGCTCGCCGTTGTTCAGGATCCGCTTGCGCAGACGCAGGTTCTTCGGCGTGACCTCGACGAATTCGTCGGCGGCGATGTACTCGATGGCGCGTTCGAGCGAGAGCTTGATGGCGGGCGTGAGACCGGCGGCGACACCTTCACCCTGCGAGCGGAAGTTCGTGAGCTTTTTCTCGCGCACCGCGTTGCAGGCGATGTCCTCGTTGCGGGGATTCTCGCCGACGATCATGCCCTCGTACACCTGCTCGCCGGGGCTGACGAAGAGCTTGCCGCGTTCCTGCACCATGAGGAGCGCGTACGTCGTGGTCTCACCCGGGTCGGTGGCGATGAGCGTGCCGGTGATGCGGGTCAGGACCTCGCCCGCGTACGGGCCGTATTCCTTGAACAAATGGCTGAGCACGCCGCGGCCGCTGGTGGCATTGACGACGTCGATTTCCATGCCGATCAAGCCGCGCGTGGTGATCGTGGCCTCGATCATCGTCGAGTGCGGGTGCTTCTCCATGTTGGTGAGCACGCCTTTCCGGTTGGCGAGATTCTGCATGATGGCGCCGACGCATTCGTCCGGCACTTCGATCCAGACCGTCTCGTACGGTTCGAGGCGCTTTCCGTCGACGACCTTCTCGATCACGGTCGGACGGGAAACGAGCAACTCGAAGCCTTCGCGGCGCATCGTCTCGACGAGCACGGCGACCTGCATGGCGCCGCGCGCCTTGACGTTGAACACGCCGGCCTTGTCGGAGTCCTCGATGTGGATCGAGACGTTGGTCTTGAGCTCGCGCATCAGGCGTTCGCGCAGCTGGCGCGAGGTGACGAGCTTGCCTTCGGTGCCGACGAGCGGGCCGTCGTTGACGCAGAACTGCATCTCCAGCGTCGGCGGATCGATCTGGGTGAACGGCAGCGCGTGGCCGTTCTCGTCGACGGTCAGCGTATCGCCGATGTCGACGTCCTCGAAGCCCGAGATGCCGACAATGTTGCCCGCGACGGCGGTCTCGGTTTCGCGGGTGCCGAGGCCGGTGAATTCGAAGATCTTCGTGATCTTGGCGCGGACGCGCTTGTGGTCGGAGTGCCGCACGACGAAGACGTTGTCGCCGATCTTGGCGGTGCCGCCGAGGATCTTGCCGACGGCGATACGGCCGACGTAGTCGCTCCAGTCGATGTTCGAGACGAGCATGTGGAACGGCTCGTTGGGCTTGGCGAACGGGGGCGGAACGTGGTCGAGAATCGTCTCGAAGAGCGGCGTCATGTCCTTCCGCTCATCCCCGAGGTGATACATCATGTAGCCATCGCGGCCCGATCCGTACACGACGGGGGCGTCGAACTGTTCCTCGGTGGCGTTCAGCTCCATCAGGAGCTCGAGCACCTTGTCGTACATCTTGGCGGGCTCGGCGTTGTCGCGGTCGATCTTGTTGATCACGATCACGACCTTGAGGCCGTGGGCGAGCGCCTTGCGCAGCACGAAACGGGTCTGGGCCTGGGGCCCGTCGTAGGCGTCGATCACGAGCAGCACGCCGTCGACCATGCGCAGGGCGCGCTCGACCTCGCCGCCGAAGTCGGCGTGGCCGGGGGTGTCGACGATGTTGATGATCTTGTCCTTCCAGTGGACGGACGTGTTCTTCGCCTTGATCGTGATGCCCTTCTCCTTTTCGAGGTCCATGGAGTCCATGGCTCGCTCCTGGACCTGCTGGTTGGCGCGGTAGACGCCGCCTTCCTTGAGGAGCTTGTCGACGAGGGTGGTCTTCCCGTGGTCGACGTGGGCGATAATCGCGATGTTACGGATGCTCTGGTTCATTGGCGGACGCGGTCGTTTGTTGAAAAAGACGTCCAACGTGCGCGCGCCGCCGGGGCTTGGCAAGGAGGAAGGCGCGCGGCGAGCGGCGCCGGCGTGGGCGGGAGCTTCCAGCGCCCCCGGTTAATGCTGGCAGAACGGCTTCAACGCGGGGGCCGGATGCTCCCGCCACTGAGGGAACGCGTTGCGCGAGCTGACCGCTCGCGTGACAGGTACCGCCATCGTCCCCTCAGGGCGTGAACTTCCGCTCCTTGAACCAGTGGAGCAACTGCTCGGCCCAGGGCGGCGCCGGGCGCTCCGGCCGGCCAAAGCCGAGGCCGTGCGCGCCCAGTTCGTAGATGTGCAGGGAGAACGGGACACCGGCGCGGCGGAGGGCCGAGGCGAACAGCAGGGCGTTCTCGACCGGGACGGCTTTGTCCTCGACGGTGTGCCAGATGAAGGTGGGCGGCGTGTTCTTCGTGACCTGCAGTTCCGTGGAGAGCTTCTGGACGAGCTCGGCCGGCGGGTTGTCGCCGAGCAGGTTGCGGCGCGAGCCGGCGTGGGCGAATTCGCCGAGCGAGATCACCGGATAACAGAGGATCCCGAGATCGGGTCGCGCGCTTTCGCGTTCGACCGGGTCGGTGGCGTTGGGGTTGCCCGGTTCGAAGAGCGTCAGGAGCGTCGACGCCAGGTGTCCGCCGGCGGACGACCCAATCACACCGATGCGGTTCGGATCGAGCCCATCGCGGCGGGCGAACGTCCGGAGCAGGCGCAGCGCGCGGGCGGCGTCGTTGAGCATCACCGGGTGCCGGTAGCCGTTGGACCCGAGACGGTATTTGAGCACGTAGGCGGTGATGCCGTGGCGGGCGAAGAACTCGGCGTAACCCGTGCCCTCGTGTTCGGCGAGGTTGCCGTAGCCGCCGCCGGGCAGGATGAGCATCGTGGCGCCGTTGCGTTTGGCGGGATCGGCCGGGAAAGGCGTGAGGGTCGGGATGTCCTGGGGCCGCTGGCCGGTGGCGCCGGGGGCGTCGCCCGTCCAGAGCCGGATCGGGCCGGGAATCTGGGCGTACGGGACGGCGGCGGATTTCTTCGGCGCCGCGGGCGCTTTGTCCGCTGCGGCGGAAACATGAGGACCGGCCAGGCAGGCGAGGGCAAAAAGCAGGGCTCTGGTGGGGCGCAGGGTCATACGGCGGGCACTCCAACGGTTCGCGTCGCGCAGGGCAATCGCGGGATTGGGTTTCCTCCCCTGGGAGCGCGGACGTCCTCGTCCGCTCGATTGAAATGGGTGCGGAAAGAAATTGCGGACGGGGACGTCCGCGTTCCCAGGAAAGGGTAAGTCGTCGAATTGCGGACGAGGGCGTCCGCGCTCCCAGGGAACGGCACAAAGTCGGACTGCGGACGGGGGCGTCTATGCTCCCAAGAAGGTAAAAACAAAAAGGCCCCGGAAGTGTTAGCTTCCGAGGCCAATTTGTGGGGGTGGGCGTTCGTCACGCGCTCTTTCCCGGCGGCACACGCTTGGACGCGCTCGCTTTCGCGGGCGGTGTGCTTCCCGACGCCACTCTCCGCGGCATGCGGATGTCTCGGTCTCATGGCGGGACCGTCCTGACCGTTGCCGGTCGGGATCTGTCGAGTGAGGCCTCTGCGCCCGGTTCGGACGCTCCCTGCCGGGAGCATCTCGCCGGACGTGGTGCTGACACGCCTGCAACGAACATTTCGCGCGTCGACACCCTTACCACGGGGACGGCGCCGGCTTGTGACCGGCCGTTGGCCCCGCGTTACGGGTCTGACCTCTTACCTCTCAGGTTGCCTTTCGCGTTTGCAGCGGGGTGATCCCGTTTTGCGGGACCGCCCCATGAGAGGAGGTTGACGAACTTTGCCTAGGTTCGCTCTCTCCCCGCCGTCGCGACTCCGTTGCGCGCCCGGTTCGTGCGGCGAACCGGGCCTTCTGGCGGGGTCGTCCCGCCGGGAATCGCGACTGCGTTCTGGTCTGCGCAGTAGCAACCAAAACCCTCTGGGGTAACTGCGTCGGCGCACGGGTCGAAACGTCCCGTGGGCCTGACTCTGCTCGACGTGGTTTCTGATCACGCCTTGCAGCTCAGTTCCTACTTCGTGGTTGGACTGACCGGACACGACTCCGGCCAGAGGAACTGGTGATATATGCCTCGCGAACGGCTTTCGCCGTTATGAGGGGGGAGCGACACCAGTTGTCGCCCACCAGTCCCCGGTCGCCCGGGATTATCCCAGCCGTGCTCTCAGTGGCGCCTTTCAGGCCGCTGCGCTTCGACTGTTCTATCAAGGAACAAGGCAGACAGTGTGCGGCCGCGGTCGAAACGAAAGGCTTTGTTCTGCACAACTTCTTCACCGGCCCAAACGGTGAATAACTTGGGAACAAGGTCACACACCGGTTATTCACCGCGGCGCGAGGCGCCGCGGTGGAGTTGAAAGTTGAAAGCTGAAAGTTGAAAGCGCTGAGCACCGCGCTGCTTGCCTTACCCAGTCTTTCAACTTTCACCTTTCACCTTTCAACGGCTCGAATGCGTTCCCCCAGCGATCTTCCCATCTACGAACTCGAGTCCGCGGTCGTCGCGTCGCTGCGGGCGCAGGGCCGGTTGATCGTGCAGGCGCCGACCGGTTCGGGCAAATCGACGCAGATCCCGCAGATGCTCTGGCGGCATGGGC
>JAEUHA010000380.1 GCA_016793535.1 Opitutaceae bacterium | reverse complement strand
ACACGAACTTCCAACTCAACGTCGCGAACGTCGCCGACGACGACAAGTTCTACGGCGCCGTCTGGCAGACCGGCCGCACCTACCGCTTCAGCGCCGGCCTGAATTTCTAACCGCCCCCGGGAGCGCGGACGTCCCCGTCCGCCTCATTCCTTCGCTGACCCGTCCCCACCCTGACCTTCCTAACCCGAGCATGAAGACCCCCTCGCATTCGCCCTTCGCCGTTCCGGCCCGCCTTGGCGCGCTGGCCGCCCTCCTCGCCAGCGCCTCCCTCTGCGCCCAGACGGCGCCGACCCCCACCACCCCGCCCGCCGGCCAGGCCGTGATCACGCTCTCGCCGTTCGAGGTGAGCACGACTCAGGATTCCGGATACGTCGGCCAGGACACGCTGGCCGGCTCGCGCCTGCGGACGAACCTGAAGGACATCGCGGCCGCGATCAGCCCGATGACGGCGGAGTTCCTCAGCGACATCGCCGCCACGAGCATCGAGAACGCGATCGAGTACGGCGTCGGCACCCGCATCGAGACCGACGACGCGCGGGCCGCGGGCCCCGTGGCCGACGGCTACAACGACGGCTTCCGTTCGATCCGCATCCGCGGGCTGCCCGGCGGCGGACGCAGCATCAACTTCTTCAACGCCCCCGGCGAGGTCGACCTCTACATGACCGAGCGGCTCGAGGTTTCCCGCGGCCCCAATTCCATCCTCTACGGCTTCGGCTCCCCGGCCGGGAAGATCAACGCCGCCAGCAAGCAGGCGATGACCAACAAGCACGCGTACAGCCTCTCGCATCGCCTCGACTCCTGGGGCGGCGAGCGCTGGGTGGCGGACGCCAACCTCGCCCTGATCAAGAACCGCGTCGGCGTCCGGGTCGCGCTCCTCCGCGGTCGCGAGCAGTCCTGGCGCAGCGCGGGACACAACGACCAGAACCGCGCGTTCCTCGCCGCCAAATGGCAGATCGACCGGAAGACGACGCTCAAGGTCGAGTACGAGCACGGCGAGATCAACCGCTTCGTGCCGCGGCCCTTTTTCGCGAACGACTACACGTCCATCTGGAACGCGAGCGGGCAGCCGATCTTCGACAACTTCGCCGCGAACTACGTGCCCGGGACGCCGGGTACGGGCGTGGCCGGAACACCCGGCACTCCGTTCCGCGACACCGGCGCCACCAGCGTCACTGGCGTGCTCGAACGCTCCGGCGGCGACTGGGTCGTGGTCAGCGACCGCTTCCCGTTCGCCCAGAACTACCGCCAGTTCACCTACTCCGAGTCCGCAGTCGGCGGGGTGCTCGCCAACGACTTCGACATGGGCCGCCGCAATCCCGACGCCGTGCTCGAGGCCAACTGGGTGCGCGGCGCGTTCCGCGTGAAGAACGCGTCCGCGTTCCTGCAGCGTGAACTCGCGCGTGACCTGAACCTCGAGCTCGGTTTCAACCGCCAGGTCAGCTCGGGGGACACGCACAATCTCGCGACGTGGAACCACTATGGCATCGCGGCCGACACGAATCGCTACCTGCCCAACGGCCAGCTCCGGCCCGCCAACCAGCTGTACTACGTCGACGTCTCGCCTGACCACCGGCCAACGAGCTCCCAGGTCAGCCAGGGCCGCGTCACACTGTCCTATGAAAAAGGATACAAGGACCTCGTGAACCTGCGCCTCGCCGGCCTGGGCGAGATGGCGAAGACGAAATCCCGCAGCGAAATCCTCCAGCAGTACTGGCTCAAGGGACCGGCGGTCACGAGCGGCGGCGCGTTCAATCCGACGCCGGAGAACGGCGCCAACACGGTCTATTACCGCTACTACCTGCCCAGCCTCTCGGTCATCAACGACCCCAACTTCCGCATCCCCGCGCCGTACGATCTCTCCGGTCCGACACGCTACCAGGACCCGGCCACCGGCGCGGTGAGCAACATCTACATGCACGAGTTCAACCGCTCGCAGGGCAACATCGGCTACGCGGACCGCGACACCAGCGCCTACATGGGCGTGGGGCAGGTGTTTCTCTTCAAGAACCGGTTCGTCGGCACGTTCGGCTATCGCAAGGACCGCCTGAAAAACTGGGTGGGCGTCGCGCGTCGCGATCCGGCGGGCGAGGCGATCGCCGCCAACACCGGCGTCTGGACCCCGTCCGATCCCCAGACCGCCACGGCCAACATCTTTTCCGGCAACACGCGTACGCTCGGCGGCGTGCTGCACGTCACGCCGTGGCTGTCCGTCTTCTACAACACGTCCAACAGCGTGAGCACGCCGGGCACGAACTACATCACGCCGTCGGATCCGCGCCGCACCGACAGCGCCGATCTCGTGCCCTCACCCGCCGGCGAAACGCAGGACTACGGCATCAAGCTCAGCCTGCTGCGGAATCGCGTCTTCGTCACCGCGACGGAGTTCCACACCAAGTCGCAGCGCGAGTTCGGTTTCTCCGGCTTCAACCGTGGCAACGTGATCAACATCTGGACCGCGCTCGCCAACGCCGGCGTCCTCAACGCCGAGGAGACCAACTTCGCCCGGCGGCAGACGGAGGTGATGAACCAGGTGCAGGGCTACACGCAGGACTCGGAGAGCAAGGGCCTCGAGGTCGAGATCGTCGGCCAGATCGTCGCCGGCTGGTCGGTCTCGATCAACTACTCGAAGAACAAGACGACCCGCTCCAACATCGCCCGCGAGTACCGCGCCTACATCGACACGCACAAGGACTATTGGAAGCGCTACGCCACCCTGCAGGTCCCGCAGAACACGAACACGCCCGGGCCGGAGTTTGCCCCGAGTGCAACCAACTGGCGCACACCGGCGGAGATCGCGGCCACGGGTGATTTCACCGTCAACACCGACAGCATCAACGAGGCGATCGCCGACGCCGAGCAGCTGTTCTTCGACAATCCCTTCGTTTTCGAGGGCAAGCGCTTCGTCGGCGACCCGCTGCACAACCTGAATCTGCGCACGCGCTACGACTTCAAGGAGGGACGCCTCAAGGGCCTCTCCATCGGCGGCGGCACGCGCCTGCGCCTGGGGCGCGTGGCGGGCGCGCGCACGGATTATACCGTCACACCCGGCTCGGACTACACCGACAAGTGGAACGGCCGCGTGATCGAGAAAGTGACCACCGTCGATGCCAAGGACCAAAACGTCTACGATCTGCAGCTCACCTATTCGATGCCGGTGTGGCAGCGCAAGGTGCGTTGGAACGTCCAGCTCAACATCAACAACGTCCTCGATCAGCGCGAACTGATCGTGAACAACACGCATCCGCGCACGCTCGCGCCGATCACGTATCGCTACCAGGATCCGCGGCAGTTCATCCTCACGAACACGTTTTCGTTCTAGATGCAGTCCCTGGGAGCGCGGCCGTGCCCGGGCGCAGGGGGTTGGAAGATGGGCCGTGGCCGGCGGCGGAGCCGG
>JAEUHA010000113.1 GCA_016793535.1 Opitutaceae bacterium | reverse complement strand
CGAGGTGATTCGCGAAACCGCCCCGCTGCATCCCGGCCAGTTGCTCGGCCAGGTGCCGGGCGTCGCGGTCGCCGTCACCAACGGCGAAGGCCACACCACGGCCATTCGCCAGCCCTTCACGACGAGTCCGCTCTACCTCTTCCTCGAAGACGGGATCCCGATCCGCGCGACAGGCTTCTTCAATCACAACGCGCTCTACGAAGTGAACATTCCGATGGCGGGCGGCATCGAAGTGGTCCGCGGGCCCGGCACCGCGCTGTATGGCTCGGATGCGATCGGCGGCATCGTGAACATCCTCTCGCACGCGCCCACCGGCGAAACCCGGATGAGCGTGAGCGGCGAAGCCGGCGCATTCGGCACCTGGCGTTTCCTCGGCAGCGGCACCACCGCGGTGAACGAACGCGGCGGCGTGCAGGTGGACCTGAATGTCACGCACACCGATGGCTGGCGCCAGCGCACCGCCTACGACCGGCAGAGCGGCAATCTCCGCTTCGACCAGCGCCTCGGCCGCAACGGCACGCTCAAGACGATCATCGGCGCCTCCAAGATCGACCAGGAGACGGGCGCCAATTCCGCGCTGCCGCTCGCCGATTACCTCGGCAATCCCACGCGCAACAATCTCTCGATCGCCTATCGCAAGGTCAGCGCGGTCCGCATCTCCGCCGAATACGAGCAGCAGTTCGGCACTGGCCTGATCTCGGTCATCCCCTACTTCCGCGACAACGCGATGGAGCTCAACGGCACCTTCAATCTGAACTCCGATCCGCGGATCGAGAAGTCCCACAACGTCTCGTACGGCGTGCTCGCGAAGTGGCGAAAAACCTTGCCCACCCTGCGCACGCGGCTCATCGGCGGACTCGACCTCGACTACAGCCCCGGCTCACGCCGCGAGGACAACCTGCTGGTCACGCGGACGGGCACCGGCGCGAACACCGTGTTCACCGGTTACACCCTCGGCACGCGCATCTATGACTACCGCGTCACGTTCCGGAGTGCGTCGCCGTACGTGCACACCGAACTGTCGCCGACCCGATCGCTGCGGCTGACCGCCGGCCTGCGCTACGACGCGCTCCGCTACGCGATGCAGAACCGGCTCCCGGCGGGCACGGTCCAGGCTTCGGTGCTGGGCGCGAATCGCTTCTACGGCCAGCTCGCCGACGACCAGACGAGCTTCTCGCGCGTGAGCCCGAAGCTCGGCGCCACCTATGCACTCACCCCGCACCTGCACGCCTACGCGTCATATAACTTCGGCTTCCGCGCGCCATCCGAAGGCCAGCTCTACCGCGCCGGCAACGACACCACGGTGGTGAACGCGCTCGCCCGCGCCCGGCTCGCGGTCGGCCTCAAGCCCATCAAGGCCGAACAGATCGAGCTCGGTTTCCGCGGGGACGCCGGACCCGTGAGCTACAATGTCGTCGCCTATGAACTCGAGAAGAAGGACGACCTCGTCGGACAACGCGACCTCGCGACCAACGTCAGCACCAACGTGAACGCGGGCCGCACGGAGCACCGGGGGATCGAAGCCGGCATCGGCGCCCGGCTCGGATCCCAGCTCCGGTTCGACACCGCACTTTCCTTCGCGCGCCACCGCTACGTCAACTGGGTCACCGCGAACGCCAACTTCAGCGGCCGGAACATCGAGACCGCGCCGAAGGTGCTCGCCAACACCCGGCTGACCTGGCGCCCGGTCGCCGCGGCAATGCTGCAGCTCGAGTGGGTGCGCATCGGTGAGTACTGGCTCGAGGCGAGCAACTCGGCGGCCTTCGGCCAATACCCGGGCCACGATCTCCTGCATGTCCGCGCGAGCTACGCCGTGGGCAGGAACCTCGGTCTCTACGCCCGGGTGATGAATGCGACCGACAAGCGCTTTGCGGACAGCGCGTCGGTGTCCTCGAACACGCCGGTGTTCAGCCCCGGTTTACCGCGTGCGTTTTACGGCGGCGCGGAGTTTAAGTGGTAGCATCGTCCTGATCATGCACCGGCTTCCCCTCTTCACCCTCGTCCTCGCCGCCCTTGCGCCGGGCCAGGTCGCGTCCGCCGCCGAGAAAAAGGCCCATGCCCACGGCGGCATGGGCGCCGACCGGACGGCGCAGGCCGAGCTGGGGGCGCACGCGGCGTTCGACGCCCGGGGCGTGCTGTGGGCGGCGCACAAGGTGAGCGGGCACATCGCGGTGAGCCGGTCCGACGATCGCGGGGCCTCGTGGTCGAACCCGGTGCTGGTCACGGCCGCGCCCGCGCCGACGGACACCGGTGGCGATGCACGACCGAAGATCGCGTTGGGACCGGGTGGCGAGATTTACGTCACCTGGACCCGGCCCCTCGCGAAACCGTACACCGGCGAGATCACGTTCGCGCGCTCGCTCGATGGCGGCCGGACTTTCTCGCCGCCGGCGATCGTGCATCGGGACCGCCAGGAGATCACGCATCGGTTCGACTCCATCGTGGTCAACGCGCGGGGCCAGGTCATCGTCGCGTGGATCGACAAGCGCGACCTGGTCGCCGCCGCCGCCGCCAAGGCTCCGGCCTATCGCGGCGCGGCGGTCTACTTCGCCGTGTCGGACGACCGCGGCGCGACCTTTCGCGGTGACTACAAGCTCGCCGATCACAGTTGCGAATGCTGCCGGATCGCCCTGGTGCGGCATGACGACGGCAGCGTGACCGCGATGTGGCGGCACATCTTCGCACCGAACATCCGCGACCACGCCGTCGCGCAACTTTTTCCGGACGGCCGGGCCGGCCCGGTGCGACGCGTTTCGTTTGAGGACTGGCGAATCGACGCCTGTCCGCATCACGGCCCCAGCCTGGTGGAGGACGCCCAGCGCCGCCTGCATGCCGTCTGGTTCAGCGCCGCACCACAGCAGCAGGGCGTGCACTACGCGCGGCTGCGCGACGGCGGCACCGAGGCGCACCGCCGGGTGGGTGGCGAGACCGCGGCGCACGCCGACCTCGCCGTGCTGGGCCCGCGGGTCGTCATCGCCTGGAAGGAATTCGACGGCGAGCGCACGCGGCTTCGGGCCCTGCGGTCGAACGACGGCGGCGAGACCTGGCGGGAGCACGAGCTCGGCGCGACGGCGGGCGCGTCGGACCAGCCGCGGGTGTTGACCTCGGGCGACGATTTCCACGTGTTTTGGAACACCCACGAGCGTCCCCTTTCGGTATCGATCCTGCCGCCATGAAATTGTTTTCCCGTCGTTCCTGGTGTGTCGCGCTGCTCGCGGGCGGACTGAGTGTCGCGGGGCTCGGTGCGGCGTCCGCTCCGGAACTCCGCACGTTCGACGCCCGCAGCCTCGCCGCGATCAAGCAGGCGCACGCCGGCCGGCCCTTCCTGGTGGCTTTCTGGTCGGTGAGCTGTGAACCCTGCCGCGAGGAAATGATGATCGTCGCTGACCTGCACCGCCGGTTTCCGAACGTGCCGATCGTCCTGGTCGCGGCCGACGCGCCCCCGCACCGCGAAGCCGTCCGCCGTTTCTTGAGCGGCTACACGCTCGGCCGCATCGAGACCTGGCAGTTCGGCGAGGAGTCGATGGAGCGACTCCGCTACGCGGTGGACAAAAGCTGGGCGGGCGAACTGCCGCGCTCGTACTTCTTCAACGCCGCGCACGAAGCGACCGCGCACAGCGGCGTGGTGGACGCAAAGTGGCTGGGCGACTGGCTGGCTCAGGCGGAGAAGACCGCCCGCAAGTAAACGTCCTCCGGGGCGACCGTGCCAGAACCCGGCAGCACGTCTGCGCGGGGTGGACGCCGATCACGGCGCGGTCTTCTTCATCTCCTGCCAGGCCTGATCCTGAAACACCCGGCGGGGATCGAAACCGGACGCGTTGCTCAGAATGTAGGTGCCGTCGCCGCGGCTCCAGGCGTGCTGGTAGCCGCTGCTCAGCTCCACCTTGCCGTGCGCATCGGCGTAGGTCTCGACCTCGCGAATGGTCTGCACGAAGGCCCGGTGCTGACGGTCCTGCGACGCCTGCTGGCGTTCCCAATCCCGGAGCCGCCGGTCGCTGGCGTCGCTCTGAGCCTTGGCGTAGGCGCGGCTCTGCTCACCGAAGAGCCGGATCCGCTCCATGCGGCCGGCATGCTCGATATTGCCCAGGCGGGTTAGAAAATCATCCCGCGCCTGTTTCCAGATCGGATTGGTGCGGGAGCTGGACTGGATCATGCCCAGCAAGCGCGTCGCCTCCACCCGCCGCTCCGGGGCAAAGCGCATCAGCACGCAATGCACGACAATCGTGCTGGAGAACGACGTGGAACCTCCGCCCAGCAGGTTCGGCTTGCGGGTGACCATGTTCGTGACGCCCACGTGCAGGATGCCCTCCCGACCGTCCGGCCAGGTGAGCCGGCCGAAGGAGAACGTCGTCTGCTGTTCCATGCCGGTGCCGTATTGCCGCGCGAGGGCGTTGGCCTGCTGGTCGAGCTGCCGGATGAAGTCCGCGTAGCTTTCGTCGGCGCGGATATCGGAGGCCCGGGCCCCGAGATCCCGCTGCGCGAAGCCGTCGATGTACTGGGCGGCGCTGAAGGGCCGGTTCAACTGGCATCCGCCCTGGCGGGCGCCCGCCTGCATCGCCTGCAGCATCATCGGGTCGTCGGCCCAGGCGAACGAGCGCACCGGCATCGTCTCGAACTGGATCTGCCCATCGGGCGAGGCGGCCTTGACGTGGGTGCCCACGATCTCGCCGCGGCACTCCTGCACGCCCTTCCACCGCACGCCGCCGTCGCTGGTCCAATCCTTCGGAAACAGCAGGCTGAACGCTTCCACCGGCCGGTCGAAGCCCGTCGTATCCAGAAATCGACGACGCTCCAGCACCGTGTAATCCCGGCCGGCCACGAACGCCCCGGCCGGGCCCGCCGTTCCGCCCGGCGGGCGGGACTCGGCCGCGGCGCCACGCTCGACCCCGCCAAGAACGAACGGGACGAGCAACAACGACCAGCGGAGTGACGTGCGGATCAACGCCGGGAGAGGGTCACGGAGTGGCATGGGCGGTGGGATAGCGGAAGGGAAAGACGACCCGGAACGTCGTGCCCTCGTCGGCGGCACTGGCGATCTCCAGACTCGCATCGAGCAGTTCGCACAGGCGCTTCACGATCGAAAGCCCGATCCCCTCGCCCGGCTGGTCATGGGCGGCCTCCGTCGGGAGCGACGCGTCCTTGGGCGCGGCCAGCACATGCGAGGCTTCGCCCTGGCTGGCGGCCGACTGCTCATCCGATTCCTTGGCGCTGGCCGTGGCTTCCTGCAGCCCGGCCTTCAGGGACTGACCGGACTCCGACTGCAAGCCCGGCCCCGTATCGGTGACCATCAGCCACCAGTTCTCCTTCTCCTCGCCCCAGCTCACCGTGACGCCGCCGTCGGCCGTGTACTTGAGGGCGTTCACCAGCAGATTCTGCGCGAGCCGTCGCACCTTGTCGGCATCGCCCTCCACGGCCAGGTGCGCGGTTCCTTCGGTCTGGAGGAACAACCGGCGCTCGCGCGCCAGGGGCTGGAGGACGTCGCACAATTTCACAATCAGGTCGGCGGCATCGAAATCGCCGATCTTCCGCTTATCCTGCCCGGCCTCCAGGCGCGCAAGCTCCATCAACTCGCCCAGCATTCCATTGAGTCCCGACACCGCCCGCTGCAGGAACTTCGCGGACTCCACGCGCTCGGCCTCCTCCAGGTCGGCCCGAGTCACCAGGTTCGCCGCCAGGCTAACCCCGAGAACGTCGCTGTTGAGATCGTGGACCGCCTGGTGGATCAACGTGACCCGGCGCTTTTCCAGTTCGTTGACCGTGGCCAGGGCGTCCGTCAGGTCGCGCACCCTGCCCGCCGCCTCCGCCTGTTGCATGCGCTGGTACTGGCCGGCGCTCTCGCAGATCGTGTCATTGATCAGGTGGATCAACTCCCGGTGCGCTTCCAGCAGCGTCTCGTGCTCCAGTTCGGGCTGGGCCGCGACGATGCGCTTGAGTTCCTCGAAGACGCAAAGCTGGAGGTGACCGCATTCCCCGATGAGTTCCTTCAACCGGTAGCCCTGCTGCCAGCGGTGCAACCCGTGCTTCACCCCTTCCTCCTTTTTCTCCCGATCGGCCGCCTGGGCATTCGCGCCGCCCGGGCGGGAGCGCAGCTTGAACTCGAAGGCATCGAGGATCGACGGAATGTGATCGAGGAATTGTCCGAGGGTGAGCGCCCGCCCGGTTGTTTGCTCCGGATCGGCGCGATCCATCTTTCGCCACGCCACCAGAATGCCCTCCCGGCGCGCGGCGAGGAGAGCGCTCAGGGACGCCAGCTGCTCGCCGGTGGATAGGGGCATGAAGGAAGGATGGGAGAGATAAGGTGAAAAGGGCAGGAAATTGGGCAGAATACTGCAACGGGCACGAGTCGGTCGGGGACGCGTTCACGTCCGCGTCGTGGCGCACGGCCGCCACCGCG
>JAEUHA010000088.1 GCA_016793535.1 Opitutaceae bacterium | reverse complement strand
GACGCTGACGGTTTGCATTTGGCATTTCGCGTTCCAGCATCGCGGCGACCTCCCGGCCCTCCGGCTTCCGGGCGCAGCCTCCCACCTCGACCGCCCGCCCCCATGCCCACACAGAATCCGTATCCCGGAGACGAACACTATCCGCACGCCCTCCGCGCCGCCGAAGCCGCCGCCGTGCGGGAGCGCCGCGCCGCCGCGGGCATCGCACCCGACGTCCCGCTCGTCGGCGTCGCCCTTTCCGGCGGCGGCATTCGCAGCGCGACGTTCTGCCTCGGCCTCTTCCAGGCGCTCGCCCGCCAGCGACTCATCCGGCGCATCGACCTCATGTCCACCGTCTCCGGCGGCGGCTACTTCGGCAGTTTTCTCGGCACCGCCTTCACCCGCGACCAGACCAACGTCGACGCCGTCGAGCGCGAACTCGCGGAGAACCATTCGTGGTCCGTGCGCTGGCTGCGCGAGAACGGCCGGTTCCTTTCGCCCAACGGCGCCGGCGACAACTGGCTGACCGCCGCCGTCGCGCTGCGCAACTGGGTCGCGCTGCACGTCGTGCTGCTCTCGTTCACGTTCTTCCTCCTCGGCTTCGGCGTGCTGATCCGGGCCGACTTGTGGACCGGAAAGTATACGCACGAAGCCTGGTCGGCAGTGGAGAAGTTTTTCTGGGAGACGGACGTGCTCGGCCTCTGGTGGAGCCCCTGGATGGTCCTGCCGGTCATCCCCTTTCTCCTCCTGATGGCGCCATGCGGCACGGCGTACTGGGCGACGCAGTTCCTGCCCCTCATGGGCGGACTGCGCCGGCTGATCGGCCTCTTCAGCGCGGCGACGCGCGCCATGTCCCGGCACGAGTTCCGCGGCCGCGCCCAACACGTCCTCACCCGCGGCTTCATGCTCGGGTTCGTGCTCGCAGTGACCTCCCTCGCCTTCGGGTTGATCGACACGCTCGGCCAGACCGCGTACCTGCAGTGGTCGTTGACGGGGTTCGAGTTTCCCTCGCTCTGGGCGCTTCTCACCGGTGCGGGCACCGCGCTGTTCGGCCTCGGCGCCCGCGCCGCGATCTTCATCGAACGCCTCCTCGGTATCCGGGCCACGCGCATGCCGGCGCAGGTCGCCGCGTTGATCGGCGCCCTCGCCTGGGCCCTGCTGGCCGTGCTTGCGCTGTCCGTCACCGCCCTCGGCTTCGCCTGGGAATGGGAACTGGTTTGGAACGGTATCGAATTCAGGCCGATGACCAACAGTTGGCCGATCCTGGTGGCGGTCGCGGTCTGCTTCGCGGCGTCGTGGTTTTTCAGCCGGGCCTTCAGCTTCGTGAACCTCTCGTCGATGCAGCAGCTCTACGCGGCGCGGCTCTCGCGCGCCTACCTCGGCGCCACCAACCCGGAGCGCCGGCGGCATGAGAATCACAGCATGACGGACCTGATGCCCGGCGATGACGTGGGCCTCGAGAGCTACACGCCCCACCGGCAGGGCGGTCCGCTCCACCTGATCAACGCCACGGTCAACGAGACGATTTCCGGCAAGACCAACATCGTGCGCTACGATCGCAAGGGTGTCGCGCTCGCCGTCGGCCCGGCCGGACTCTCCGTGGGCATCGAGTCGCACGCCCTCTGGGCCGACGATGCCGCGCCGAGCGAGCCCCTCCACCGGCTGAAGCTCCTCTGGGAAGTGCCGCGCCGCGGGATCACACCGGTGGCGTGCACGCCGGATGGCGGCCGCTTTCACGCCCTGTGCGACGCCACCCGGAGCGCGGCCGACGCGACCACCGTCACGCGGCAGGCCATCGAAGCCCTGCCCCTCGGCCGCTGGGTTGCCATTTCCGGCGCCGCATTCACCACCGGCACGGGGGCGAACACCTCGCTCGGACTCAGCCTGCTGCTCGGCCTCGCGAACGTGCGGCTCGGCTACTGGTGGGACAGCGGCATCCAGCCGAGCCGCAGCGGCGCACGTTCGTCCCGGCCGACGTTTCCGGAGCTGGCGAGCCGGGTGCTGAGCCGCGTCCTGCCCGTGCAGTCCTGCCTGATGAACGAATTCCTCGCGCGCTTCCATGGCGCCGCGCGCCGCCACTGGTACCTCTCGGACGGCGGGCATTTCGAGAACACCGGCTGCTACGAGATGATCCGGCGCCGCGTGCCGTTCATCGTCTGCAGCGACGCCGGCCAGGATCCGCGCTACGAGTTCGCCGATTTCGCCAACCTCGTGCGCAAGGCCCGCATCGACTTCAACGCCGAGATCCAGATCGTGCGCCGGCGCGGCGACGCCGCCACCGACGACCCCGGCGTCAGCTTCCCGCTGCCGCGCCTCGAGGACCTCGTCCATCCCGCCCTGCTCGACGTCATCGGCACACCGGAGGATTTCGTCGCGCTCGAGACGGGCGGCGAGGACGAAGGCGACGGCACCGGCCCGGGGCGCTTCGGCCGCTGCCACGCGCTGCTCGCGCGTATTCACTTCCTGGATAACGACCAGTTCTCCTGGCTGCTGCTCGTGAAGCCGAGCCTGATGGGCGACGAGGCGGCGGACGTCGTGCAGTACCAGCGCACGCATCCGCTCTTCCCGCAGGAGCCGACGTCGGACCAGTACTTCGACGAGGCGCAGTGGGAAAGCTACCGCAAGCTCGGCGAACACATCGGCACGGAACTCTTCACGCCGCCCAGCGGCCCGGCGCCGGAGGGCAAGCCGGCGTGGACGCCGTCCCTCCTGGTGGCGCCGACGGTCGGCAAGTAGGGCTTGCCGTCCCTGGGAGCGCGGCCGTCCCCGGCCGCACGAACGGAAAAGCGGCCGGGGACGGCCGCGCTCCCGGCGGAATCACCCCACGATCAAGCTCTCGCCCGTCATCTCTGCCGGTTTCGGCAGCCCCATCAGCGCGAGGACCGTCGGAGCGATGTCGGCCAGCCGCCCGTCGGGGCGCAGGCGGGTCTTCCCCGCGGCGAACCCGGCGCCGACGACAAACACTTCGACGAGGTTCAAGGTGTGCGCGGTGTGCGGGCCGTTGACGGTCGGATCCCACATCTGCTCGGCGTTGCCGTGATCCGCGCAGACGAGGGCGCGGCCGCCGACGGACTCGAGCGCCGCGAGCAGTTCGCCCACGCCCCGGTCGGTCGCCTCGACGGCCTTGATTGTCGCCGGCAGCGAACCGGTGTGCCCCACCATGTCGGGGTTCGCGTAGTTGACCACGATCAGCCCGTACTTGCCGGAGAGAATCGCTTCCTTGGATACACGCGTCACCTCGGCGGCCGACATCTCCGGCTGCAGGTCGTAGGTCGGGACCTTCGGACTCGGCGGGCACGCCCGGTCTTCGCCGGGGAAAGGCTCCTTGCGGTAATTGTTGAAGAAAAACGTCACGTGCGGGTTCTTCTCGGTTTCCGCGCAACGGAACTGCCCGAGGCCCGCGTCGCTGACGACCTTGCCCAGGATGTTCTTCAGCGCCTCCGGTTTCGGCGAGATCACGTTCACGGGCAGGCCGCTCTCGTACTCGGTCATCGTCGCGTAATAGAGATCGAGTTTCGCGCCGCGCTCGAACTCCTTGAAACCGTCGATCACGAACGCCCGCGTGATTTCACGCGGCCGGTCGCCGCGGTAATTGTAGAAGAGCACCGCGTCACCGTCGCGGATCGTCGCGAGCGGCTTGCCATCCGCCCCGACGATCCAGGTCGGCGGCACGAACTCGTCGCCCTTCTGCGAGGCGTTGAGCGGCTGGTCATAGTAGGCCTGCACCGCCGCCGCGGCCGAAGGAGCCGTGGCGTCCGCGTGCTTTCCCGTCAGCATGAAGTACGCCTTGCTCACGCGCTCCCAGCGGTTGTCGCGATCCATCGCCCAAAACCGGCCGCACACCGAGGCAATCCGGCCCACGCCGATGGCGCGGCATTGTTCGTCCACCTGCTGCACGTAACCGAGTCCGCTCTGGGGCGGCGTGTCGCGGCCGTCGGTGAACGCATGAATGAAC
>JAEUHA010000372.1 GCA_016793535.1 Opitutaceae bacterium | reverse complement strand
AGCTGATCCCGGGCGTGCCGCATTTCTCGGATTTCCGCGAGATGTATTCAAAACTCGGCGACACGCTCGATGCGGTCGACGTCGCCACGCCCGATCACATGCACGCCCTCGCCTCGATCGAGGCGATGAAGCGCGGCAAGCACGTCTACTGCCAGAAGCCGCTCGCGCACAATGTCTGGGAATCACGCCAGATGCGGCTCTGGGCCGAGAAGAAAAATGTCGTCACCCAGATGGGCAACCAGATCCACTCGGCGGTCGAATATCGCATGGCCACCCGGCTGATCCGCGAGGGTGCCATCGGCAAGGTCAAGGAGGTACATTCCTGGCTGCTCTACACCGGCAATGAACGGACCCGCCTGCTCGAGCCGCCTACGGAATCGGCGCCCGTGCCGAAGGAAGTGAACTGGGATCTCTGGCTCGGCGGCGCCCCGAAGCGGGCCTACGCGCCGGTCTACCATCCGTTCGCCTGGCGTGACTGGCAGGATTTCGGGGGCGGCGGTCTCGGGGACTTTGGCTGCCACATTCTCGACCCGGTCTTCACCTCACTCGGGATCAAGGCGCCGCTCTCCATCGGCGCGGACAACACCGGCGTCAACCGGCATGTCTGGCCGACGGCCCAGACGATCCGGTACGTTTTTCCCGGCACCGAGTTCACCGCCGGGTCGACCATCAAGGTGACCTGGACCGACGGCGGTCTGCGTCCGGAACGCAAGCTCGCGAAAATCCCGGCGGAGCTCGACCTGCCCAAGAACGGGTCCCTGTTCATCGGCGAAAAGGGCAACATGGTGCTGCCGCATGTCGGCGGCCCCCGGCTGTATCCGGTGGAAGAGTACAAGGGCTTCGCCTACCCGAAGGACATCAAGGGGCTGAACCACTACCACCGGTTCATCGATGCCATTCTGACCGGCACGAAGACCACGGACGGCTTCGATTACGCGGGCCCGCTGGCCGAGACGGTTCAGCTCGGCAACGTCGCCACCCGCGCCGTGCCGCCGCCGCCGCCGCAGCGCGGCTCCAACGTCGTCAAGAATCCGCCGGCGCTCGAGTGGGACGCGGCGAAGCTGCGTTTCAAGAACAGCGAGGTGGGGAACGCGCTGCTGACGAAGTCGTATCGGCCCGGCTGGGAAGTCACTCCGGCTTGATGTTTCCGTGGGAGCGCGGCCATCCCCGGCCGCTGCGGCCCCAACATGGGCGAAGCAGGATGCCTCGTCTACGTTGGCGAAGTCGGCTGGCCACGGTAGACGGAGCATCCTGCTCCCTGCCTTGGATGCGGCCGGGGACGGCCGCGCTCCCAGGGGGAAGTTACTTGCGCAGATCCGCGATGCCGCCGCGCAGGTTGTACACCTGCAGCACTTCGGCATCCGTCAGCGCACGGTTGAAGGCGGCGAGTTCGTCCATGTGCCCGACGTACGCGGCGGCGAGCACGAGCTGAACTTTCTCCGCGTCCCAACCGAAGGTGAGATCCCAGTCCTTGATGCTGCCCTGATTCTTGCCGTCGATGTAGAGGGTGCCCACGCCCGCCTTGCCGGCGTTGATCCGATCCCAGGTGAACACCACATGCGTCCACTTCGTGCGCGCGAACGGAGCCCGCTTCACCTGCACCATGGGGCGCTCCGCGTCGGTCATCTTGGCCCAGTCGATGTTCTTCGGATTCCAGATTTCGAACAGCGGACGGATCGCGTAGCGGAAATGCCGCGGGGTTTCGTCCTTCGACCATTCGAGAAACATGAAGCCCTTCTTCGAGTCGCCGCCGACGATCTGCACCGGGTCGCAGTAGCCGGGCTCGAGGTCCTCGTCGGGTGAAATGCGCAGCCACACCGACACCGAGCCGCTCCAGTTCGACGCCTTGTAATCGAGGATGCCCGGTCCCTTGAAGAACGGGCGCACCGGATTCTTCTTCGTCACATGCAGGGCGCCGCCGAACTTGCCGCCTTCACGCGTGACCTTGAGTACGTCACTCTCCTTGGCCGGACCGCTGGTGCCGCCACCGGCGAGATAGAGCGTGCGGTCGCCGCGGGAGAAATTCGCGTCGAACTGGCCGTCGAACCCGGCGTGGAGCGTGAGGGCTTGGCGGAGCGGGGCGAGGTCGGCGCCGAGGGCCGGACCGGTGACGAGGGCGAGGGGGAGGAGGAGCGGGAGGAGGCGGGGGCTCATGGAGCCAGTTGAACAAGCCGATTCTTGCAGGCAAGCGCGGGTGGAGATTGTCTTGGAGCATGGGCATTGAGCGCATTTTCCCCCTGGGAGCGCGGCCGTCCCCGGCCGCATTCCGATCGGTTGCGGCC
>JAEUHA010000674.1 GCA_016793535.1 Opitutaceae bacterium | reverse complement strand
ATGAACGGGTAGATTCACGGGGAGAATTTGCGCGCGAGAAAGGTTAGGTAGATCGCCACGAAACGAGCTGAGGTCGAAATAGCTGCTGTAGGCGGGGTGCCCTCACCCCGCACGGTAGAGGCGGAGCCTGCAACCCGCGGGGTGAGGGGCACCCGCCTGCAAGCGAGGCACGCACGGTCAATTGCATCCGCAGCCGCTGCCGCCGACTCCGCGGCCGCCGGTCGAGGTTTCGCGCGAAAAATAAATGTGCTCGGCGAGCGCGGTGTGGAGGGAATCGCGGTCGGCGCGCATCGCGTAGCCGGTGAGCGTGGCGCGCTCCCACGGTTTCACGCGCACGAGGCCCGGATGGGAACAGCCGGAGAAGGCGGCAAGCCCGGACAGAACGAGGAGCAGGGAGCAGACGCGTGTTTTCATGTTCCGGTGGATCAGGATTTCTCGGCCAGCAAAGTCTCGATCTGCCGGCGCAACTCGCGCTCGGTCGTTTCGCCATGGAACCCCTGATGGATGAAACGCACCCGGCCGTCGCGGCCGAGCAGGTAGCTCGTGGGCATCGTCGGCACGCCCACCTGTTTCACCAGCGCCTGGGTGCGGTCGTGGAGCGTCGGGAAGTTGGGGGCGAGTTTCTTGACGAAGGCGGACGCCGCGGCGGGCTTTTCGTCGACGCTGACCGCGGCGATCACGAGCCCGCGCGCGGCAAAGTCCTTCTGCAGCTGGGCGAGCGCGGGAAACGACGCCTTGCACGGCGCGCACCACGAGGCCCAGAAGTCGACGAGCACCACCTGCCCCGCCGTCGCCGGCAAGTCGCCGGTGCCGAGCGACGCGAGCGCGGGCGCCGCCAGCGCCGGAAAGGCGTCGCCGACCTTCACCTCGGCGCGCAGCCCGATGCAGCCTGCGACGAACAGTGCCGCGACGAGCCGCCCGAAGCGCGCGAGGCGGCCCGGACCGGCGGGTTTTCCACGGCTGAAATCAGGAGACCACATAGTGAAAAAATCCCCGCGTCTGGGCCCGGGCGCGTTCCGTCACGATCAGGCCTTCCGCGCCCGGACAGGCCTGGATGAACTCGATGCCCTTCGGGACGCCGAGCACGAACGCGGTCGTCGACAGCACTCCCGCCTGCAGGCAGCTGCCCGCGATGACGGTCGCCTGCAGGCAGCCGTTTGCGACCGGCCAGCCGGTGCGCACGTCGATGATGTGGCCGTAACGCCGGCCATTGACGAGGACGCGCCGGATGTAGTCTCCCGACGAGGCCACGCTCCGGCCCACGATCGCCATGCTGCCAGACACGGCGCCGGGTTTCAGCGGATCCTCGAGGCCGACGTGCCAGGCCGGCCGGCCGGGCGGCGCCGACACCGCCCGCAGGTCATGTCCGAAATCCACCAGGGCGCACGGGATGCCGTGATCGGTCGCAATCTGCGCGGCGATGTCCACCGCGTACTCCTTGCCGAAGCCGCCGAAGTCGAGCGCCATGCCGGCCTCGGGCAGGAAGATCCGGCCCGGCGTCCGCTGCACCTTCTTCCAGCCCACGAGCGCGCGGGCGGCGTTCACTTCCGCCTCGGACGGCAGGCGCGGCGCGTCCGACTTGTAATTCCACAGCCGGATCAGCGGCAACGCCGTCGGATCCAGCACGCCCTGCGTCATGAAGTGCAGGGTGTCGCAGAGTTTGAGCAGCACCTCCATCTCCGCATCGACGTCGACCCACGCCTGGCCGGCCGCGGCGTTGATCCGGCTGACCAGGCTGTCCGGGCGAAACCGGGAATACTTCGCCTCGAAGGCCCCCACCCACGCGACGACCGCGCGTTCGAACGCGGCGGCCTGGCCGTCACCCGCCGGCGCCGCGTACTGCACCTCGCAGGTCGTGCCGAGCGCCGGGAAGGAGAGCTTGCGCAGCGGGATGTCGGCGGCGACTCCGTGGGCGGCCGGCTGCGGGGTACGCTGGGACTGGGAGACGACGGCCATGAGGGGTCACCAGGAAAACTTCACGCCGACCGTGACGATGTCGGCCTGGCAGTAGGCACTCTGCGGCGTCACCCCGTCCGTGCCGCGCATGTCGTAGCGCTCGTACGCCGCGTCGAACTGCAGCGCCTCGAGCGGCGTCCAGACGATCTTCACGCCGTACGTGAGCGTGCGCATCGCCGAGAGGCGGTAGTCGGAAGAGTAGAAGGGCCCACCCGGCCGCGGCCGGCCGGAGAACGGCGTCACGGTCGTGCCGTCGAGCCGGTAGTAATAAAAATCCGCCGCATCCTGCGTGTAGTACCGCACGCCCGGCCGCACGATCAGCTTCTCGCCAAGGCTCTGGAACCAGGCGGCCTCGAGCGTATGCGACGTCGTGTCATAGGAATCATGATACAGCCGGTAGCTCAGGTCGACGGCCCCGTGCCGTTCCGGAAAGGCGCGGTTGTAAGCCACCAGCCCGATCCATTTGTTGCGCTCGTCCGGCCGGCTTTCCGCGAAGGTCAGCGGCAGCGAGACGCCGGGGATGATCTCGGTGTTCTTCTGCACCAGCTTGTAGGGGTCGGCCAGATACCCGCGCTGCCGGCCCCAGGTGGCGTTCAACGTGATCGTGCTCCGCGGATCGAGGAGCTGCGTGACGCCGAGAATCACGTCGTGGGTCCGCTTCCGGGCCCGGTCCGTCTGGTAGAAAACCCGGATGTCGTCGTCGGTTCCCGCGATGCCGGCGAGCAGCGTGGTGTTCTTCTGGTTGAAGTCGGTGAGCGTGTTCACCGACCACCCGTCCGACACGTAGTCGCTCTCGCGGCTGTTGGCGACGCCGACCGCGACGTTGACCCGCTGAAACTGGCGCGCCAGCGAGGCATTCCACGCCTTGCGCTTCTCGGTCAGCCGGGACAGCGGCACCTGGTCGCTGCCGGCCGGGGCGGGCTGGCCGTTGGGGGTGGCGCCCGTGATCGCGTCGATCACCCCCTCGACCTTGAGATGCGTGGCCGGGCCGAAATCCTTCTCGATCGTCGCCCCGTGGACCTCGACCGCGATCCGCCCGGCGGACTCACGGTAGTCCTGATACTTGTAGCGGACGGATTCCTCAGCGCGCGCCAGCCGGGGCAGCAGCGAAGCCAGGGCGGCGGACAAGGCGAACGCACGGAGGCTCGGCGGTGACAGGCGATTCATCGTGGAGGCTGGCGGCAAAGCTGGTTCAGAAGGGATTCGGCGCAACCGGAGTCGCAACGGGAGAAACGTAACCATTCGTACAGGTTCCGTTTGGAGACGACACCGGGTGACGAAAGTATGCCGGATTCGAACAATTTTGACCGCGGATTACGCGGATGAAGGAAACATCCGCGCTATCAGTGAAATCCGCGGTCAATCAGCTCGGAACGCCAACCGGACGGACTCCATCCACCCACCCGTCTGATTCGAAACAGGCCGGCGCGGCCGGGAAGACGCCGGCCCGAGATCTCCCGCCCGTCCCGCTCTCCCTGTTCAAGCTCCTCAAGGCTTCACGATCTCGACCGAGGTCACCTTGATCTGCAGCACGTGCTGCTGCGCATTGTTCGGCGACTGGAGCGTGAAGCGTTCGATGGCGATATAAGGCGAGCGTTGCTGGAGAGCCTCGTAGAACTTGAGCAGCGGGTCCCAGTCGACGTTGCGCACGGTGAATTCCTGCGAATGGACCGCAAACTGACCCGTGGTCGTGTTCTCCAGGCTGCCGCTGGTCTGGATGTTCTTCAGGCCCGCTTCCGTCGCCAGGCGCGGCACGGTGGTGACGAGCTGGTTGCCGTTGAGCGTCTTCGTGACATCGAGCCGGGCGGCGGTCTTCTTCGCGGTCTCCTCGATCATCGTGCCGTTCCTGATCCACTGGGCCTGCTCGGTGAGTTGCAGGGTCGTCGCACGCTGCGCGGACCAGAACGCACCGGCGCGCGTGCTGAAGGCCGAGGCCCACCACAGCAGGCCGATGGCGATGAAGGCGACGAGCAGAAACTTTTCGCGCAGCGCGCGGCTGAGAAAGTAGGCGCGGAGGCTGCGGATCATGGCGCGGTGGCCACGGCGGTGGCGATAGGCTTGAGCGAGTCGGGCTTGAACACGACCGTGAGCGTGAACGTGGCGCGATCACCGGCGACCTGGCCGAAGCGGGCCTGCGCGCTCTGGACGGACGGCAGGTTCTTCAGCGAGGTCTCGTAGGCGTTCACCTGGTCGGAGTTGTTGGTCCGGCCTTCGATCACGAGCGTGTAGAGTCCGCGGGTCTGGTCCGCCGTCATGCGCGTGAAGAGGATGTCCTCGGGCTTGCGTTCCAGCTTCGCGCTGAAACCGACGACCTCCGACAACATCTCCATCGGCAGGAGCCGTTTGGTCGCCAGATCCTCGATCCGGCTGGTGAGTTCGTGGATGCCCGAAATTCGGTCGACCCCCGGCTTCTGCGCCTGGTACTGCCTCACGCGCACCTGCTGCCACGCCCGCCCGCCCATCAGCGCCAGTTCACCGATCCCGAGCAGCAAGAGCGCCGCGGCGGCGCCCAGCGCCACCCGCCACAGCAGCACGTCGCGCCGCCGCGCATTGCGCAGCAGCGCGAGCTCCGCCTTGTCCCGCACGTCCATCGCCGCCGCCGTCGGCGCCGGCAGCCGGGAAACGATTTCGCCCGCCCGAAACACGATCTCGTGATCGCTGGCGCCGGCATCCGCCTCGGGCGGCACGGCGAGTTCGAGCACCTGCTTGCTCCCGCCGAGTTCGCGCAACAGCGCTTCGCGCACGGTGGCCCGATCCGCATCGGTCGCCTCGGGCGGCAAGGGGAGCACGACCACTCTCGCGGGGACGCCCCGGTCGCCCCAGTGCACGCCCGTCAGGGCGTCAGCCCCGGGGAGCAGCACGGTCGTCGCCGGCGGCAGCGCCGCACCGAGCACGGCGGCGAAGGCCGGCAACACCAGTTCCGAGCTGGACCAGGCCGCGGTTTGCTCTGCCGTGAACCGCCGCCGGTACGCGGCGAAGACGAGGGCCTGTTCCTGACCCGGCTGCCAAAAGGCGCCGTAGTACAACTGCGCCAGGGGGAACGGCGACACGCTCTCAACCGCCAGCTCAATCTGCGTCGCCGCCTCGGCCGGCGTCGCGCCGGGCGTCACCGGCACGGCGCGGGTGAAGAACAGCGCGTCCGGCAGGAGCGCCACCCGGGGAGGGGGCGGTCCGGCGCGAAGCAGGCGAAGCGGTGAGGCGCACATGTTCAGTTCAAGGGATTCGGCGGAGCGGGCGGCGGAGGAATCTCATCATTTTCCCGAATTTCCAAGAGCGTAAAGGGATACTTCAGACTCTGCGCCGCCGTCCCGGACCCGGGCGTGCCCGGGGTTGTTCCCGGCCGGGGCATCATCTGGCCCGCGTTGGGGCGATTCTGCTGCTGCGCGGCCGTCTGCGCGGCGGCGCCCGTGGCCTGGGTCCGGCCGGCCGTCGCCGTCGTCTGCACGGTGCTCGCGCCATTCGGGGGCGCGATCACGGTCGACAGCTTGTACTCGGTGCTGCCGTCGCGCACCGTCACGGTGATGCGCAGCGCACTGATCGTCGCCGCGAACGCGCCGGAGTCACCGGTCGGGCCCGCCACGCGCTGGGCTTCGTTCGGCGACTGGAAGAAGCGCGGTCCCTGGTTCTGATACATGCCGGTGCCGCGCAGATAGTCGCCGAGGTTCCGTTGCTGGGTCTCGTCGAACTGGCCCAGCGCGGCGAGGGCGTCGGGCTTCGCGCCGTTGAGGTTCGGCCGCGGGAAGTCGAAGAGCGACACATTGTCCACGAACCGCCGCCAGAGTTCGTTCGGCCGGCCATCCTCGTCGAAGAACAGCTCGCGCACTTTCTCGATCGCCGCGAGTTCGCTGAACGAGCGGAGCGAGCGGCCCGGCGCAAGGTACGGCAGGGCGCCCGTCTCGTAATCGGGCTGCACGGCCGAGGTGTACACGTGATTGCGTTTCATCCAGCCCTGCAGCACGTCGGCCAGGCCCTCCGCGTCCGCCTGCGGCAGCGCCCAGTGCTTGAACAGATTCGTCAGGATCTGCGCGTTCACCTGTGGCAGCGGCAGCTTCCCACTCTCGTCCTCGAACGCGATTTCCACCACACGGTCCTCCGCCGGGACGTAGCCGGCAAACGCGAGCGGATCGCCCCATCCTTCCGCGGGACTGCGCAGGCCGTTGCCGGCTTCGCGGAATTCATTCAGCACCCCGAGGGTCATCTCGAGCGCGGAATACGCCTCCTGCCGGAGCCGTTTCGTCAGCAGCTCGCGCTGGTCGACGAGGAGATCGACGCTCGCGCGCTCCATGAACGTGACGAGCGCAAAGGTCGCGAACAGCAGCGTGACCATCACGATCACCAGCACGGAACCCCGGCGCGCGCCGGCGCGCGGGCGCGATTCCCCGCCGGCCTCCGCGACCGTCTCCGAGCAAGCGGTGGTGCGTGCGGCAGGCATGGTCAGAAGGTGGGCAGCGCGTCGCCCGGGGCGGGCAGCGTCACCACGCTCTCCCGCGTGAGCCGGTTGTAGGTAAACTTCAGCCGCAGCCGCCGCGGGGTCAGGGGCTGGCCCTGCGGGTCGAGCTTGAGTGCCGTCTCCGTCGTCCACCGGCTGGTATCGGCGTCATAGTAGTCGTAACTGAGCCCGGTCACGAGCGGCGTCACGACCGTTT
>JAEUHA010000663.1 GCA_016793535.1 Opitutaceae bacterium | reverse complement strand
CACCAGCTCGGAAAAGGCCTCGTCCGCTCCCTGGTCGGCGTAGCGGCGCAGCAGTTCAGCGTCGTCATTCATGGCAGATCGACCTGTAGCACCCGCCGGAGCCGGAATCGCACGGAGAAAACGCCGCCGCGGGCGACCGCGTTCCCCGGACGCCTCAATCCATCATCGTCACGGCCTTGCGCACGAGCTCGATGAACTCGTGGCGGTAACCGCCCGGGTCGTCGCCCGGACCGGCCGCGGACGAGGCCCAGGCGGCGACGTCATCCAGGGTGGCCGCGCCCCGGTGCGGGGAGTTGCGCAGGATCATGCCGAACTGCGCGACCGCGGCGGCAAAACGGAAATCGGCGCTCGCGTCCCGGAACGGCCGCGCCGTGTCGACGAGCGAAAACTCCAGGGAACGCGGCCAGCCGATGAAGGTGCCGGGCTTCTTGTAACGCACCTTGACCGTCAGCAGCTCCCGATCGAGCCCATCCCGGCCATTCGCCACTCCCGTTCCGCGCGCGGCGGCCGCACCGCCATACCGGAAGTCGTCGGTGCGCCCGACGCCGCCGGCGGCGGCCCCCTCGAGGGGCACGACTTCGTAGAGCGCGGTCACCGTGTGGCCCGCGCCGATCTCGCCGGCGTCCAGCGTCTCGAGGTTGAAATCCTCGCGCCGCAGCGGCCGGTTTTCGTAGCCGATGAGCCGGTAACTCGCGACCCGCGCGGGGTTGAATTCGACCTGGACCTTTACGTCGCGGGCTACGGTGTCGAGCGTGCCGCCCACCTGTTCGACGAGCCGCTTTTCCGCTTCGCGGTGCGTGTCGATGTAGCCATGGCTGCCGTTGCCCAGGTGAGCCAGGCGCTCGAGCTGGGCGTCCTTGTAATTGCCCATGCCGAAGCCCAGCACGGACAGGTTGACGCCGCTCCGCGCCTTCTGCTCGACGAGCTGAAGGAGGTCGCCCTCGCTCGCAATGCCGAGGTCGAAATCGCCGTCGGTGCAGAGGACGATCCGGTTGATGCCGCCGGAAAGGAAGTTCGACTGCGCGACCTCGTAGGCCAGCTGGATGCCCATGGAGCCCTTGTGGGCGGGGTCGGGCGTGAGCGCATCGAGCGCGTTCAGGATCTGCCGCGCCTGGGCCACCGGCGTGGCCGGCAGGACCAGTCCCGCCTGGCCGGGGTACGTCACGATCGCCACGCGGTCATCCGGCTTCAGCCGGCCGATCAGGAGCCGCAGCGACTGTTTCACCAGCGGCAGCTTGTTCGGCTGATTCATCGAGCTCGAGACATCGAGCAGGAACACGAGGCTGGCGGCGGGCCGCTGCACAGCCGGCATTTCGTGGGCCTTCAGACCGATGCGCACGAGCCGGTGCTGGGGCGCCCACGGGGCCGCCGCGACTTCAAGCGTGGCGGCCAGCGGCGAACCGTCCTGCGGCAGCGCGTAGCGGTAGGGGAAATAATTCAGGAGCTCCTCGACCCGGACCGCATCCCGGGGTGGCGGCGTGCCCTGCGCGAGGATCCGGCGGACGGCCGCATAGCTCGCCGTGTGGACATCGATCGAGAAGGTCGAAAGCGGCGTCATCTCCACGGGCACGAAATCATTGTCGCGCGTGAACCCAAAGGCCTCGCGGCCGCGGAGGAACTTCGCCCCCGGCGGCGGGCGCGGGAGCAGATCGCGATCGTAGATGCCGCTGTGGCCCCGTGAGCCGGCCCGGTCGGACGTGATGGCAAAGCCGACCGCCCGGTTGGCGGTGACCCGCATGGCCGACAGCACCACCGTTTCGCCGCCAAAGGGGCCGGTCTGCGTCAACGACGCGAGCGCCAGCGCATTCGCGCCTGAGACCAGCGATCCCAGCGGCGCGTTATCCCGCAGCTGATCCGGCTGGGCGGGCGGGACGGCCGTGAAGGCGATGGTCTCGATGGGCCGCCGCTCGACCGGCGGTGGTTCGGAGGGAAGCGGGGCCGCCGGGACACTTGCAGCGGTTCCGGGGTCCACCACCGCCACGACGACCGGGGCGGGAGTTTCGGCGGCGGACGCGGGCGACTCGACCCGCGGCGCCAGGCCGGCGGCCAGGTTTTCGCCAAAGAGGGCTTCACCCCGCCGGGCCTGGGCGAGCAGCGTAAGGTCGCGCTCGACAAACGCCGGCGCTTCAGCCGACGCGTCCGGCACGGCACGCTCCTCCAGGTTCGCGAGGGCGCGCACCGACTCGGGGTGCGGCGGGGAAAGCATCACTTCCCGGATCACGGTGCCGCCAGCCACCGCTAGGGCCGCCGGGCCGCCCGCTTCGCCGGTCTTCGGCGCGCGCCAGGTGACCAGCAGGGCAAAGCAGGCCGCCGCCGCCACGCCCACAAGGTAATAGAAATGGGGAAAGCCGATCACGCTGCCGCGAGCCGTTTCGTCCGCCGCCGGCTCGCGCCCCGGTCCCTCCGGCTCCTCGATCACCGCCACCGGCACGCGGCGGCGCCGTTTCCGCGGGGGAATCGCCTTCGGCCACGCGCGCCCAAAGAACGGTCCACGCCGCGCCGCCGGTTTCACGTCGGGCTGGATCGGCTCCGGCACCGCGTCCCCTGCGAACGCCGCTTCAATCTGCCCGGCCACGGCGCGGATCTCCTCCACGGCGGCCCGCAGGGCGGGATTCTGCCGCAGGGCGGCTTCCACCGCCGCCCGTTCGTCGCCGCTCAATTCACCCAACGCATACGCGGTGAGACGAGGGTCGCCGGGAGATAGCTTCGGGACGTGCATCATGCGCTCTCCATTTACGGCCGCCGCGCGGCAAACTCCGCGCGCATCCGCGTCACCGCCGCGTGAATCAGGAACCCGACATTCGTCACCGTGAGTTCCGTGATCCGCGAAATCTCCTTGTAGCTGAACCCGTGCTGAAACTTGAGCCGCACCACTTCCTGTTGGTTGGGCGGCAGCCGGTCGATCAGGCCCAGGATCGCGGCCTGCGTCTCCGCCTGCTCGAGTTCCCGGCCCGGCCGCGGCTCATGCGCCGTCACGCGTTCCACCTGGCCGTCCTCGAACCGCAACATCCGACCTTCCTTGCGCATCACATCGAGCGCCCGGTGCCGGCAGACCGTGAACAACCACTCCACCGCATGTCCATTGATGCTCTCCGGCGGCTGCACCATGAACTTCATGAACGTGTCCTGCACGACGTCGCGCGCCCGGTCGGCATCGCCCAACAACCGCGTCGCGTAGCGCGTCAACGGCCCCTGCTGCTCCGCGAACGTCCGCTCCAGGAAGCCGGCGGCCTCCTGCAACGTAGCCCGTGGGGTCGGGGACGAAGTGAGCATACGGGTCGGAGAGTTAGACGCGTCAGGCAGGCAATTCTTAGAAAACATTTTTGCGTGCACGGCCAGCCGGGGTTTCGCTTTTCGTCATGCGTTTCCTGTCCTGCGCCCTGCTCGGAATCCTGGCGGCGACCCTGGCGGGTTGCGGTAAGCGTGAAAGCACTGCCGCGGAGGGAGTTCGAACCCGCACCCTGCTGGTCGGCAACGCCGCGGAACCCGCCGACCTGGATCCCCACCTCGCCTCCGTGCTCAACGACCAGATCGTCGTGAACACGCTTTTCGAGGGTTTGACCGTCCTGGACGAGCGCTCGACCCGGCCGCTCCCGGCCGCCGCGGAGTCATGGGAGGCGTCCGCGGACGGCCTGACCTGGACTTTCCGGCTGCGGCCGGGACTGCAGTGGTCGAACGGCGACCCGCTCACGGCCGACGACTTTGTCCAGTCGTGGCGCCGGATCCTCAATCCCGCCTTCGCCGCGGAGAACGCGTGGTACCTCTTCGCGCTCAAGCAGGCGGAAGCGTACAACGCGAAGAAGGTGACTGATCCGGCTGCGGTCGGCTTCCAGGCGACCGACGCCCGCACCCTCGTGCTCACGCTCGAGCGGCCCACACCTTACCTGCCGGCGCTGGTTTCGATGCCGGCGTGGTTTCCGGTCAACCCCCGTGCGCTCGCGCGGTTCGAGGCCATGACCAAACGGAGCACCGCGTGGACGCGCCCGGGCGCGCTCGTGAGCAACGGCGCGTTCACGCTCGCCGAGTGGCAGCCCAACGCCCGGATCGTGCTGCAGAAGAACCCGCGCCATCGCGAGGCGGCGCAGAATCGCATCGAACGCGTGGTGTTTTTTCCCACCGAGAACCCGGACGTCGAGGAGCGTGATTTCCGCGCGGGTCAATTGCACGCGACCTTCAACCTGCCGGTGACCAAGATCGCCGCCTGGCGCGCGCAGAACCCCGCGCAGCTCCGCATCGATCCCACGCTGCAGGTGAACTTCCTGCGCTTCAACACGGCGCGTCCGCCGCTCAACGATCCACGGGTACGGCGCGCGCTCACGCTCGTGATCGACCGCACCGCCCTGGCGAAAAGCGTGCTGCAGGGCAGCCGCGAGCCGGCGACGGCGCTGACGCCACCGGGCACGGGCGGCTACGTCGCACGCGCCGCCGCGAAAACGGACCTGGCGGAGGCCCGGGCGCTGCTGGCCGCGGCGGGATTTCCCGAGGGCCGTGGTCTGCCGGTGATCGAGCTTCAGGCGCGCAACGATGAGCTCATGCCGCGCATCGCCGAGGCGCTGCAGGCGATGTGGCAGCGCGACCTCGGCTTCCGCACCGCGATCGTGCAGCTCGAGCAGAAGACGTGGGTGCAGAACCAGCAGTCGGGAAACTACGGCATCTCGACGGCCGCCTGGACGGCGGATTTTCCCGATCCGGTGACCTTCCTCGGCCTGTTCACGAAGAACAGCGCGTACAACTGGACGGCGTGGAGCCACCCCGATTACGAACGCCTGATGGACGCCGCGGCCGCCACCGCCGACGCCGCCCAGCGCTACGAACTTTTCCAGCAGGCCGAGGCGCTGCTGCTCCACGAAGCGCCGGTCACGCCGCTCTATTTCGGCGCGCAAACCTACCTGCTGCACCCGGCCGTCAAAGGCTGGGAGCCGGCGCCGCTGATCTTCCGGCGGTTTCAGGTCTTGGACTTGAAGGACTAAAGACCAAGGTGGCCCACGGAACACACGGAGCACACGGAAGGAGCGGACCGGTTCCGTGTGTTCCGCGTGTTCCGTGGGCAATCCATCCCTGAGCTTGTGGCAGAGCGCTTTCGCGCCCAAGTTCCCCGCGATGTTCCGCCTAGTTCTCAGTCTCTTCGCTGTTGGATTCGTGGGCTCGCTTGCCCGCGCTGCCGAGGTGGAGTTGCTGCGGGTTTGGCCCGGGTGGCGGGAGGCGGAGTCGTTCGACCGGATCGGCGAATATTTTGGCCGCGGGGAGAACTCGGGGCGGCAGATGGTGCTGCGGACGCAGGCGACCGTGCGCGAGGGCTATTACTTTCTCGTCCGGGTGAAGAGCGCGTCGCCGGTGGCCAACGCGAAATTCGAGCTGCACGTGATTCGGCCCGACGCCACCGAACCGAAGACCTTTGCGTTTGCCGCGGCGCTGCCGGCGAAGGAAACCGTCTTTCATCTCGGCCTGACCGGTGCCGACTGGCCCGCCGGACCGAAATCGAACCCGGTGGCCTGGAAGATCTCGCTCGTCGCCGCCGACGGTCGCGTGCTCGCCGAGCACAAGAGTTTCCTGTGGGAAAAGCCGGCGAAGTGACCCGCGTTCCTGGCGCCGACGCGTGGTCGGAATGGCGGCCGCTCGCGGGCGTGGGGCCGCTGACGAGCGACGTCCTCGCCGAGACGGTCGACGGCGGCCAGGCGTTTCGCTGGCAGCGTCTGCCCGACCAGGGCTGGCTCGGCCTGTGGTCCGATCAAGTGGTGCGCCTGCGCCAGGACGACAACGGCAACGTCGCCTGGTGCGGACGCGCGGGCCGCGAAACAGCCACCGCGTCCGCGCTGCGCATCTACTTCGGCGCCGACCGCGATTTCGCCGCCCTGACGGACTCGCTCCCCTGGCGCAGCGACCCGCACCTGGCCGCCTGCCTCGCGGCCTTCCCCGGCCTGCGCATCCTGCGTCAGCCCTTCGGCGAAACGCTCCTCGGCTTCCTCTGCAGCGCGACCAAGCAGATCGTGCAGATCAAGCAGATGCTCGCGCTGCTGGCGGAACGGCACGGCGCGCCGGTCTCAGCCGCAGCGACGTCGCCGTGGCGCCGGTTGCCGACGTGGACGGAGCTCGCGCTCATCCCCGAGTCCGCGCTGCGGGCGTGCCTGCTCGGCTTTCGCGCCCGGTACATCGCGGAGACCGCCCAGTTTCTCGCGGCGAACCCCGGCTGGCTCGAGGCCACGGAACAGGCGCCCTACCCGCTCGCGAAGGAGCGGCTCTGTTCCCTGCCGGGAGTCGGCGAAAAAGTCGCGGACTGCGTGCTGCTCTTCGGCGCGGGCCGCCTCGAGGCGTTTCCCGTGGACGTGTGGATCCTGAAGACCCTCGCGCGCCGTTATGGCCTCAACGGCTGGAAACCCGCCCAGCTCGCGCAGTTCGGCCGGGCGCACTTCGGCCCGCTGGCCGGACTCGCCCAGCAATACCTCTTCGCCTGGGAACGGAAACACGGCGGGCGGTGAAGTCAGGCCCACGGAACACACGGAGCACACGGAAAACCCCGGGGCCCCTTTCCGTGTATTCCGTGTGTTCCGTGGGCAATCCCTCTGGGTTCATTTGTGCAGCCTGTGATCCTGGCTTACTTCGCGCGCTGGATCAGTTCGACCTCGTAGCCTTCGGGCGCGTCGATGAAGGCGATCGTCGAGCCGCTACCGGTGGGCGTCGGGCCGTCACTGAGTTTGTAGCCCTTGGCCTCGAGCTTCCGGGTGAACTCCGCGAGGTTCTCGACCTCGAACGCGAGGTGCATCAAGTCGGGCTGCACCTGCACGCTGGGACTGTTCGGCAGCTGGCAGATCTCGATCTCCTCGTCGCTGTTCGGCGTGGCGAGAAACACGATCTGCGCGCCGCGGGGCGACACGCTGCGGCGGGCGACCTTCAATTCGAGCGCGTCCTGATAGAACTTAACCGTCCGCTCGATGTCGTTCACCCGCATCCGGGTGTGGAGAAGTTTTTTGACCATGCGGGAAGTTTGCGTGCGGCCCGGCCGGCGCGCAAGCTGCGCCCGCCATCATGCCCCCGGACCTCGCCGCCATCCGTTCCGCCCACGACCGCATCCGGCTGCACATCCACCGCACGCCGGTGCTGACGAGCGCGCGCTTCGACGCCGCGTGCGGCGGAAACCTCTTCTTCAAGACGGAGAACTTCCAGAAGGCGGGCGCCGTCAAATCGCGCGGCGCCGTCAACGCGGTGTTCTCGCTCGACGCCGCGACCGCGGCCCGCGGAGTCGCGACC
>JAEUHA010000660.1 GCA_016793535.1 Opitutaceae bacterium | reverse complement strand
CCGGGCCCCTATGTCCGGGGCCGGGGGCGGCCGTCGGGTGTCCTTCTACTCGTTCGTTGGGGGGCGTGGGCGCCCCCCGCTCCCCGGGGACGCTCGAGCAGGAGAGGGCGAATCCTCCCCTCAGCGCCGGGCGGCGCGTTTGATCTCGAGCAGCTCCTTCATCACGCCCGAGAGGTCGGCGGCGCGGTCGAGGCCGCCGAAAGCGTCATGGAGTTTCCGATACAGCCGGTAGAGCCGGTCGTAGGTCCGGCGGTGGGCCGCGATCGGTCGGTAGCTGCGCGCCTTCACGCTCGTCATCGCCTTCTGGGCGGCAGGGAAATCGCGGTGCGCGCCGGCGAGGACCGCGGCGCTGATGGCGGAACCGAGGGCGCAGGCCTGCGACGAGCCGGAGACCTGCATGGTGCAGCCGGTGATGTCGGCGTAGATCTGCATCAACATCGGATTCTTCTCGGCGATGCCCCCGGCGCAGACGATGCGTTGGACGGGCACGCCGTAGTCCTTGATCCGTTCGAGGATCGCCCGGGCGCCGAACGCGGTGGCTTCGATCAGCGCGCGGTAGATCTCGGCGGGCGTGGTGTAGAGGGTCTGTCCGACCAGGGCGCCGGTGAGCAAGGGGTCGACGAGGATGGTGCGGTTGCCGTTGTTCCAGTCGAGGGCGAGCAGGCCGGATTCGCCGGGCCGCTGTTGGGCGACGGCCTGCGTCAGCCGGGCATGGAGGGCGCCATCGCCGCCGCACACCACCTCGACCCACCACTTGAAGATGTCGCCGACGGCAGACTGGCCGGCCTCGATCCCGTAGAAGCCGGGGAGGATCGCGCCCTTGACGATCCCGCAGATGCCGGGGATGTCGGGCACGGTCTTGCGGGCGGAGACGACGCCGCAGTCGCATGTCGACGTGCCGATGACCTTCACGAGCACGCCCTCGGCGACGCCGCAGCCGATCGCGCCGTAGTGGACATCCATCTCGCCAATCGCGATCGGAATGCCCGCGGGCAGGCCGAGCCGCGCGGCCCACGCCGGGCAGAGCCGGCCCGCGGGCACGGTTGCGTCGTAGGCGCGCTCGTAGAGCCGGTCGCGCAAGGCGGCGAGCTTGGGGTCGAGCAACGCGAGGAACTCCTTGTCCGGCAGGCCGCCCCAGTCATCGGCGTAGAGCGCCTTGTGCCCGGCGCAACACACCCCGCGGACGACCTTCGCCGGCAGGTCGACCCCGGCGAGAACGGACGGTATCCAATCCGCCAATTCAACCCACGAGTAGGCAGCGTTGAACACGGCGGGCGCGACGTTGAGGCAGTGCCAGAGTTTGGACCAGAACCACTCCGACGAATAGGTGTTGCCGCACTTGGCGATGAACTGCGGCCGGTGCCGGGCGGCGAGCGCGGTGATCTGCGCGGCCTCCGCGATGCTGGTGTGGTCCTTCCAGAGCCAGCACTGCGCATTGAGATTGCGCTTCCACTTCGGATCGAGGGCGAGCGGGCGGTTGGCGGCGTCGACCGGGATCGGACTCGACCCCGTCGTATCGACGCCGATCCCGACGATCCGGGCCGGGGAAAACCCGCGTTTGCGGCCGGCGGCGGCGAGGGCGGCGCGCACGGATTTTTCGAGCCCGACGAGGTAGTCGCCGGGATGCTGCCGCGCGAGGTTGTGGTCCTTGGGGTCCAGGAGAACGCCCTGATGACCGCTGGGGTAGTTGAAGACGGCGGAGCCGAGCTCCGCACCGTCGGCGCAGCGCACCACGAGCGCGCGCACGGAGTTGGTGCCGTAATCGATGCCGAGGGTGAACATGGAAGGGGAGGGAGTTATTCGCGGTCCGCGGTGCAACTCAAGCGGGACCGGCTTCAGGGCGCGGAGGGACGGGCCATCGCCCAGCGGATGCCCTCGATCAGGTGCGTACGATAGCGCGGGTCAGACCAGGTCGGTTCCCAGTCGCCGAGGGCGGTGTAGAAAACCCGGCCCCGGCCAAACGCCCGCGACCACGCCACGGGCAGGACGCGGTCGTCGCGGTTCATCTTGGGGTGATTCAGGTCAAGGCTGGCGGGATCGAGGCTGAGCAGCACGGTGATGCCTCCGTGGTCGATGGCCTTGAACTGGTAGATGTCGTCGGCGAGTTCGAACCCGGCGCCGAGATGGCGCGTGGCCGGGTGCGTGCGGTCGTCGACTTTGACCCGCACCCGGGTCTGCGGCGCGGCGGCGGTCCGCCAGGGGCGGCGGTCATAGCGGGCGCCGAGCAGTTCGCCGAAGCCGGGGTGCTTCTGGTAGGTGTTCGCGGTGGAGTGAATGCCGACGAATGCGCCGCCGTCGCGAACCCAGGCCACCAGCGCATCGATGTCGACCCCGGGCGGATTGATGGCGGTGAAAAAGACGATCGCCTGATAGCGGGACAACGCCTCGCGGCTGCCCAGGCTGCGGCCGTCCTGCGTGATCGTGACGTCGAAGACCCCCGCGCTCAGCGACTGAAAATGACGTTCGGCGACCGAGAGCACGTCGGGCTGGGGCCGCCTGACCACGTCGTTGTCAGACGTCATCGGGTTGGCGAAGAACAGCACCTTGGGCAACGCGGCCCCGGCGAAAGCGGGGCTGAGCGTGGCGAGCAGCCAGACTAGAATGCGCATGGGGTTGGGGGAGGCGGGCAGGCAGAATGAGCAGGCGCACTGGCTCAGGCGAGCCTGGTTGCGCGGGCCGCGCTGTCATCCGATGGCGCGCGGGGAGGTGCGTCGTCCGGCGGGATTAGGACTGAGGTCCGGTGCGTGTTTTGGTTCGCATTCGGGGTTCCTTGGGCTCCATTTTTCGGTCCGACCCCATGAAATTCCGCGCTCTTGTCATCGTCGCGCTCGCCTCCCTGACGACGCTCGCTTCCGCCGCCGACCGCAAGCTGGTCATGATTGCCGGACCGGTGAGCCACCCGCCCCTCATGCATGAGTTTCGCGCCGGTTCCATGTTGCTGCAGAAACGCCTGCAGGGATTCCCGGGTCTGAAGACGGTGCTGGTGACCAATGGCTGGCCGACGAAGATGGTCGACGGCAAGCGGGTGGACGACAATTCGATCTTCGACGAAGCGGATGCGATCTTCATCTACTCGGATGGCGGCGCGAATCACCTCGCGGTCCGGCCCGAGCGCCTCGAGTTCCTGCGCGGTCAGGTCAAGAAAGGCGTCAGCCTCGGCTGCGCGCATTATGCGGTGGAAGTCGTGCCGGACAAGGGCGGTCCGGAGTGGAAGGAATGGATCGGGGGGCATTACGAGAATTCCTTTTCGTGCAACCCGATTTGGGAGGCGGATTTCCAGACGCTGCCCGTGCACCCGATCACCCGCGGCGTGAAGCCTTTCAAGACGAAGGACGAGTGGTACTTCAACATGCGCTTCCGCGATGGGAAGGCCGGGGTGAAGGACATTTTGGTGGCGAAGCCGTCGGACGCGGTTCGCGACGGCCCCTATGTGCACCCGAAAGGGCCCTATCCCCACATCCAGGCGGCGAAAGGCCGGCCCGAGACGATGATGTGGGCGGTCGAGCGCCCCGACGGGGGCCGGGGCTTCGGCTTCACGGGCGGACACTTTCACCTCAACTGGCAAAACGACGACCAGCGTCGGCTGATCCTGAACGCCCTGGTCTGGCTGGCAAAACTCGAGGTGCCGGCGGCGGGCGTGAATTCGGCGCCCGTCAGCGACGTGGAGATCATGCAAAACCTCGATGAGAAGAAGCCGGCGGCGCCGAAGAAGGCCGCCCCGAAATCGTAGCCAGCCGGGCCTGCGGGGGGGGTCTGGATCGGGCGTGACGGGCCCGTCGGGGGCAAAATCACCTTTTTTGCGATTCCCGAAAGGTTTTCGGAACGAAAACGCTTCGATTTAGTCTACGGGCGTTGAGTTACCCCATGTTCCCCTTGATTGTCATCCTCATAGGAGTGGGCGTGTCGGCCGTGGCCGGCCACTGGGATGGGGTCGTTTAGGCAGTGGGTGGATACCAGGGCGAAAACCGGTTTTAAACCCCCCCCCCGGCGTAG
>JAEUHA010000659.1 GCA_016793535.1 Opitutaceae bacterium | reverse complement strand
CGGTTGGCGGCGTTATAGGTGTAGGTGATGGTGCCGCCGCGGAAGTCGCGCACCGATTCACGGAGATCGAACCCGGTCTTCAGCGTGAACGGGATCGCGGTGAAAAAGTCGCGCCGCAGGTTGCCGTACGCCGTGCGCTGCCGGTCGTAGTTGCGCGTCGCCTGGCGGGTGCCGGAGACCAGCGAATAGGTCGAGAGCGCAAACGGGTCCACCGCGGCGCCCGTCGTGCCGTCGGTCACCCGGATCGTCCGCGGCCGCAGATAAAAGATGTCATCGAAATTGATGGTCACGTTCGTCCGGGTCATGTTCACGATCCGGAAATAGCCCTGGTCGGTGTCGCGGTTGTAATCGCTCTGCTGCGACAGGCCGAGGCCCAGGTCCCAGCGCCACACCGGCCCGTCGTGCCGCCAGACGAAGGTCGGCATGTAGGTCCGGTTGAAACGGTTTCGCTCCTGGTGAGCCGAGTTGATCGTGCCCGCCCCCACCGCACCGCGGGTCGAGGTCGTCGTGAAACCGTCGGCCGGCACGCGCACGGTGTTGAGGTTGACGTTCGAGACGACGAAGCGGCCGTCGAAGGAAGAGTACTGGAACGCAAAGGTCACCCGGTCCCTGGGCGTCAGCTTGAAATCCACCGTCGCGCCCACCGAGCGGCGGGTCGTCACCTTCGGCGCGTCCTGGATCAGGAACTGCGACAGGTACGGCCGGTCCGGCGTCGTGTTGGGAAAAGCCGCGCCGTTCGTCACCGCCCCAGCGCCGCGCCAGGTCATCTGAATATTGTCCTGCGGCGAATAATTCGTCGAGACGCCGCCCGAGAGCGTGAAGCCGAAGCGCTTGCTCACCGGCGCCACATAGGAAAAATCGAAGCCCGGATGCACGTTGCGCGTCTTGCTCGGCTTCGGGCCGGGCACCTTGTGGAAGTCCCGGGCATTGTCGCGCATCAGCAGGTACGTGCTGGCGGAGAACACGGGCTTCGAGCGCTCGAACGAGCTGCGCGGCACCATGTTCACGGAACCAGCGAGCGCCGCGCCCTGCGATTCCGGCGTGGGCGAGAATGACACCTCGATGCGCGAGAGGTTGTTGATCGAGATCATGTCGGACTGCACCGCACGGGTCGTGCTGCCGCCGGAGTCGGCCGTCGCCACGCTGAAGCCGTCGACCGTCACGGGGACGAAGTCGGAGGGCACGCCGTTGAGCGATATGTCGCGCGCGTTGCCGCCCGTGTAATCGATGGTCACACCCGGGAGGAACTTCAGGAACTCCGCGACGTTGCCCTCGGCCACATTGCCGAATTCCTCGGTCGAGACGACGTTCTTGATGTTCGACGAGAAGCGCTGCTCGTTGATCGCGAGCGCCGCCGCGTCCATCTCGCGGGACGTCGCGACGACAAACTCGTCCAGTTTCACCACGCCGGCCCCGGGGCGCGGGTCCGTGCGGCCCAGGGTCAGGTCGAGCTGCACCGTCTGTCCGGCCGGCACCGTGACCGGGCTGGTCTGCGGCGGGACGCCCGTATAAAAGACGGTCACGCGCGCTGTGCCGGCGGGGACGTTGCCCAGGCGGAACAGGCCGTCCCGGTCGGTGAAGGTCTCGAGCACCGTACCCTCCACGGTGAGCCGGGCGCCCTCGATGAATTCGCCCGTTCGCGCGCTCTGCACGCGCCCTTCGACCGCCCCGACCGCGGCGGCCTGGCCGAAACCGGAGTGTGCCACTGCGAAAAGGCCGGCGGCGGGGAGGATCCAGCGGCAGAGTCCAAGGGCCATGGATACGAACGTCGTCATGCGGAGAGGAGGCGCGGCCGCCGGTGAGGGTTGGGGTTGCAAGACCCGGACCGCGGGATGTGCGGTCCGGCAGGGGTGACGAACGAGAGGGAAACCACGTTTTCGTTCAAGGCAATCCGGGCGGCGGCCAGCGGGAATCGACGGGAGGAGAAGTTCGACGCCGCGACCCTGCGTTCGATCGCACCCGGGAGGCGAAACGAGTCCGCTCCGGCCGGAGTGAAACGCACCCACTGCCCGATTGCACCCGCGGGACCGGCCGCTCAGCGTCGGCGCATGCGTCCTACTCCCCTGCTGCTGGCCCTGACGTTGCTGACCCTGCCGGTGCACGCGGCATTCCGCGCGTCAGCCGTGAAAGTCGACATCAGCCCCTCCACGCCCCAGATGCTCATGGGCTACGGCGCGCGCAAGTCGACCGGCGTCCGTGATCCGATCTTCCACCGCATCGCCGCGTTCGACGACGGCAAGACCCAGGTCTTCCTCGTCGCGTCGGACCTGTGCCTGTTTTCACCCACGGTGTACGACGAGTTCACGGCGGAGCTGAAAAAGGAAACCGGCATCGAGCCGAAGCAGGTGTGGTGGACGGTGACGCACAGCCACTCCACGCCGGAAGTCGGTCCGCCCGGGATGTACGACATCCTGCTCAAGGGGCGGTCGCAGCATGCGTGGGACCGCGACTACCTCGCGTTCGTGAAGGACAAGCTCAAGGCGGGGATCCAGCAGGCTCGCGCCGAGCTCCGGCCCGCGCGGCTCGCCATCGGCACCGGGTTCTCGCGGGCGAACATCAACCGGCGCGCGCGGGATGCCGACGGCAAGATCTCGCTGGGCCTGAATCCCGACGGTCCCGCCGACCGGCAGATCGGCCTGATCCGCCTCGAGGGACTCGACGGCAAGCCGATCGGGTTCGTCACGAACTACGCGATGCACGGCACGGTGCTCGGCCCCTCGATGCTCCAGATCAGCGGCGACGGTCCGGGCATCGTGAGCGCCTACGTCGAGGAGAAGCTCGGCGCTCCCGCCCTCTATATCAACGGGGCCGCGGGCAACCTGGCGCCGATCTACACGGTGCAGGACCTGGCGCGCTCGCACCTCGGCGAGTTTCGCGTGCTGCTCGGCGACAAGATCCTCGAGGCGAACCAGGCAATGGCCGCGGGCGGCGCCGATGTGAATCTCTGGCTCGGCGAAACCTGGATCGAGACGCCGCGCAAGGAGGGACTCGGCTGGTCCGATGAACTCAAAGCCTACGGCGCGAAATCAGCCGGCGGCTCCGACCTGGTCCGGATTCCGGTGCGCGTGCTGCGGATCAACGATGCCGTGCTGTGGGGCAGCCCGGTGGAGCTGTTCTGTGAAATCGCACTCCGCGTCCGCGCCGAATCGCCGTTCCGGCACACATTCTTCCTCGGCTACTGCAACGGCTGGATGGGTTACCTGCCGACCGCGCAGGCGTTCCGCGACGGCGGGTACGAGCCGCGCACGTCGCCCTTTTCCGCCCAGGTGGAACGCGATTACACCGAGGGCGTGCTGAGCTATCTCCACGGACTGCCCCGGAACTGAGTCGGGACAATTCAGTTGAGAGATGAGAGTTGAGGGTTGAGAGCCAAACCAAGCGGTGGGCACTAATTTCCCGGGCGTTTGTGGTGAGACAGTCTGGGCAGATCGGTCTCTCAACTCTCAACTTAAAACTCTCAACTTCATGATTCCGGCTGAGTCGGGGCCGCCGAGCGCCGCTATTTCAGCGCCGCGACCCCCGCGGCCGCGATCTGGCCGTCCTGCGCCGAAGTGACGCCGGAGACACCGATCGCACCGACGACCTTGCCGCCGACCACGAGCGGAAGTCCGCCCTCGATCGGGAGTGCGCCGGGCAGCGCCAGCATCCGCAGGCCTTCGCCGCCGGCGGCCACTCCGTCCTGGAAAACCTTGGACGAGCGCCGGAACGCCGCCGCCGTGCGAGCCTTCTCCTGCGCGACCACGACGCTGCCGTACTGCGTCGAGTCCATGCGCTCGAGCGCGACCAGGTGGCCGCCGGCATCGACCACCGCGATCACGACGTTCCACTTGTTCTTGGCGGCCTCAGCCTGCGCGGCCGCGAGCACACGTTTGGCTTCGGCCAGCGCGATAGGCTCGCCATAGGGAGCGGGCGGCGTCTGGGCCCGCAGCGACGTGGCGATCAGGATCAGGACAACAGGAAGGAACCGGTGGAGGATTTTCATGGGGTGACACAACGGGAAACGTTACCCGGGCAGCCAGTCAAGTTAAGCGATGGCCGGCATCTCAATTGCAGGCACGGTCGCCTGGTGTGGGCGGGGTGCCCTCACCCCGCGCCATGCCATTTCGAAGGTCGCTTCCGCGGGGTGGGCGCACCCCGCCTACAGGGAAGCCCCGCCGGTCATTTCGGCGCGACCGGCCCCCGCCCACCCCGGCCACCGCGCCCCCCGCGGCCTTCGCCCGGCGGCGCGGGCGGCGGGACTTCGGTCGGCAGCTGGTCCGCGCAGAGTTCAAGGATCTCGATGGCGCTCAGACCGGACTGGGCCGCGCCGTTGGTGCTGATCCGCGGCGCCTCGTCGACGGGATTCAACACCAGGTGACCCTCGATGCGCGTGGTCGTGACCGGCCCGCCGCCGAACCGCAGCAGCGACGCGGTGGCGACCCGCGCAAAGGCGGCGTCACGGGTTTTCCAATACGCATAGGCCGCCAGCCGCGGGGTGCCCTGGCTGCCGGCCCCTTGTTCACCGACGTAACGGGCGCCGGCACCTTCGCTACCCGTCTCCTGGTCGCGTTTCAGCACGTCCGCGGGCGCACTGCCGAGCCGGCAATACTGCAGCCACATCCGATGCCAGCCGGGGTGATCGAAGAACTCGTTCAACTCGAAGACCACCTGCGCCCCGCCCTGGATCGTCGCGAGATTGTACGATCCGACCTCGTTGGAGAGCGGATAGAGCTTTCCGGTGGCGGGGTCGTAGCCATACACCAGGTTCCGCCCCGACTTCAGCCAGTACGGCAGCGCCAGCATCGACTCGACGCCGGCCACGATCTTGTCGCGCCACTTCGTGTCCCCGGTGCGTTCCCACTCGGTCATCCAGTTGCTCACGAAGGCGAACCAGTCCGGGCCGGCCCGGACCCGCGTGGGATAACGCCGCTCCGCTTCCGTCGCCGGCTGCGCGATCCGCATCGGGTCAAACTCGATCATCTTCTGGTCCGCGTTCACCACTTCGCGCATCAGGTCGCCCGTGCGCTCATCCGTCGTGAGGTAATAGTAGTAGCGCTTGAGTCCCGCCATGCTGATCCGCACCTCCTTGGCGCCGCAGCCCCAGTGCCGGACGTTGTGCCGCGAGCCGAGCCCCGCGAGCGGACCGAGATGGTAGCAGTCCACCTCGCTGGTGTGGCGCGTCATCGCCTCCGCCATTCGGAAAATGTCCGCCCGGCCCGTGCGCAGGAAGGAAAGCCACAGCCACATGTCGGTGCCGAGTTCGGTGTTGTCCCACGCCATGCCGCCCAGGTCGTAGTTCCACACGTGGCGCGCGGCGTCGTACGAGTGCATCACGTCGCCGAAGTCCCAGAAGCCGTACCAGCGCTGCTGTTCAATCTGCGTCTGGTAATACGCGAGCGTGCCTTCGAGCTGCGTCTCGACCGCGCGTTTGAACGGCGTGGATTTGTCCGGCAGGCTCCACAGGCCGAGCGCCCGCACGGAGTGCAGGTACCGCGGACTGGCGACCAGCAGAGGCAACTGGCTGCCGAGCTGGGCGAGCTTCACCGTCTCGGCGCGCGCCGGCACCGTGGCCGACGGAAAGAGCGTCAGCTCGCTCGTGCGGGCCACGCCGAGCGGCGTGCTGAGGCCCGGTTGCACGTCCTCGTAGGCCGCCTCGAGCCCGTGCGGTCGCGTGTCGTAGTGCCGCATGTCCATCGGCGCCGCGTCGGGCGACCACAGCCAGGCCCGCAACGTCGCCTCGCCCGACGTCGCCCCGTCGACCTCGAGCGAAGCCGGATGTGACTGCCAGAAATTCTTCACGCTGAGCCCGAGCCCGCCGCTGGCATCGCCGACGAAGACGAGCCCGGACGCCCGCCGGCCGGCGCCGCACGGAATCCACGCGCTCTGCGGGTTCGTGCGCTTGACGACCGAGAAGCCGTCGGCGTTCGCCTGGACGAGCTTGAACGCATCCCACACCGCCCAGTCGTCGAGCAGGCCCTGTTCACGCGCCGAGTAGCGCGCGCGGTCCGGCACCCGTTTTCCCTCGAGCTGGTCCGGGTACACGTTGCCGCCACCGTCCGGGTGATTCACCACGCGCCCGCCCCGGCCGACCATGGGCTGGATCGGTTCCGCCCACAGGCCGCCGTTTTCACCGGAGAAGCGCACGTGCCGGTTCTGCCGTTCCTCCCGCAGCGGCACCGCGAACTCGAGCCCGAGCCCGCGGATGAAGTCCTTCTGGTCGTCGCCGTCATAGATGATCGTGTGCACGAGCCGGACCGAGGTCTGCCCCGCGTAGAAGTAGAGCCGCACGACAAACGGCAGCCACGCCCGTGAGCCGCGGGCGGCCTGGTGGCGCCCCTCCAGCTTCAGCACCGCCCGCACCGGACCCGACTGCTCGACCGTCACCTGCTCGAGCCGGCCCTCGAATCGTTCGCGCCGCGGCGCCACCTCGGCCGACCCATCGGGCCCGTCCTGGACGATGCACACCAGCCGGCCGAGCCGCGCGACGTCACGCCCGTCGACGCGCAGGGATTCGATGAGCGACCCGCCCCGCTTGAGCACGCGGCACGTCAGCGCGCCGGTCTGCACCTCGATCGTGGTCTCCGTTTGCCGGATACGCACGGTCGCGCCGCCCGCCGCGGTCCCGTCGCCGGGCGCGAGGGTGAACGGCCCCGCGCGCTCCGGCCCCGCCACCGTCGCGAAACCGCTCCATTTCAGCGAACCATCGGGCCAGTACGCCAGCGGCCAGGTCTGCAGCGGCAGCATCGTGCCGTCCGCGGCCGCGAGCGCGAACCGCTGGTCCTTCGGCACCGCGCCCTTGGGCCAGGGCACGCCCCAGCTCACCCCGGTGCTGGCGGGCGCGGGGGTGTCGCCCAGCCAGGACAACGTAACCGGCGCCGCCGGCGACGCGGCACGGGCCACGACGGCCCCGAGGGCCATGACGGCAAACCAACAGCGAAGGGAAGGGATCATGGGAAAGGACGGAGATCGCGTCAGCGCCGGGCTGACAGGGGGGGGGTGACGGCCGGGAAGTCTAGCGCGCAAGTCGCGCGGGACACCGCCCGGATTCTCCGGATTGCATCCGGACAGTCAAAGCCCGCGTGGCGCTTTCGAGGTGCCTTTTCATGGCGAGCCAATTGACTGTCAGGCTGGCGTTCCCTCGCGCCCTGCCTCCCATCATCCCGAGCTACCGCGCGCCGCGTCTGACCTGCGGCTCAGCCTACCTACCCTATGAAAGCCCCCTCGGCACTCCCCGTGCCGCCCTCCCTCATCTGCGCACTTCGACTCGGCGCCGCGTGCGTCGTCTTCTTCGGTACGCTGGCCGCCGGACTTGCGCAGACCGCCACTGGCAGCATCAGCGGCACGGTCGCCAACGCCGCCACCCGCCAGTTCCTCTTCCAGGCCGAGGTCCGCATCGTCGGCGGGAGCCAGTCCACGCTCACCGACCGCGACGGCACGTTCACGCTGCGCGACGTCCCCGCGGGTGCGGTGCCGCTGGAGATCTCCTACACCGGCCTCGATTCCGCGACCCCGACGGTGAACGTCGCGGCCGGGCAGTCCGCGCGCGTGGAGATCAACCTCACGTCGAGCATCTATCAGCTGGCCGCGTTCACCGTGGCCGCCGAGGTGGAGGGCAACGCCGCCGCCCTCAATCAGCAGAAGAAGTCCGACTTCTTCGTGCAGGCGATCTCCGCCGACACGCTGGGCAATGTCGCGGAAGGCAACATCGGCGAGTTCCTCCGCTACGTGCCGGGCATCCAGGTGAACTTCTCCAACGCCGACGCCAGCACGGTGTCGATGCGCGGCCAGGATCCGGAGGCCACCGTATTCACGTTTGACGGACAGATTCCCGCCGCCGCCGGCACCCCGCCGCGCTCGAGCACCGGCAGCAGCGACGCCTCCAGCCGTGCCTTCGAATTCAGCCAGGCCACGATCAACAACATCGAGACGATCGAAGTCTACAAGGCACCTCCGCCCTGGATGGCGCCGTCCACGGGCGGGGTCGTCAACGCGGTCACGAAAAACGCCTTCTCGCAGCGCGGCCGCCGTTTCAGCACGACGCTCACGCTCTCGGCCAACAGCGAGATGCTGCGCTGGAGCATGCCCGGCCCGGGCTCGCGCACCACCGGGCGCATCAAGCCCGGCGGCAGCCTCAATTACTCGGAGGCGTTTCTCGACCAGACGCTGGGCCTTTCGTTTTCGTACTTCGAAAGCAATTCGATCAATCCGAGCCATAATTACGCGATGACGTATTCTCCGTTCGTCGCGGGCACGGCGGCGAATCCGGTCACCGACGCGTCCCGCTTCAATGTGAACACCTTCACCCTCGTCGACGGCCCGCAGGTGAAGAACCGCCGCACGTACAGCCTGAACGGCGACTACAAGCTGGGCACGCACACCGTACTGAAGCTGAAGACGAGCCACAACCAGTACCTGAGCCAGAACCGCAGTCACACGTTCCGCGTGCGGCCGGGCACGGTCGACGCCACGTCCACCACGACCGACGCCACGGTGCGCAATGCGCTGGTGGACGTGTTCAACGACTACAGCGACTCGGTCAGCGCCAACTACGGCTTCGTCGGCGCCGTCGAACACCGGTTCGGTCCGTGGCGGATCGACTACTCCGCGAACTACGGCAAGTCCGACTCCAAGGTCACGGACCTGCCCGCGATGATCCAGTCGATGCAGTTCAACCTGGTCGCCGCCGACGGCGTCGTCGTGCGCATGACGGCGCAGCCGGACACGCCGGCGCCGCTCTCGCTGACGCAACTGGCGGGCCCCGACCTGTACGACCTCGCCAGCTACAACACGCGGAAGAGTTTCTCGCTGCAGACTTCGCCGCGGTTCCAGAACGACCGCACGTGGAACCTGAAATTCGACGCGCGCCGCGACTTCGCCGGGGCGCGCATCCCGTTCGACATCCGGGCCGGGGCCAGCCTCTACCAACTCCATCGGCGCAAGCAGGCCGGTCAGATCGTCCTGCAATACGTCGGCCCGGACGGCATCGGCAACAACGCCGACGATCCGCTGCTCACCGCCGCCCAGTTCGAGAAGACGACCTACGGCGACAAGTTCCTCTACGGCATCCGCCGCCCGCCGCTCGTCGACCCGTACAAATTCGCCGAGTTCATGCAGGCCAACCCGAACGCGGTCCACGACATCCAGCCCGCCAATATCCAGCGGCAGCGCGTGAACACCCAGTCGATGGCGCAGAACGTCACGTCGGCTTACTTCGCCGGCACCGTGCGGTTCACCCCGCAGCTCACGCTGGTCGGCGGGGTTCGCGGCGAGAAGACGGAGAACTACGTCCGCGGCGCCATCCGCATCAATTCGCTCGGCGCGAGCCTGCCCGCCAACTCGCGCGCGTTCTTCGACGCGGTCTACTCGCAGACGCAGCGCGCGACCAGCGAGTACACCGACCTCTTCCCCAACCTGCAGGCAACGTACCGGTTCAGCCCCAACCTGCTCTTCCGCAGCGCGCTGACCCGGTCGATGTCGCGGCCGGGAGTCCAGACGATCCTGCCCAACACGACGGTGAACGACACGGCCGTGATTCCGAGCGTCACCGTGAACAACACCGGGCTGCTGCCCACGTATTCGCGCAACTTGGACCTCCAGGTCGAATGGTATACGCGTCCGGCCGGCACGGTGACGGTCGGCTGGTTCCGGAAGACGGTGTCGAACTACATCATCAACTCGACGGACACCATCCAGCCCGGCGACGACAACGGCTTCGAGGGGCAGTACGCCGGCTATCTGCTCAACACGCAGGACAACGGCGGCAAGGGGGAGTTCGAAGGCTTCGAGGTCTCGCTGCGCCAGGGCCTGCGGCCCTACCTCACTTTCCTGCCGGAACTCGTGCGCGGCTGGGAAGTGTTCGGCGGCTATAATCGCAACACCAAGGGCGAGGCGCCGAACCGCGCCGGCGTCGTCACGAAGCCGCTCGCGCCGAACTACTACGACTGGAACGCGAACTGGGGCGTGAGCTACATGACGCCCCGCCGGACGCTGTACTTCAACCTGCGCACCACCCTCTTTCCCGAGGCCATCACCACGGCTGCCACCGCGACCGATCTGCGCCCGGTGTACGAGTCGAAGCACCAGCGCTGGGACGCCACGCTGCGCTACACGTTTCCCAACCGGAATTACTCGCTCGAGCTGAACGGCGCCAACCTCACCAACGATTCGTGGCGCAACTTCTACCAGGGCGGCCGCAACACCTCGCGGCGCACCTTCGGCACCAACTACAGCCTGGCCTTCCGCGCGAACCTCGACCAGCTCCGGCTGCCGTTCATCGACCCGAAGTGACGCGGGCTCGATCGTGGGCGCCGCGTCGGGCCGCGGCACCGCTGTGTCGCTTGCGGTCCGGCGTGCGGGCCGAAGATGGATTGCCTCGCCGCGCCGCTGCGCGCAATCACAGGCGCTGCGTGTTGTATCTCCTGCTCAAGTCACTCGGCTGGCTGACGGCCCACACCCCGGAAGGGGCCTTGCGGGCCTGCGCGGTGATGGGCGGGGATTTCATCTTCTACTGCCTGCCGCGGCGCCGCCGGCTGATCCTCTCCAACCTGCATCACGCGTTTCCGGAGCGACCGCCGGCATGGCAGCGCGCGATCGGCCGCGAGAGTTGCCGGCGCCTGATCGAAACCGGCCTGCTGTCGCTCGCGACGCCGTTCCTGGATGAGGCGCGGTACCGCCGGATCATCGCGGCCGCGCCCGAGCTTGTCGCCGCCTTTCAGCTCCATCACGCCGAGCCGGCGGCGACGTTGATCTGTTCGCCTCACCTCGCGTACTGGGAGGCGCAGACGGCGATGGCGCTCGTGGTGCCGGGACCGTTCCCGGAGTTCGGCACGATCTTCCGTCCGCTCGACAACCCGGCGGCCGACGCGCTGGTCAAGACGTCGCGGGAACGGTTCGGCTTTCGCCTGCTTTCGCGTAAGGAGGGCTTCGCCGAGGCGCTGAAGATCCTCCGCCGGCGCGGCTTCGTCGGCATCCTCTTCGATCAGAACGCCGGCCTGCAGGGCGCGTTGACGACGCTGTTCGACCGCGTCTGTTCCACGACGGAGCTGCCCGGCCTGATGGCGGAGAAATTCAACGCGCGCGTGTACGGCATTTTTCCGCGGCGCACCGGTTTCTGGCGGGTCGAGATCGGCGTGCAGCGCCTCGAGCACGACGGCACGAGCGCGGCGGTCACGCTTGGCCTGAACCGCTGGCTCGAGACACTGCTCCGGGGGGACGACAATCTGTGCGCGTCGTGGCTGTGGGCCCACGACCGCTGGCGGAACCAGGACATGCCGGCGCGCCGGCTCCGGCTCGAGGCCAAGCGCAACCTGCTCTCCGCCGACCTCGCCGCCCGCGGGCTCACGACGGCACCGCGGCGCACCAGAATCTGGATACGGCTGCCCAACTGGCTCGGTGACGTCGTCATGGCCCTGCCGCTGCTCCGCGCGATCCGCGTGTCGCGCCCCGATGCCGAGATCACGCTCGTGGCGGCGAAGCCGTTTCTCCCGTTGCTCGAGTCCTGGGCCATCGCGGACCGGCTGCGCGCGCTGCCCCCGCGCGGCGCGGGCTATTTCCGGCATTTTCGCGCGCTGCGGCACGAGCACCCCGACGTCTGGCTCCTGTTCACGAATTCGCTGCGTGGCGATCTCGAGGCGCGCCTCACCGGCTGTCGGCAGCGTTTCGGGCTCGTGCGACCGGGCAAGCCGCGACCGTTGCTCACGCACGCCTGGCGGCTGCCCGCGGACTACGACGAGCGCACGCATCATCAACTCGAGCTCTGGGAATCGTTCCTGCGCCATTTCGGCCTGGAGGCGGCGCCGGACCGTTCGCCGGTGGCCGCCGTTACGCCCGCCGCCGCCCCGGCCTCCGCCCGCATCGGGTTGATCTGCGGTTCGGAAAACACGCCGGCGAAACGCTGGCCCGTGGCGCACTGGCGCGCATTGATCGATGCCTTGCCCGAGCGGACATTTGTCCTGTTCGGCACGGCGAAGGACACGGCGATCACCCGTGAGGTCGCCGCCGGATTCGCCCCCGGGCGCGTAATCGATCTCGCCGGCAAGACTGACCTGCCCGGCTTCGCCCGGGAGCTGGGTGGCTGCGCCCTGCTCGTCACCAACGACACCGGCGGCATGCACCTGGCAAACGCGCTCGGCGTGCCGCTGATCGGGCTTTTCGGCCCGACGAATCCCGTCCGGACCGGGCCCGTCTTCGCCGCTCCCGTGCAGATCCTGCAGGCACCCGGATCGGCTCCCACCGGCGGGGGCGCGCTGGCGGACCTCGCCCCGGAAACTGTCGTCGCGGCCTTGCGTGCGCTGAGGCCAGCCACACAGTCGTAAGCGCCCTTCACCGTGTCGCTTCTTTCCGTCACCGACCTTCGCACCAGTTTCCACACCCGCAACGGCGTCTATCGCGCAGTCGACGGCGTCAGTTTTTCCCTCGAGCGGGGAGAAACCCTGGGCATCGTAGGTGAGTCGGGCTCCGGCAAGTCGGTGACGTGCTATTCGATCATGGGCCTGATTCCGCAGCCGCCGGGGCGGATCGAGAGCGGCAGCGCGATCTTCGACGGCGTCGATCTCCTGCGCTGCACGCCGGCCCAGTCCCGCGCGATCCGGGGCAAGCGGGTGGCGATGATCTTCCAGGACCCGATGACGTCGCTGAATCCCTACCTGCGCGTGTCGGACCAGCTGATCGAGCCGCTGCTGATCCACGAGAAGATCTCGAAGGCCGACGCCCGGAAGCGCGGGCTCGAGATGCTCGAGGCGGTCGGCATCAACGACGCCGAGCGGCGGATGAACCTCTACCCGCACGAGTTTTCCGGCGGCATGCGCCAGCGGGTGATGATCGCGATGGCGCTGATCACGCGGCCGGAACTGTTGATCGCCGATGAACCGACCACGGCCCTCGATGTCACGGTGCAGGCCCAGATTCTGGAGCTGATCAAGGCGATGCAGCGCGAGCTCGGGATGGCGGTGATCTTCATCACGCACGACCTCGGCGTCGTCTCGGGCCTGTGCGATCGGGTGCAGGTCATGTACGGCGGCCGGATCGCCGAGACCTCCGACACGCGCACCCTGTTCAACGCCCCGCGCCACCCCTACACCCGCGCCCTGCAGCGTTCAATCCCCGCCCTGCAGAGCAAGGGCACCGAACTCTACACCATCCGCGGCATGCCGCCCGACCTCTCGAAGACCTCGCCCGCCTGCCCCTTCGCTCCGCGCTGCGAGTACGCGGTCGACGCGTGCGCCCAGACGCCGGCCCGGCTGGTCGAGGTTGCACCCGGCCACGCGCATGCCTGCCTGCGGGCGCAACGGGGGGAAATCTGACCATGGCCACGCCCATTCTCGAGCTGCGCGACGTCAAGACGCATTTCCCGATCAGCCACGGGTTCATCTTCAAGCGCGACGCCGGAACCGTAAAAGCGGTGGATGGCGTCACGCTGTCCGTCGGCCAGGGCGAGGTGCTGGGCCTCGTCGGCGAATCCGGCTGCGGCAAATCCACGCTCGCCCGCACGATCATGCAACTGGTGCCGACGACCGCCGGCACCGTCGTGCTCGAGGGGAAGAACCTGACCGGCGGATCCCGGGAGGACGTGCTGGCGGCGCGCCGGCACCTGCAGATGGTGTTCCAGGATCCCTACGCTTCGCTGAATCCCCGTATGACCGTTTTCGATACGCTGGCGGAGCCGCTGCGGGTGCACGGCGTCTGCCCGCGGGAGAAGGTCCCGGGCCGCGTGGCGGAGCTCATGCAGCTGGTCGGGCTCGCCCCGCGGTACATGCAGAAATACCCGCACGAATTTTCCGGCGGGCAGCGCCAGCGCATCGCGATCGCCCGCGCGCTCGCGCTCGAGCCGCGGATCGTGATCGCCGACGAGCCGGTCTCGGCGCTCGACGTGTCGATCCAGGCCCAGATCCTGAACCTGCTGTCGCAGCTGTGCCGGAAGATGAACCTGTCCCTCATCTTCATCGCGCACGACCTGTCGGTGGTGAAACACATCTCGGACCGGATCGCCGTGATGTACCTGGGCAAGATTGTCGAACTCGGGCCGGCGGTCGACGTGATCGAGCGCCCCCTGCATCCCTACACGCGCGCGCTGGTCAGCGCGATCCCGGTGCCGAATCCCGACGTGGAACGCACGCGGCAGCGCATCGTGCTGCCCGGCGACCCACCCTCGCCGATCAACCCGCCGGCCGGCTGCGCCTTTCATCCCCGCTGCCCGCACGCCCTGGACAAGTGCAAGGCGGCCGTCCCGCCGCTCCTGCCCGCCGATGGCACGCGCACGGTCGCGTGCGTGCGACTCGGAGAGATCTGAGTGCCCCGATCAGGATTGGGCACCGCGGATAGCGCTGTTGCCGCGGATAGAACGACAGAATCAGCCGACGATGGGTCAAATCATCAGCGCGATCCGCGTTACCCGCGGTGAAAAAGCCTGGGATCTGCCTCCCGCAATTGCCGCAGGCCTTCGTAACACGCCACGCCGGCCGCGGTGCTCAGGTTGAGGGAGCGCAACGTCGGATTCGCGTGCGGGATCGTGACGCGCCTCTCGCCGAGCTCCTCGTGCAACCAGTCAGGCGCGCCGGAGCTCTCGTTGCCGAACACGAGCCCGTCGTCATCGGCATAGCGCACGTCCCAGAAGCTGCGCTCCGTCCGCGTCGTGAAGAGCCACAGCCGCCGGGGCGCGGCCGGACTCGCCCGGAACGCGGACCAGTCCGCGTGCTCGTGCACGTCGAGCGACTTCCAGTAGTCCATGCCGGCGCGCCGCAGGTTGCGGTCGTTGATCACGTAGCCGAGCGGGTGGATCAGGTGCAGCCGGGAGCGGGTGAGCGCGCACATCCGGCCGATGTTGCCGGTGTTCGGCGCGATCTCCGGCTGGAAGAGCACGACGTGCAGCATGCGCGGACGTTCAGCGGCGGCGCTGCTTCATCGCCTGGTCGACTTCGCGGAGCACGGCCTTTTTCCTCATGTCGTCGCGGCGGTCGAAGAGCTTCTTGCCGGTGCCGAGGCCAACCTCGACCTTCACCAGCGCGCCCTTGAAATACATCCGCAGCGGCACGAGGGCCTGCCCTCCGGCCTCGAGCGCCATCCGGATCTTCTCGATGTGGCGCCGGTGCAGGAGCAGCTTGCGGATCCGTTTGGCATCGTGGTTGTGAATGTTGCCGAACGCGTACTGCTCGATGTGCGCATTGTAGAGCCACACCTCGCCCTTTTCGACTTTGGCGAACGCATCGTTGATCTGCGCCCGGCCGGCCCGGATCGACTTCACCTCGGTGCCCTTGAGCTGGATGCCCGCCTCGAACCGCTCGCCGATCGAGTAGTCGCGGAGCGCCTTCGAGTTTCGAATCTCGGTGAAGCGCTCGGACTCTTTCTTGCTGGCGGCCATGGCGGGAACAGGAGCGGGACGAAGCGCAGGTCGGATGGCTACATAAAAAAGCGGCCCCGTGTCTGCCAATGCAGAACGGGGCCGCGAAAGCGGGGACGCCGGCGGGGTGGCTCAGGCCAGTTCGTGGCTGATCTTGCCCTCGATGATCTCGCGCAGCGCGGTGTCCTCGGGCGAAAGCTTTTCCAGCGACTCGACCAGGGGACGATTGCCGCGCTTCAACTGTTTGACGCGGCGTGAAACCACGTTGATCAGGATGTTGGGATCGTTGATGGCCTTGAGGGCTTCCTTGATGTAATCGTCTCGCATGGTGGTCCGGCAGTTACGGAATGAAAACCGGCAAAAGCAACGCTCCCTCCGCCGGCCGTCAATAGAGAATTCCCGGCTTGCCCGCGACGCCGCGACGGGGAACGTTCGCGCCATGCTCATCGCCTGGACGACGGTCGCGCTTCGGACTGATGCGGAGCGCCTGGCGGAGGAGGCGGTCCGACTCCACCTCGCCGTCTGCGTCCAGATCGAGGGCCCGTTGGTCTCCCATTACCGTTGGCAGGGGCAACTCGAACGCAGCGAGGAGTTTCGCCTCACTTTCAAGTGCCTGCCGGCCCTGGCGACCCGGTTGGAAACGCACGTGCTGGGCAGCCATCCCTACGCCACGCCCGAATGGGTCGTCGTCCGGGCTGAACACGTGGGAGAAAAATACTTGTCATGGGCATACGCGAACTCTAGCACTCCGCCCCTTTAACACGTCGCAACCCTCCTTTTACACGCCATGTCTCAGCACAAAAGTCTCCAAGGCATCTCCGGCCTCGTCGTCAAACGCAACGTCCTGAAGCGCTTCGAGCGCGTCGACGTGCTCAAGAAGCGCGGCCAGTGGAAGGCGGGCGACCGCGTCATGGGGCTGCGCAAGACGAAGCCCGACGTCTGAGCTCGATTCCTTTTTCTTCCGGCAGGCAGTTTACCGCTGCCTGCCTTTTTTTTGCCCGACCCACCCGCACCGCCACCCGTTTGCGCCATGATCGACCTGGTCAAGAAGCTCGTTGATTTCATCCTCCACATCGACCGTCACCTCGCGGAGATCATCGCGCAGTACGGCACGTGGACCTATGCGGTCCTCTTCCTGATCATTTTTGCGGAAACGGGCCTGGTCGTGACGCCCTTTCTCCCGGGCGATTCGCTTCTGTTCGCCGCAGGCGCCTTCTGCGCCAAGCCTGAGACCGGCCTCAACGTGCACCTGATGGCGCTGCTGCTGTTCATCGCGGCGGTGATCGGCGACACCCTGAATTACTGGATCGGCGCGAAGATTGGACCGGCGGTGTTCAAGCGCGACGACTCGGTCTTCCTGCGGAAAAAACACCTCGAACGCGCCCACGCGTTTTTCGAGAAGTATGGCGGTCGCGCGATCATCCTGGCTCGATTCGTCCCGATTGTCCGGACGTTTGTCCCGTTCGTCGCCGGGGTCGGCAAGATGACGTACTCGCGCTTCATCGCCTACAACGTCATCGGCGGGTTCATCTGGATCTACTTCTTCATCTACGCGGGCTACTGGTTCGGCAACCAGCCCTTCGTGCAGAAGAATTTCAAGCTCGTGATCCTCGCGATCATCATTCTCTCCGTCCTTCCCATCATCTGGGAACTGTGGCGCGGCTG
>JAEUHA010000654.1 GCA_016793535.1 Opitutaceae bacterium | reverse complement strand
GGCTGCACGCCCTGCTCGCGGAACTCGTGCCCGCGGCGCTGCAGTTGCAGATGTCCGGAAAGCAGCTGCTGCTGTTCGTCGACAGCGCCCAACTGCCGCCGACGTCGCAGGAGGTGGTCGCGCAAATGGCGCTGACCGCGGTCGACCAGCAGCGCCTGGACAACACGGTGGTGCCGATCGACGACGGCCGCCTGCGTCGCCGGCCGCCGCCGCCCCGCTACACGTTCCTGCCGAATCTTCGTCTGTGGGACCGGGACGGCCAGGCGCTGTTTGCCGTCGTGCGGGCCAGCGAGTTCGATCCCAACCGCGTCGCCCTCACCCCCGACTACGTCGCCTATGTCCTGCGCCACCGGCTGCCGGCGCTGCCGCCCTGGTACATCAGCGGAGTCCTCACCCTGTTCGCCCGCGCCCGCTTCAGTGAGGACGCGCTCACGCTCGAACGCCTGGACTGGCTTTCCGCCTCGGGCAGCGCCGCGCTGCAAGCCGGCCCGGCCGCGAACCGCGCCTTGCTGCCGCTGGCGGATTTCTTCGCCGGTGAACTCACCGCGAGCGACCCGGCGCTCGGCGAGGGCCTGTCGCTGTGGCAGGCGCAGGCTGCGCTGTTCGTCCGCTGGGGGCTGGCCGGCCGCGGCGCCCCCCGGCGGGCGGCGTTGACGACATTCGTCTCGCGCGCAGCGGTTGAACCGGTGACGGAGGCTCTGTTCCAGGAGTGCTTCGGCATCGACTACGCGACCGCCCGGACCCAGCTGACGGAGTATCTTCCGGAGGCCATGCGGGAGCGTCTCGCGCTCCGGCCGGCACAGCGGCCACGTCTGCCCGACTATCCCCTGCGGGCGGCCAGCGACGTGGAGGTCGCGCGGATCAAGGGTGACTGGGAGCGCCTCGAGATCGCCTACGTCCGGACCCATTTCCCGACGCTCACGGCAAAGTACGTGGAGCAGGCGCGCCGCACCCTGCTGCGCGCGTACGACGCGGGCAGTCGCGACCCGCAGTTGCTCGCCGTGCTCGGCCTGTGCGAAGTCGACGCGGGCAACGATGCGGGCGCACGCGGCTACCTCGAGGACGCCGCCGCCCGCGACCCGGCCCTGCGGCCGCGCGCACGGTTCGAACTGGCGCGGCTGCGTTTCGCCGCCGCACGCGCCCCGGGCGCCAGCGCCGCTCCCGGGCTCACGGCCGCACAGGCCGGCGACGTCCTGGCTCCGCTGCTCGCCGCGCGTGAACAGGAGCCGCTGCTGGTCGAGGCCTACACGCTCATCGCCGACGTGTGGGCGGCCTGCACCGATGCCCCGACGCGCGCCCAACTGGCGTTGCTCGAGCGGGGCGTGCGCCTCTTTCCCCGCCACAGCGAACTCGTGCACCGTACGGCAGAACTCAATCTGCGCCACGGCCACACCGACGCCGCGCGCTGGCAGGTCACGCTGGGTCTCACGCTCGCGCCCGACGCCGCCACGCGCGCGCGCTTCGAGGCGTTGCAGGCGCGGGTCAACGCGGCCCGATGAGGGCGTGACCGCAGGGCGGATGACGAACCGGTCGCCCGGCCCCGTCGCACGCGCGGTGGTCGTCCACGCGTTCACCGTCCCGCGCTCCAACGCCGGTGATACTCCCCGCCGGTGAATTCTCCGGACAGCACGGCGGACAGAAACTCTCCCAGGGCGTCGGCCTCCAGGGCGACCGACACCACCACCAATTCGCGCGGCTTCAACACGGCGACACAGCACTCCATCGATCGTCCGGTCCCCGCATCCGCCGCCACATAGACGACCACCCATTCGTCGCGGCGCTGGGCACCGACGAGGCGGGTCCAGCCCCGCTGTTGCATGCCCCGATCCGGGCCGAGCAGCAGTGAGGACGCGCGGCCCGGATCAACACTGTCTTTGCGCCGGTAGACACCGACGCTGGCCCGCGAGACGGCGCGCAAACCCCGCCGGGCGGTCGCGGCGTGCGGATGACCGACGAACGCCAGCGCCGTGCGCAGTCCACCGAGCGTCACGCTTCCCACGCTGACCTGCACCTGCGTCGTCCAAGCCCCGGCCGTGGCGCGCATCACCTGCCTGCGCAGCGCGGCCGCGTCACGCTCGAGGGACAGGTACGACACCGCGACGAGCGCCAGCACCACGAAGGGAACGAGGCAGAGTCCGGCCACCCAGAGCCAGATGCGCCGGCGGGGGGCGGGCGGTGGGGAGGGGAGCGGAGTATTCATCCGTATAGCGTCGGGCGACGAATCTGCCGAGCCCGGGCAAGCACCTGAGGGTGGAACGAGACCGCGGACCGTTTCGTCCGGCTCTCGGTTCTCCGGCCGCTCGCCCAGCGGATCTGTCGCGGCTGCGGACTCAGGACTTGGCGCCCGCGAGCTTCAGCTTGCGCAGTGGTTCGAGGTTAAACTTCTCCGCCACCAGGCCGATCTGGTCGGCGTTGATGTTACCCACGATGTTCACGAAGACCACCTCACCCTTCTTGTTGATGACCGTGACGACGACGCCCTGGATGACATCGTCGGCGGGTTGCATGACGTGGACGTCGACGTTCTCCCCGCCATTTCCCTCCCGCACTGTGACCAGCCGGTTCCAGCCGGAGGCTTCGAGCTGGCGGCGAACGCCGTCGATCTTGGCGAGGGTGTCCGCGCGATTCTGGTCATCGAGGCGGACCACGTTGACCCGGATGCTGCGGAGATTCGCCAGCAAGGCGGAGATTTCAGGTTCCTGGGTCTTGGCGATGCGCGTCGCGAACTTGAGCAGCGCGGGCGAAATGTTGACGTCGACGAACTCGCCCTTCGCGGACGGCATGAAGGTGCCGATATCGACAAAACCAGGGTCGGCGGAGGGCGCGGCGAACGAGGCGGAGGCAAGCGCCAGCGAGACCGTCGCGGCGGCGAATGAAGCACGAATGGAGTGTGGCATGACGAGGGTGGTGACGGGGACGTGATGTCCTGTCCCAACAACCCACGAGCCGGGCCAAAAGTTGCAGCGACCGGTGCGAACGGGTTGCGGCGCGCGCGGGCCGGCGCGCTGGGGCGGCCGCTCCGGCAGTACCCTTGACGCACGCGACGCGGCGCATTGTTTCGGAGGGCAGCGCTTCCCCATGAAACCCTTCCTATCGCTTTCCCGCGTCCTTCAGTTCCTGTGCACGGTCGGCGCGTTCACGAGCGTGGCGCTGGCCGCGCAGCCGCAGCGACCGGCGGCGGGCCGGCCGACCATGTCGTTCGAGGACTACAATCCCGTCTCGATGCTGAAGGTGCCGGGCCAGGAAATCACCCGGGCGAAGTTTCCCTTCATCGACGTGCACAACCACCAGCGGCGCCATTCGCCCACCACGCTCGCCGAGGTGGTCCGCGAGATGGACGCGATGAACATGGCGGTCATGGTGAACCTCAGCGGCGGTTTCGGCTCCGGGCTGCGCGACCAGGTGGCGCTGAACGAACGCGTGGCGCCGGGGCGTTTCGTGACGTTCGCCAACCTCAACTTCGAAGGCATCGACGATACCGAGTGGGGCGCGCGCGCCGCGGCCCAGCTGGAGCGCGATGTTCGCGAGGGCGGCGCGCGCGGACTCAAGATCGCCAAGAATGTCGGCATGACGCTGCGCGATGCGCAGGGCCGGCGGATTCCCACCGATGATCCGCGCTTCGATCCCGTCTGGGCCAAGGCGGGTGAGCTCGGCATTCCCGTGCTCATCCACACGGGCGAACCGGCGGCCTTCTTCCTGCCGGTGGACGAGAAGAACGAGCGCTGGCTCGAGCTCACCCTGCACCCCAGCCGCGGTCGCGTGGGCGACGGGCTGCCCGACTTTCCCGCGCTGATGGCCGAGCAGCACGCCGTCTTCCGCAAGCACCGCAAGACCACCTTCATCAACGCGCACCTCGGCTGGTACGGCAACGATCTCGCCTTCCTGGGCCGGCTGATGGACGAGATTCCGAACATGATGGCGGAACTCGGCGCCGTGATCTACGAGCCGGCCCGCCAGCCGCGGTTCGCCCGGGAGTTTTTCATCAAGTACCAGGACCGGCTGCTGATGGGCAAGGACTCGTGGGTGCCGTCCGAGTACAAGACCTACTTCCGCGTGCTGGAGAGCGCCGACGAGTACTTCCCGTATCACAAAAAGTACCACGCGTTCTGGGCGATGTACGGCCTCGACCTGCCGGACGACGTGCTGAAAAAGGTCTACTACGAAAACGCCCTGCGCGTGATCCCCGGGCTGGACCGCACGCGCTTCCCGCGGTGAGCGGCGGCGGTTGCCGCGGTGGGAGGCCGGCGGGCTAGCCGGTGGGACGCGGCGCCGCTTCCCGGCGCACCCGCGGTGCGACCTGGGTGCCGAGGAGCTCGATCGCGCGCATGATCTGCGCGTGCGTCAACTGGCTGTTGTCGAGCAGCACCGTGAGGCGCGAGATTCCGCCGAGCGCGGCGTGTTCCTGCAGGATCTTTTCCGCCGCGGCTTCGGGGCCACTGACGAGCAGCGCGCCGTGCGGGCTGCATTGGGCGTCGAACTGCGGCCGCGTAGGCGGGGCCCAGCCGCGCTCGCGACCAATCTTGCCGAAGGTGTGGCGATAGGCCGGCCAGAAGGTGTCGCGTGCCTCGGCGTCGGTCGCGGCGAGGAACCCGATGTTGTGCACGCCGACGAAGAGCCGGTCCGCGGCGTGGCCCGACGCGTGCCAGGTTTCGCGATACAGGTCCAGGAGCGGACGGAACGAGCGCGACTGGCCACCGATGATGGCGAGCACCAGCGGCAGCCCGAGCCGCGCGGCGCGCACGACCGATTCCGGCGTGCCGCCCACCCCGATCAGCACGGGCAGCGGATTCTGCAGCGGCCGCGGATAGACGCCCTGCCCGCTCAGCGCCGCGCGATGCCGGCCGGACCAGGTCACGTTCGTGGCCTCGCGCAGGCGGAGCAGGAGTTCGAGCTTCTCCGCCGCGAGCGTGTCGTAGTCGGCGAGGTCGAGTCCAAACAATGGATACGACTCGATGAACGACCCGCGGCCCACGAGCAGTTCCGCGCGACCCTGCGACACGAGGTCGAGCGTCGCGAACTGCTGGAACACCCGCACCGGGTCGTCGGAGCTGAGCACCGTCACCGCGCTCGCAAGCCGGATGCGTTTCGTGCGGGTCGCCGCGGCCGCGAGCAGCACCGCGGGGGCCGACGAGACGTAGTCGGCGCGGTGGTGTTCACCGATCCCGAAGACGTCGAGGCCGACCTCGTCCGCGAGCACGATCTCCTCGAGCAACTCCTGTACGCGCGCGACGTCACCCGGCGGCCCGGGACGCGACGTGGCGACAAAACTGTCCACTCCGATCTGCATCGCGCGAAGAAGACAGGCCCCGGGGCGCCGGGCGATCCCGAACGGGGCGTCTCGGTCCGGCCGCGCGGCCAGTTTCACGCCACACCGGCCCGCGCCCACGGAGTAATTCTCCCGGCGGGCGGGCGCCTGGGCTTGCCAGTGCGCCGGGCTGCGCTTTCGTAACGGTTCCCGCCCAGCCACACGTTGTCGCGCTCGCCGGAGCCCGTGGGAAGCGGCCTGTCGTCATGACGTCATCACTGCCCCTCGCCCTGATTCGCGCCTCGCTTTCATCCGGACGCCGCAGGTGGGGTGTCGGTGCCCTGATGCTCGGCGTGCTGCTGCCACCGGCCGGGTACGCGCAGACGACGACGGTTCATACGTTCAGCGGGGGCGCGACCGACGGACTCCGGCCGAGCGCGAACCTGGCCCTGGCGGCCGACGGCACGATCTACGGCGTCACGGCGCAGGGCGGCACCGGCAACAACGGCACGGTCTTCCGGTTGCGGTCCGACGGCAGCGGCGTCCAGGTCGTGTATTCCTTTGCCAGCGGCTCCGGCGCCCCGACCATTCCGGCCGAGGCCTTCATCCTCGGGCGAGACGGCGTGCTCTACGGCACGTCGGAGTTCGGCGGCTCCGCCACTTTCGGCACGCTTTACCGGATCAACCCCGAGGGCACGGGCTTCGCGGTCCTGCGCTCGTTCACCGCCGGCGGCCCGAACGTGGTCCGGGATGGCGGCGCCCCGCGCGGCGGCCTGGTCCACGCCAGTGATGGTTTTCTCTACGGCTGCACCACGACCGGAACCATCTCGAGCACCAACCTCGACGATCGCAACGGCGTCATCTATCGCATCGCGCCCGACGGATCCGGTTACAGCCTGATCGCGTCCTTTGACGGCGGGAACGCCTCGCCGGTGGGCCGCGTTCCCACGACCCTGATCGAGGGCCGCGACGGCCGGCTGTACGGCACGGCCCGCAGCGGCGGCGCCAACGGCGGTGGCGGCGTGGTCTTCGCGCTGCGCCCGGACGGCTCCGGCTACACGGTGTTGCACTCGTTCAGCACGACCACGACCACAACCAATCCGCGTGGCAACGATCCCCAGTCGCCGCTGGTCCACGCGGCGGACGGTTATCTCTACGGCACCACCAGCGCCGGCGGGGCCGCGGGCGACGGCTGCGTGTACCGGCTGCTGCCGGATGGCTCGGCGTTCGAAGTGATCTACTCGTTCGCCGCCCCCACGGCGGCCGGCAACATCAGCCCGATGGGCGCGTTCTTCCAGGGCCGCGATGGCTCGCTGTACGGCCGCACCCGCTTTGGCGGCACCAGCAATTTCGGCTTCGTCTTCAAGATCCGTCCCGATGGTTCCGGTTTCCGCAATCTCGCCAGCTTCCCCGTCGCGTCGTCCTACAACCACGCGCTGATCCAGGCCAACGACGGCGCGCTGTACGCCACGACCGACGACCGGCTGCTCCGGATCGTGGAGACACCGGGCCTAGAGATCACGCAGCAGCCACGCAGCCAGACCATCGCGCCCGGCGGCAGCGTGACGTTCACGGTCACCGCGCCCGGCGCAACCACGTACCAGTGGCGGCGCAACAACACCAACATCGCGGGCGCGACCGGCGCCTCGTATACGCTCAACGCGCTCACTCCCGCCGCCAACGCCACGTACTCCGTCGTCGTCGGCAACGCCACCGAGAGCGTCACCAGCAACGGCGCCGTGCTCCTCGTCGCCACGCCCAATCCCGGCCGGCTCATCAATCTCTCCGTGCGCACGACGGCGGGCAGCGGCGCGGAGACGCTCATCGCCGGTTTCGTCGTCGGCGGCACCGGGTCGAAGCAGGTGCTCGTCCGCGCCATCGGCCCCACGCTCGGCGCGTTCGGCGTCACGGGTGTTCTCGCCGATCCCGCGCTCGGGCTCTTCAACGCCAGCAACGCCCAGATCTCCGCCAACGGCGGCTGGGGCGGCTCGGCGGCGCTGCGCACTGCGTTCGCCCAGGTCGGCGCCTTTGCGCTCGACGCGGCGGCGCGCGATGCCGCGCTGCTCTCGCCGCTGCCGGCCGGGGGTTACTCGGCCCAGGTGGTCTCCGCCTCCGGCGGCACCGGCGTCGCGCTCGTCGAGGCCTACGACGCCGACGGCGCCGCGAGCACCTCGCGCTTCATCAATCTCTCCGCGCGCACGGTCGCCGGCACGGGTGCCCAATCGCTCATCGCGGGCTTCGTCCTCTCGGGCAACGTGCCGCGCACGCTCCTCATCCGCGGCATCGGCCCCACGCTCGGCGCGTTCGGCGTCGCCGGGGCGCTGGCGAACCCGCGCCTCGAGCTGCACACGACCGTCAACAACCGCGACACCACCGTGGCCGCCAACGCCGGCTGGGGCGGTTCGCCCGCGCTGAGCGCCGCCTTTGCCCAGGTCGGCGCGTTCGCCCTGCCCGTGGGCTCCGCCGACGCCGCGCTGCTCATCACCCTCACGCCCGGATCCTACACCGCCCAGGTCGCCGGCGCCGGCAACACCACCGGCATCGCGCTCGTCGAGGTGTACGAGCTGCCGTGAGTTGATCGGTGGCGCGCCCGGACACGGTCCGCACCGGCTCGCCCGCAGCGCTACCGGACTTCGTAGATTTCCAGCAGGGCTTCGCCCACGGCACCGCCGACACCGGAGACCTGCGCTGAATAGCTGCCGGGGTCGAGAGTCACGAGCAGCACGGCGTCATTCGAGTTGTTTGAACCGAGCGCGAACGCACCGACGGCCGCAAAGGCGTCGGTCAGTTCCCGGCCCCCGCCCCAATTGTCGTTGCCCATGAGCGGAGCCGTACCACCCGCGGCATAAAGATCGACTCGCGGGTCGACCAGCGTTCCGGCGACTCCGAAACCGGCGAGCGTGGGACCAATCGCCCGAATGAGCAGCGTCTTTCTTCCGCTGCCGGTGATGACAAATCCGCCCACGAGCAGATCATCGCCCGTGCCGACATGGCCGCGGGTAGATACATTCACGAGCCGCGACGCGACGTCGCTGTTCGCGTCGTAAAGCTCCACCAAGACGATCCCTTCCCGGTTCGGAGGTCCAGAAATCTGGGCCGTATATGCGCCGGCGAGAAGGCTGGAGAGCATGGCCGCGTCGGCGCTCCCTGCGGGCAGGCCAAATGCGCCCACGCGCCGGCTGGCGTCGATGAGAGCGGCGACATTGGCGGCTGTGTGCCAGTCGTCGTTCGTCCCGAGAGCGGCATCGCTCGAGTAGAGCGTCACACGGGGATCCTCGTGGGCCGTTGCCACATTGAACTGACGCAGGCCCGGACCCACGGCCCGGGTCAGCAGCTCCTTGTTGCCGCCCGCGACGACGAAGCCCAGCGTCAGCAGCGGCGACCCCGGTCGCAGCACGGACCGGATCGAAAGGTTCGCGATTCGCGACGTGTTCACCGTCACACGCACCGCTTCCGTCGTCACGGAACCCGCGGCGCTCGCAATGACCGCGCGATAGGTGCCGGCATCTCCGGCGCGCACGGATCCGATTGTGAACGTCGCGCTCGTGGCTCCGGGGATGTTTGCGCCATCTTTCTGCCACTGATAACTGAGCGCGCCGCCGCCACTGGTGCTCACCGTGAGGAAAAGCATCTGGCCACCGAGCAGCGACTGCGCGAGCGGCTGTTGCGTGATCGTCGGCAGCCGCTGCTGGGTCACGAGCGCGACATTGCTCGTCGATCCGCCGGCGGCATTTGAAACCACGACGACATAGCTACCTACCGTCGTGTCGCTGGCCGCCGGCAGGACGAGGGACGCACTCGTCGCCCCCGGAATCGCGGTGCCGTTGCGCAGCCACTGGAACGTCAGCGGCAAGGGAGAAGTAGCCGCAACCGAAAGGGTGACGTCCGCCCCACCGGTCACAAGCTGGTCCTGGGGCTGCGCAGTGATCACGGGCTTCCGGACGCGCGTGCCCTTTCGAATCGTGTGGGCCAGCGTGTCGGCCACGTAGAGATTTCCCTCGCGATCGACGCAGAGCGCGAACGGCGAGAGAAACGACGCATTCGCCCCAAGTCCGTCCGCCGTGCCCGAGTCTCCGCCGCCCACGGTCGCCACCTTGCCGTTCCGCGTCACCCACCGAATCCGGCGATTACCCAGATCCGCGACCAGGAGACTGCCGTCGCCGTCCACCGCCAAGCCCGAAGGAGCGAGGAATCGCGCGTCCGCGCCCGAGCCATCCGCCAATCCCCCGGAGTCGGCCGCGAGCGTCCCGGCGATGGTCGTCACCCCGCCATCCGCGGCGATCCGGCGCACCGCGCCGGCAAACGCCTGATCCAGCGCATGGATTTCCCCGGCGGCGGAAACAGTGACATCCACGACGGACATAAACGTCGCGGTTCCTCGATCGCCATCCTTCGCGGGCGGGGGCAGGCCCGACTGGATCTGCCCGGAAACCACGTTGAGGAGAAACCACGGATGTCCGGCCAGCGTGCTCACGTTTCCATCGGGGGCAATGCGTCGCACCGTTTCATTCTGCAGGTCGGCGAGGAGGACGTTGC
>JAEUHA010000618.1 GCA_016793535.1 Opitutaceae bacterium | reverse complement strand
AACGGCATCCCGCCACTTGCAGGATCGCGCGGGCTCGGCACCGTTGTCGCCATGCGGTTCCGTCGCATCGAAACAAGTCCAGCGGCGGCACTCGCGCGCTGCAGGGGCGCGCGGGGCGCCTGCCTTGTTCCGCTGCTGACCCTGGCGCTCGGCGCGGCGCCGGCGGCCAACTCGCCCCCGATCCTTCGCGTCCCGGGCCCGCCGCTGTCCGCCCTCGACGGTCCGCTCGAGATGCAGAGCGACTATGCCCGGATCGGCTTCAGCCAGCTCGCCGGCTTCCCTTTCGTGGCCCCGGCGCAGCCGGTCCCCGCCGGCCAGCCGCCGCCCGACGTCCTGGCGCAGGTGCCGGCTGCCATCCGGCGGCTCGACGGCCGCAAGGTCGTGCTCACCGGCTTCATGCTGCCGACGAAGTTGGAGAACGGATACGCCACCGAGTTCCTGTTTCTCAGCAGCTCGCAGCTCTGTTGCTACGGGATCACGCCCGCGGCGAACGAGTGGATCGCCGTCCGCATGCGCAAGGAGGGCCTGCCCGCGGTCCAGGACGTGCCCGTCGCCCTCGCAGGCCGGCTGCGGGTGCAGGCCCGGTGGAACGAGGGCTTTCTCACGAGCATCTACGAGCTCGAGGGGGACGGCCTGCTCAAGATCAAGCCCTGAGCCCGCCACAATCCGCCCGCCGGCGCACAGTCGAGCTTGTCGCACTTCTCCGAATGAACATCGTCCACGCCATGAACCTCACGCGCTGCCTCACTCCCCTGATCATCGCCCTGGCCCTCGGTCTCACGACCGGTTGCGGAAAGAAGGATTCGCATGGCGGCGGCGGTGGCGGCCATGCGCACGTGGCCCCGCACGGCGGGCTCCTGGTCGAGGTCGGCGATCACGCGTACAACGTGGAGCTCGTGCGCGATGCCGACGCTGGCAAGCTCACCGCCTACGTCCTCGACGGCCACGCGGAGAATTTCGTCCGGCTCGCGCTGCCGTCGTTCGACCTCGTGGCCATCACGGGCGGCGAGAAGAAGTCCCTGACCTTGCGCGCCGTCGCCAACGCCGCGACCGGCGAGACGGTGGGCAACACGTCCCAGTTCGAGGCGCAGGCGGACTGGCTCAAGAAGAGCGGCGACTTTCCCGGCACGATCACCGCGCTGGAGATCAAGGGGACCACGTTCCGCGACATCGCGTTCTATCTGAAGAAGTGATCCGCATGCAGGCGGGGTGTCCTCACCCCGCGACGCAGCGCGTTCGCACCCGTCGGCCCGCGGGGTGAGGGCACCCCGCCTACACGCTTTTTTCCGCCCTTCGCCTCCCGCCTCCCGCCTCTCGCCTCTCCTTCCATGATTCCCGTCACCGTCCTCACCGGCTTCCTCGGCGCCGGCAAGACCACGCTGCTCAACCGCATCCTCACCGAACATCACGGGAAGAAGCTCGCCGTGATCGAAAACGAATTCGGCGAGGTCGGGGTCGACCACCAGCTCGTGATCCAGAGCGAGGAGGAGCTGTTCGAAATGAACAACGGCTGCATCTGCTGCAGCGTGCGCGGCGACCTGATCCGCATCCTCGGCCGGCTGCTGAAGCGGAAGGACAAGCTCGACGGCATCCTGATCGAGACCACGGGCCTCGCCAATCCGGCGCCGGTGGCGCAGACGTTCTTCACCGACGACGAGATGAAGCAGTCGTTCCGGCTCGACGCGATCGTCACCGTGCTCGACGCGGCGCACCTGAACCAGCAGCTCGACCGCGATGATGAGTCGGTCAAGCAGGTTGCGTTCGCCGACGTCATTCTGCTCAACAAGTCCGACCTCGTCACGCCGGCGGACCTCGACGCCCTGGAGGCGCGGATCCACGGCATCAACGCCGTGGCGAAGATCCACCGCACGAATCACTGCAACGTGAACCTCGACCACGTGCTCGACGTCGGCGGCTTCAATCTCAGCCGCGCCACCGAGCTCGATCCGAAGTTCCTGGAGCCCGAGTACCCATTCGAATGGGCGGGGGCCTACGCGCTGCCCGCCGGCACCCACACGCTCGAGATCGGCCACTGTGATCACGACCACGGGCATGATCACGGCCACGACCACGCGCACGGCGAAGCGGGCCACGAGCACCACCACCATCACCACGGCAATCCGGATGAGCTCGATGTCGTGATCATGCCGGTGAAGTCACTGGCCGACGCCGATATCGCCACGGCGCGAGATGCGGCGGTGCTGGTTTTCTCCGACTGGGAGGCCAAGGTTCGGGAGGGCGAAGCGGTCACCCCGGGGGCGACCCTGCACCGGCTGCTGCTGAAGGACGGCGACGGCCGCTACCAGCTCAAGATCGCGGAGCCCGGCTTCTACCTCGTGTTCGAATCGTGCGGGCACGATCCGCTGCACATCTACGTCTGCGGCGAAGTCGCGAAGCCCGGCTGGCAGCAGGATTTTCACGTCGCGCACGAGCACAACGACGACGTCACCTCCGTGGGCATCAGCGAACCGGGCGACCTCGACGGCAAGCGGCTCAACGACTGGATCAGCACCCTGCTGCGCGAGAAGGGCGGCGACATCTACCGGATGAAGGGCGTGCTCGCGGTCAAGGGTTCGAACAAGCGGCTCGTCTTCCAGGGCGTACACATGCTCTTCGACGCGAAGTTCGACCGCGAGTGGGGCGCCCAGCCGCGGCAGAACACGCTCGTCTTCATCGGCAAGAACCTCGATCGCGCGGAGCTGACCGAGAAGTTCAAGGCCTGCCTGGCGTGAGCGATTGTTGAGCGCAAAGACGCTAAGGAGCGCCAAGGTTCGCCAAGCAAAAGCTGCGGAAAACTTCCTGGCCTTAGCGAACCTTGGCGTGCCTTCGCGTCTTTGCGCTTAGCCTTAGCTCAGCAGCGTGCGGATTTCGTCCAGCGCCTGCTTCGTGCGCTTGATGCCGTCGATCTCGGAGTGCTTCGCGCCCTCGTATTCAATGCTCACATACCCGTGGAAGCCGGCGCCGGTGACGATCCGCAGCAGGCGCTCGAAATCGAGCGTCATCTCGCTCCCCTCGCGCCGACTCTCGGTGTAGAATTTTCCCGCCCCCGTGTCCCAGTCCCAAGACTTCGCACTCACGCTCTCCTTCACCCAGGGCATGAATTCACGCAGTCCCTGGTAGGGATTGTACAGTTCGCCGGTCTGGCGGTTGGTGTAGAAATTGCCGAAGTCGGGCAGGATGCCGACGCGTTTGTGGTCCGCGAGCTTCATGACCTGGGTGAGCCACTTGCCGTTGGACGAAAGCCCGCCGTGGTTCTCGACCACGACCCAGAGGCCGCGCTTGTCGCCTTCGACACAGAGCTTGTGCAGTCCGTCGGCCGCCAGCTTGGCCTGTTCATCCCAGGAGAGTTTGCCGTCGCTGGCCGCGTTGACCCGGATGCTGTGGCAGCCGAGGAACGACGCCGCATCGAGCCACTTCAGGTGGTTCTCGACCGTCTTCGCCCGCTGCGCTTCCTGCGGCGCCCCGAGGTTGCCCTCGCCGTCGCACATGATGAGCAGGCTCTTCACGCCCTCTCCCGAGGCCCGTCGCCGCATCTCGCCGAGATAGGCTTCGTCCTTCG
>JAEUHA010000611.1 GCA_016793535.1 Opitutaceae bacterium | reverse complement strand
CCGACGCCGCCCACCGTGGCGGCTCCGTGAGCGCGACGTTCAACGCAAAGAGCGGCGCGAGCAGGTTGTACTCGAAGCCCATCGCCCGGGCCCGCAGGTCGGCGGCGGTTTCGCTCGCCGGGAGCAGGTCGAGGAACGTCTGTTGCGGATTGAGCCCGGACACAACACGGTCCGCGGTGATCGTGTCGCCTGTCCCGAGTTCCACCCCGGCGGCGCGGCCCTGGCGCAGCACGATCCGGCGGATCGTTACTCCCGTCCGGATCTCGCCCCCGTGCGCGGTCACGTCGGCCACGAGCCCGCGGGCGAGCTGGCCCGAGCCGCCGAGGCACAGCTGCGCCTTTGCCGGCGAGGCGAGTAGCGCGGGAATCGCGTGACCGAACCCCGGCAGCCGCAGATCCACCTCGCGGATGCCGTTGAAAAAAAGCAGGCCCGCCCGGATCGCGTCGTGCTCGAACTCCCGCGTTACGAACTCGAGCGGCGAAAGCGCCGACACTTCGAGCAGCCGGCGGCCGAGCGCGCTCCGTTCCAGCAGCCGGCGGCGGTGCGCGGGTTCGAGCGGCGGCGACTGCGCCTCCGGAATCAGGATACGCTCGACGATCGGGCGGAATTCCTCGGTCCAGCGGCGGAGCGCGGCGGCATCCCGGGCGGAGAACTGCGCGAACGACGCGACGGTCCGTTCGAGATCCGTCCACCATTCGAGCGCCCGGCCGTCGCGCAGCAGCATCGCGACGTTGAGTTCGGGCTGGAGATAACGGACGCCGTGACGCTCCAGCTCCAGGTCGCGGAACCACGGCATCCGGGTGATCGCACGATGGAAGAATGAGTGCGGATGATGGGTGAAACCCGGCAGCCGCGGATTGGGCTCGGTGCGCAGTCCACCGCCGGGTTCCGCCGCGCGATCAAGCGCCAGCGTACGCAACCCCGCCCGCGCCAGATACGCCTGCGCGACGAGCGCATTGTGGCCGGTGCCGAGAAACAGGACGTCGAAGTGTGCCATTTAGAGTTCTCCTCCCTGGGAGCGCGGACGCCCTCGTCCGCTTTTCCGGAACAGAAACCCAGTCCGCCCATTCCCGCGCTCCGGGGCAAGGCCCGCGTCGGCCGCGCCTCTTCAATCGGCCCCTTTCACCCTGGATCGACAACCTCGCGCGCAGCCGGCAAACCTCGGGCCATGCGAGCCACCCCCTTGCACCCCCGCCGGCTGGGCCTGATCGGCATTGGCCTGCTCGGCAGCGCGCTGGCGGAGCGACTGCTCCGGGCCGGCTTCGAGCTGACGGGCTTCGACGTCGCGCCGGAGCGGCGGGAGGCGTTCGGCCGCGCCGGTGGCGAGGTCGCAGCGGGAGGGGCGGCGGTCTTGGCCCGGTGCGCGCGCGTGCTGTTGAGCCTTCCGAGTCACGTGGAGGTGGAAGCGGTCCTGCGCGAATGCGCGGGTGAGCTGCGCGCGGGCCAGACGGTGATCGACACGAGCACCGGCGACCCCGCGGCGGCGGAGCGGCTGGCGGCCGAACTCGCGCCGCGCGGCGTCACCTACCTCGATGCCACCGTCTCCGGCAGCAGCGCCCAGGTCCGCGCCGGCACGGCGGTCTTGATGGTGGGAGGAGACGCGGCCGGTTTCTCCGCCTGCGCCGACCTCTTCGCGAGTCTCGGCGCTGAAACCCATCACACCGGCGGGCCGGGCACCGGCGCGAAGATGAAGCTGGCGACGAACGTCGTCCTCGGCCTCAACCGGGCCGCGCTCGCCGAGGGCCTCGCCCTGGCCGGCGCGCTCGGGCTCGATCCCGCCCAGGCCCTCGCGATCATGCGGCAGGGACCGGCGTATTCACGAATCATGGACGGCAAGGGCGGGAAGATGTTGGCCGGCGACTTTTCTCCGGAAGCCCGGCTGTCGCAGCACCTGAAGGATGTCCGCCTCATCCTGGAGCAGGCCCGCGCGGCGGGCCTGGCCCTGCCGCTGAGCTCCGTCCACCGCACCGTGCTCGAGGCTGCCGAGGCCGCGGGATTCGGCGCGCAGGACAACAGCGCGATCTTCGAGGTCTTGCGGCGGAAAGCGACCGGGGCGTTGCCGCCATGACCCCGCCCACCGCCGTGCCGTCCACTCCGCCCGCGCCGCTCCGCCCGGGCCAGCGCGGGTTCGTCCTGCTGATCGCGTTCCTCGGCCTCGTGGGCGCCGGTTTCCAGCTCGGACTCATGCCGCTCGCGGCTTTGTCGGTTTCGCGCGAGATGCTGGGGGACCGTTTCGCCCCGGGTCTGGCCGGAGACTGGTTTGCGCGCTACACGGCGGCGCTGATGCTCGGGGCCGCGGTGGGCGGAATCCTGCTCGGGTCGCTCGGCGACCGGATCGGGCGGGCGCGCGCCACCGGGGTGTGCATCCTGTGCTATTCGCTCTTCGGCGCGGCAGGCGCCTGGGCGCAGTCCCAGGAGCAACTGCTCGGCTTGCGCGTTCTCGCCGGACTCGGCGTGGGCGGGATGTGGCCCAACGGGGTGGCCCTGGTATCCGAATGCTGGTCGTCGGCCACCCGGCCGATGGTGGCGGGCGTGATCGGCACCGGACTCAACGTCGGCATCCTCTGCGTTTCCCAGCTCGGCCGGATGCGGGCCGTGACGGCGGACTCCTGGCGCTGGTTGGTGGAGCTCGGGGCCGGCGCCGCCGTCGTCGGCGTGGTTGCGCTCTTCCTGCTGCCCGAGTCGCCGCGCTGGCTGGCGACCCGCGGTGCAGCCGCCGGTCCGCCGGCGGCGCCGTTGCGCGAACTTTTCGGCCCCGGCCTGCGCCGGATCACGGTCGTCGGCATCCTGCTCGGCGCGATCCCGCTGGTCGGCGCGTGGGCCGCCGGAAAATGGATGATCCCGTGGGCCGATGCCGTCGGAGGCCGGACCGAGGCGGGCTACAAGGCGCTCACGCAGGGCTGGTGGGCGGCGGGTGCGATTCTTGGGAGTTTCTTCGGCAGTCATCTCGCGCACGGGCTCGGCCGGCGCACGGCGTACTTTCTCATCAGTCTTGGTTCAGTCACGCTGACCTGCGGGATCTTCGTCGTCTCTCAGCCGCTCGCGCCGTCGTTCCTCCCGCTCGAGTTTGCGCAGGGCCAGGTGACGACGCTCTTCTTCGGCTGGCTGCCGCTGTGCCTGCCGGAGCTCTTCCCGACCCGCGTGCGTGCGACCGGCACCGGCATCGCCTACAACACCGGCCGCTTTGCGTCCGCCGCCGGCGCGCTCGGGGCCGGGGCGCTGATGGCCTGGTCGGGCGGAGACTACGCCCGGGTCGGCCTGATCAGCGGCCTGGTGTACGCGCTCGGCCTGGTCGTGATCTGGTGGGCGCCGGATACGACCAAGCGTGGA
>JAEUHA010000575.1 GCA_016793535.1 Opitutaceae bacterium | reverse complement strand
CGACCTCCACCTGTCCACCCGCGCGCGGCCCTTCGGGCGCAAGACCCGGGTCCTGTCGTACATTTCCAACCACGTGCTCTCGGCTCAGGAGGCGCTGCGGCTCAACACCGCGCTGCTCTCGGCTGGGCAGAAGCAGATTTTTCTCGAACGACGCGACTACGACTACGCCCTCGCCCTCGACGGGTCCGCGCGGTACCGGGTCAACCTGATGTTCCACAAGAACGGCGCGGCCGGCGCGTATCGCATGGTGCCCGCCGAGATCAAGTCGCTCGCCGCGCTCGGATTCACGCCGCACCTGGAGACGCTCAAGAAGATGCTGTCCTACCACAACGGACTCATCCTCATCACCGGTCCGGTCGGCGCCGGCAAGACGGCCACCCTCGCCTCGATGGTGGCCTATCTCAACGAGACGCGCTCCGACCACATCATCACCGTCGAGGATCCGATCGAGGTCGTGCAACCGGCGCGGGGCTGCAACGTGACGCAGCGCGAGGTCGGTCCGCATACCCGGACGTTTGCCACCGCCCTGAAAGGCGCGCTGCGCGAGGATCCGGATGTGATCGTGATCGGCGAACTGCGCGACCTCGAGACCATCGAGATGGCGATCGCGGCGTCCGAGACCGGCCATCTCGTCATCGGCACGATGCACACGAGTGATGCGGCCACGACGCTCAACCGGCTGCTGGACGTCTTTCCGCCGGCGCAGCAGACGCAGGTGCGCGCCAGTGTGGCCGAGTCGCTGCGCGGCATCGTCTGCCAGCGGCTCCTGCCCGGCGTGCACGGCGGCCTCGTCCTCGCCTGCGAGATCCTGGTGAACAACACCGCCATCCAGAATCTCATCCGCGAAGGCAAGTCCACCGGCCTGCGCAACACGATGGAAACCGGGGTGAAGGAGGGAATGTGTCTCATGGACAACGTCGTCTTCGGCCTGGCGCAGGAGCGGAAGATTTCCGCCGACGTCGCGCGGGCCAACATCGCCAACCGCGTGCTGCGGGCCAAACTCACCTGATGGCCCTGTTTCGTGACTCGACACCCGAAGATCCCGCTGCGATCGCCGCCGCGTATCGCAAGGCCCGCTTCAGCATGATCTGCAATGGCGCCTTCTTCTTCGTCTGCTGCGCGGTGGCGGTGATCGTCCGCAAGATGATCGGGATGCCGCCGGCGCTGCTCACGGTGGTGTTCGCGGTGGCGCTGGTGCTCTTCGGCGGCGACATCTTCCGCTTCCTCTCCCTCCGCCGGCGCTACCGGCGGCTGCTCGAACAATCCACCTGACCCGCGCCATGGCCGCCATCGACCAATTGCTCCGCCTCATGCTGGAAAAGGGCGGCTCCGATCTTCACCTCACCGTCGGGCTGCCGCCCAAGGCCCGCATCTCGGGCGCGCTGGCGCCGATCGGCGACACCGCCGTCGACGCGCGGACGATGGAGGCGATGCTCCGCGAGATCTGCCCGGAGAAACGCTGGGCGGATTTCCTCGACCGCAAGGACCTCGACCTCGCCTACGAAGTGCCGGGCCTCGCCCGCTTCCGCGGAAATTATCTCTATAACCACTGGGGCCAGGCGGCGGTCTTCCGTCAGATTCCGGCGAAGATCCTGTCCTTCGACGACCTGAAGCTGCCCGAGGCCCTGAAGAAATTCTGCCACCTCGACCAGGGCCTCGTGGTCGTGACCGGTCCCACCGGCAGCGGCAAGTCGACGACGCTCGCGGCGATGATCGACTACATCAACACGAACCTCTCCCGGCACATCATCACGATCGAGGATCCGATCGAGTTCGTGCACCCGGTGAAGAGGTCGGTGATCGTGCACCGCGAAGTCGGGGAGCACACCGAGTCGTTCGGCGCCGCCCTGAAGGGCGCGATGCGCCACGACCCGGACATCCTGCTCCTCGGCGAAATGCGCGAGATGGAGACGATCAAGCTCGCGCTCGGCTGCGCGTCGATGGGCATGCTGGTGTTCGGCACGCTCCACACCAACAACGCCGCGAAGACGGTCGACCGCATCATCAACACGTTTCCCGCGGACGAGCAGAACCAGGTGCGCGTGATGCTCGCCGGCTGCCTCGCCGGGGTCGTCGCCCAGCTCCTCTGCAAGCGCATCCCGAAGGGCCGCTGCGCCGTGCACGAGATTCTCCTCTCCCACGAGGCGCTGCCCAACACCATCCGCAGCGGCCAGATCGCCAACATCAAGTCGATCATCGAGAGCGGCGGCGCTGATGGCATGATCACGATGGACAACAGTCTCATGAACCGCGTGAAGGACGGCACCATCGAGCCGAAGGAAGCCTACATGAAGGCGGCCATGAAGGCGACGTTCGCCCCGCTGCTCAAGCCGGGGGATCTCGACGGCGGACATTGATCGGGCACCGGCCGCCGTGTGAATCCAAACCGGGATCCGTACCCGGATTGAAATCCCAGCTTCACGAGTACCGGTGCAAGATTCCGGTTTTCTGCGATCACTTTCCCTGGCTCGTCCTTTTGAGCCCGGCGGAAATCCAGCAGCGGTCACGCGGCGCGGCAGAGGTGCGAAGGTTCCATGGGATTCTTCGCTGCGCTCAGAACGACTGGGAAAGGGATCGTGAAGACACGGGCCAGGCGCGGCCGCTCGATGTGTCCACGCTAGGTCCGCTTGCCCCGGCTCGGCTCGTGCCGCACGACGCCGCGGATCCGCCAGCCGGCCTCCTCCTTCGCCAGCGTGGAGTCGTACGCCGCGTCCCCGGTCTTTGAAGACACCTGCACCGTGACCGTCGCGCGCGTCCCGTCGTCGCGCACGATCCCGGGCTCCGCCCGCGTGTTCGCCCAGATCTCGGGATAGCTGCCCCGCACGATGGCCACGAAGGCGGTCAGCGAGCGCTGCGCCCGAAAGGCCGCCGTGGCGTAACCGTAGGCCCGCTCCGGCTCGCCGCGCCGGAATGCCTCCAGCTGACCGTCGATCACGGCGACAATCTGCTTTCGCACCTCGGGCCGGCTCGCGCGCAGGTCCGCGGCCCACGCCGCGGCCGCCGGAAGCAAACCAACGACCAGGAATCGGAGGAGGAGCATGCGCCGCGTCATCGGGTGACAGCATGCTGCAACCCGTGCCCGACGCAAACCGTCCCCTGACCACTCAGCCGGAGGCAGGCAGTTGAAAGTTGAGGGTTGAACGTTGAAAGAGCCAAACTCGACGGGACGAACAACCGTTTGGCAGACGGAAGGCGAAGGCACCTTTCGGTGCGGGCTGCCGGCAGACCGCGATTTCAACCCGCGCCCGCGGCGTCGTGCCTTTCAACTCTCATCTTTCAACTTTCAACTGCATGAGCCCGGCTCAGCGGGTGGCCATCACCTCCCGCAGGGTGCGGGAGAAATCGGACATGCGATACGGCTTGGGCACCGAGCCGCGAAAACCGTGGGCCTGGAAATTCGCCATCACCGGGTCGCTCGAGTAGCCGCTGGACACGATGCCCTTGGCGGTCGGGTCGAGCTTCAGGATCTCCCGCATCGCGTCGGCTCCGCCCATGGCGCCGGGGACGGTCAGGTCGAAGATGACGACGTCGTAGGGCTGGCCGGCGTCCCGGGCCGCGGCGTACTCGCGCACCGCCTCGTGGCCATCGGCGGTCACCTTCACCTCCAGACCGAGCCGCTCGAGCAGGGTCTTCGTCATCATCCGGATCGGTTCCTCGTCGTCCATGAACAGCACCCGGCCCTTGAGCGGCTCGAACGCCCCCGCCACCGGCGCAGGGCGGACCGGCTCGGGCCGCGCCGCCGGCAGCCAGATCCGGAACGTGGTGCCGGTCCCGACGGTCGACTCGACCGCGATGTGGCCGCGGTGCTTCTTGATCACGGAATAAACGGTCGCGAGCCCGAGCCCGCTGCCGAATTCCTTCGTGGTGAAAAAGGGCTCGAAGATCCGTGCGAGGTGCTCGGGGGCGATGCCCCGGCCCGAGTCCGCAATCTCCAGCCGCAGGTAATCGCCCGCCGCCAGCGTGACCACATCGCCGTCCGCCAGGGTTTCGTTGTTGAGGCTGAGCCGGATCAGGCCGCCGCCGGGCATGGCCTGCACGGCGTTGATCACCAGATTCTGCACCACCTGGCCGATCTGCCCCTTGTCGGCGTCCGCGGGCCGCAGGTCCGTCGCGATGTTGAATTCGCAGCGCACCGACGAGCCATGGAGCGAGAACTGCGCGGCATCCCGCACCACGTCCGGCAGCGGCACCGCCGCGCGCACCGGTTCACCGCCCTTGGCGAAGGTGAGGAGCTGGTGCGTCAGGTCGCGCGCCCGCAAGAGCGCCCGTTCCCCCTCGCGCAGGCGCTGGGCCGCCGGCGAGGTCTCCTCGCACTCCATCGCGGCGAGCGACAGATTGCCCATGACGATCGAGAGGAGGTTGTTGAAATCGTGGGCGATGCCGCCGGCGAGCACGCCGATCGACTCCAGTTTCGAAGCCCGGAGCAGATCCGCCTCCAGCCGCGACCGGTGCGTCACGTCGCGCACCACGAGCACGGCACCAATCGCCTGGCCCCGCAGGTCGTGCATCGGCGCGATCCGTCCTTCCACGCTGCGCGGCGGGCCCTCCCGCGGCCGCAGCATCGTGTAAGGCGGGAGGTCCACCGGGCGGTCCGAACTCATCGCCTGCGCAAGCGGCGCCGTAAGCGGCTGGCTGGTCTTGTCGGAGCCGAGCACGAAGACTTCCCGCAGGGCATGGCCGACGGCCGCGCCGACCGGCCAGCCGGTCAATTGCGCCGCCGCGTCGTTCATGAATTGCACGATGCCGGCCTGGTCGATCGTCACGACCGCCTCCGACATGGCCCGCAGCGTCACGCTCAGGCGTTCGCGCTCGGCGGCGAGGGCCTGTTCCGCCGACTTGATCTCGGTGACGTCCACGAGCACCAGCTGCGTGCGGTCGTAGTGCGGCGCGCCGTCGATCAGCGGCACGCGCCAGCGAAAGATGAGCCGCAGCACCCGCTCGTCCCGGGTCTGCACCGTGAAATCCCCGTCGGTCTCGTGCCGACCGTGCCAGAGCGTGAGCAGGACCTTGCGGCGCGCCTCGTAGACGTCGCCGGTGTAGATTTTGTCGAGGTTCGCCACGCCTTCCTCCAGCGAACGCAGCCCGAAGAGCCGCAATGCCGCGACGTTGGCGCCGACCACGGCCGCCTTGACCACCGGCGAGCGCAGCAGTTCGGGATGTTGGCGGAACCACTCGTTCAGGTCCGTGACGCCCTTGCCGCGAAGCTCCTCGAACCACGCCACCACGGGGCGGTAGTCGTACTCCACGATGCCGATCGGCAGATGATCAAACAGGACGCGGTAGCGCTGCTCGCTCGCCCCGAGGGCGGCGGTCGCCCGCTTGCGGTCCGCGATGTCGGTGACCGAGAGCCTGAACTGCGCCGCCCCCAACGCCGGCCGCACGGCGCGCAGGGTCTGCGTCACCCACAGCATCGTGCCATCGGGCCGGCGAAGCTCGGCTTCGACCTCCTCCACGGCCTCACCCGCGGCCGCCCGTTGCAGCCGCTGTTCCCAGGCGGCCGGCAACACATGCCGCTGGGCCAGGTCCGCCGGCGTCAGCGCCAGCAGTTCGTCGGTCGAAGCACAGCCGAAAAAGCGCGCCAGCGCAGGATTCGCCCGCACGACCTGTCCGTCGCCGGTCAGCTCGCCCAGGCCCGCGCCCGCCCCCGCGACCAGGCCGCGGAGTCGCTCATGACTCGCCCGCAGTTCCTGCACCTGCGCGAGATGCACGCGCAACCACCACGCCACGGCACCGACCGCGATCAGGGCGGCGCCAACGATCAACCAGGACGGATCCGGCGCCGTTGCCGTCGCGGCCAAGGGACACGAGGTAGGGAGTAAAACGATCGTTGGACTCACTCGTAAACGCCTCGGACAAAATCGCGCCCCCCGGGCGTTGTCGAGGTTGCGTCGCACCCGGGGCGAAAATCGATCGCCCCCTCCCCGGCCGCGGCGCAGTCTCGGCCCATGGCCCTTTCCCTTCGCCCCGCCCGCGCCACCGATGTCGCCCTGATCCTCACGTTCATCCGCGGCCTGGCCGAATACGAGAAGCTCCTGCCGGAAGTCGAGGCGACGGAGGACAAGCTCCGCGCGACGCTCTTTCCGCCGGACGGACGCCCGGCCGCGGAGTGTATGCTCGCGTTCTGGGACGACGCGCCCGCCGGATTCGCGATCTTCTTCACCAACTACTCCACCTTTCTCGCGCAACCCGGCCTCTACCTCGAGGACCTCTTCGTGCAACCGGGCTTCCGCGGCCGTGGCATCGGCAAGGCCCTCCTGCTGCACCTCGCGCGTCTCGCCAACCAGCGCGGCTGCGGCCGCATGGAATGGACCGTGCTCGACTGGAACCAGCCGGCGATCGAGTTCTACGAGTCGATCGGCGCCCAGCGAAAGCGTGAATGGCAGATCTGCCGGCTCAGCGGTCCGACCCTGGCCCGGTACGCGTGAAACGACCGTCAACCGCTCGCCGCGGGCATTTTTGTTTGGCGCCCGGGTGACAATTGGGTCCCGTTGCCACGATGCCTCCCACGCCACCCCCCAACGACTCCCTGGCCGAACTGGCTGCGGTTTTGGGTGATGACAATGTCCGGACGCTCGTCCGGACGTACCTGCGCGAGTTCCCGCTTTCCCTGCAGCAGCTCGGCGGCGGCGACCGGCCGACCCGGCACCGGCTCGCCCACAGCATGAAGAGCAATTCGCGGCTCGTCGGCGCCCTGACGCTTTCGCAGCGGATGGCCGCGCTCGAACAGCGGCTCGCGGACGCGGGGGGACCGGATGTGACGCCCGAAGACCTGAGTGCGATCGCGGCGGATTTCGAGGCCGCCGTGGTCCCGTTGCGCGCCTTCGTCGGCGCCTGACCCCGCCGGATCCCCAACCGGGATCCGGGACGCCTCAGGTATCGACCAAACCCGCCTGGATGCACCAGCGCGTGAGGCTTGCGACTTCCCGCACGCCGACCTTTTCCATGATGTTCGCGCGGTGCTTTTCGACCGTCCGGACACTGAGGTTCAGCTTGGCGGCAATTTCCTTGGACATCTGACCCGCGGCCACCAGGCGGGCAATTTCCTGCTCCCGCTCCGTGAGCGGGACATCGAGGGGCGGACGGGACACCGCCAGGCCGCCGGAGCCGCCCTTGGCGCGCACCCGGCTGGCAAAAAACATCCCGCCGCTCCGGACGGTCTCAACCGCGCTCAACACGTATTCGATCGGCTCGGTCTTGTCGACGTAGCCATTGACGCCCAACACCATGAGCTCGGCCGGCAGCCGCTCGCTCGGGTGGGCGGTGATCACGAGGATCTTCATCTCGGGCAGCGCCCGACGGACCTCCCGGGCAATCTCCATGCCGTTGATGTCGGGCAGCATCAGGTCGACCACGAGCATGTCGGGCTTCTCCCGCAGGCAATACTCGAGGCCCGGCTTGCCGAGGCCGAACTCCCCGATCACCTCCAGGTCTTTCACCTTGCCGAGCGTCAACAGGATAAGCTGACGAAACATGGTTTCGTCTTCGATGAGAACGGCGCGGAGTTTACGCATGCGTAATGCTATCGTGAAAACTGGAGGAAACTTAAGCCGGAGCCGACACTTCTGGCACAACGGATGCCCGACCGCCGGGCGAATGCCAGCATTTTTCATCTGCCAGCCGGCGCCTCGCACCGCAAGCCTTCCGTGCGGGCTTTCCGGCAATGGCCGCGGCTCGCGCCGCGGCGGCGACGACGGACGGGGGTGCCGCGTCTCACGACTGCCGCCAAGCCCGGCGCGCCGCGGCGTGGCGCCAAACCCGGAACGCGCGGAAGTCTTCAGGCAGGAACACGCTGCGTTGCGCGGCGAACTCCGCGGGATCCCCCCGCCAGGCCCCGGCGAGCAACGCTCCATGCTCCGCCGGGGACAACGCGGTCCAGTGCGGACAATCCACGCAATGCGCCCCGCTGATCCGGCTGCGCACGCGGGCCAGTTCCTGGCGCCGACAGGCCCCCTCGCGGGTGAGTTCGCGGTAGGAATCCCGGCACACCGTGAACTCCGGGTAAAAACACGCTTTCACGAGCTGACGTGCCGCCTCCGCCAGCCAGGGCGCCTCGATTCCGGCGGTGACCTGCGCCACAAGCGGGGCCACGTCGGCCTCCGTCATTCCTCCCGGCGCTCCGCATTCGCCCGCCGCCAGCGGCCGGGGCAGCCCGCGCGACTCCAGCACGTCCCGCAACTGGGCCGCGAAGCGCGCGGCCGTCCCGGCGGAAACGTCCCCGCCCACCTGCGCGCCGTAGCGCGTCACCATCGCCACCACGAGGCGCTCGAACTCCGCCGCATTCGCATCCATCGGCGCCGAGCCCGCGCCAAACCCCGCGCGCTGTCAACGCCCCGGGGCAATGCCACCGGCGGTCAGCACGTGAACCCGTCCGCCGGAGGAACGGCTGCACGCCGCGACCCGCCCGTTCGACCGACGTCGGTCGCAGCGAAAAGACGCTCCGACAACCGCCGGCCCGATGGGAAATTGTCATGGTCACAGTGCCGCCCAAGCTCCAACTGTACTGGTATCAAACTCCCGCCGCTACGCCTGCCCATCGCGCCCCCGCTACGGTAGCCTCTCCCCTCTTCCCTTTTCGCCTCTCGCCTCCCGCCTCTCGCCTCCCACCGCCATGATCCAAACCCTCGCCGCCCCCGCCGCCGCTCCCCTGTACGTCGAGCTGGCGCGTTCCCTCGAGCAATTGATCGAGCAAGGCACGCTGCGGCCGGGCCACCGGCTGCCTTCGGTCCGGCGGATGTCGCTGCAACGGGACGTCAGCATCTCGACCGTCCTGCAGGCCTACACCCTGCTGGAAAACCGCGGCTGGATCGAGGCGCGTCCACAATCTGGATACTATGTCCGGCCGCGGCTGCCGCTCGATGTGCCGGAGCCCCGCATGGCGAAGCCGATGGCGCGCCCGAGTTACGTGGGGGTGAACGACCTGACGGCCGAGGTGCTCGCGCTCGCCTTCGACCCGTCCTACGTGCCGTTCGGCGCCGCGTGCCCGGACCACAGCCTGTTTCCCACCAAGAAACTCGCCCGCATCCTCGCCGCCGTCGGCCGCAACGATCCCGCGCTCCTCGGCCGGTACGCGATGAACTGGGCTTACGACCCGCTCGCCCGAGAAATCGCCCGGCGTTACCTGCAGGCCGGCTGCCCGCTGCCCCACGACGAGCTCGTCGTCACCTGCGGCTGCACCGAGGCGCTCAACCTCGCCCTGCGCGCCGTGACGAAGCCCGGCGACACGGTCGCGATCGAGACGCCGGCGTACTTCGGGTTCCTCGAGACCATCCAAAGTCTCGGGCTCAAGGCGCTCGAGGTGCCCACCGACCCGCGCACCGGGATCTGCCTCGACGCCACGCGGGAGGCGCTCGCGCACCACGAGGTGAAGGCGGTGATCGTGATGCCGAGCTTCTCGAATCCGCTCGGCTCGTGCATGACCGACGAGAAGAAGGCGAGGTTCTACCAGATCCTCGCGGAGTTCGACGTGCCGGCGATCGAGGACGACGTCTACGGCGACCTGCACTTCGGGGAACGCCGGCCGAAACCGCTGAAGGCCTGGGACACCGACGGCCGCGTCATCCTCTGCAGCTCCTTCGGCAAGACGCTCGCGCCGTCGCTGCGCGTGGGCTGGTGCGCCCCCGGCCGCTACCTCGAGCGCGTCCGGCGTCTCAAGTTTACGAATACGCTCGGCACGCCGGTCGTGCTGCAGAAGACGGTCTCGGACTTCCTGCGCAACGGCGGCTACGACCACCACCTGCGCTCGATCCGGCGCGCCTACCACCACCAGCTGCACCTGTTCTCGCAGGCGATCCTGCGCCACTTCCCCGAGGGCACGCGGCTGAGCCGGCCCGACGGCGGCTTCGTGCTCTGGATCGAGATGCCCGCGCGCATCGACACGCTACGGCTGCACCGCGAGGCGCTGCAGCACCGCATCACCACCGCGCCCGGCGCCCTGTTCTCGGTCAAGGACCGCTACCGGAACTGCCTCCGGATGAACTGCGGCCTGCCCTGGACCGAAACCATCGAGGCCGCCCTCCGCACGCTGGGCGGGCTCGCGAAGGCCCAAGCATGAACCCGCCCGTCCAGAAGCGCAACGTCGCCATCCTGCTGTTCGACGAGATCGAGGTCCTCGATTTCGCGGGCCCGTTCGAGGTGTTCGCCGTGACGGATGAACTGCGCGGCTACGCGACGTTCAACGTGTTCACGGTCGCCGAGAACATCGGCACGATCCGCGCGCGCAACGGCCTCAAGGTCATCCCCGACTACCCGCGCGAAAGCTGCCCGCCGCCCCACGTGCTGATCATCCCCGGCGGCTTCGGCACGCGCGCGCTGCTGCACAAGCCGGCGCTGCTCGAATGGGTGCGCCAGAAGGCCCGGCACGCCGAGCTGGTGATGAGCGTCTGCACCGGCTCGCTCGTGCTGGGCCAGGCCGGGCTGCTCGACGGCCTGCGCGCGACGACGCACCACGAATGCCTGGAACTCCTGCGCACGACCGCGCCCCGCGCGGAGGTCGTCGCGACCGAGCGGTTCGTCGACAACGGCCGGATCCTCACCGCGGCGGGCATTTCCGCCGGGATCGACTGTTCGCTGCACGTGGTCGAGCGCCTGCTCGGTACGGAGGCGGCGACGCAGACCGCCCGCTACATGGAGTACCGCCGGTCATGACGCCACCGCTTCGGGAACGGCCCGAGTCCGTCGCACCCACCACTTCCCCGGCCGCCCCGCCTCCCCGGCCGGCCGCGGTCTTGCCGGTCCCGCCCTCCCCCGCTGCGTCCCCGCCGACGCGCCTGGCGCTCGTGGTCGCGTTCACCGCGATCTACTTGATCTGGGGCAGCACGTACCTCGGCATCCGCGTCACGCTCGAATCGATGCCGCCGTTCCTGATGGCGGGAGTCCGCTTCCTGCTCGCCGGCTCGATCCTGCTCGCCGTGCTCCGGCTCCGCGGCGCGCCCTGGCCGACGCGGCGGCAATGGGGGGTCAACGCGATCGTCGGCACCCTGCTGCTGCTCGGCGGCAACGGCGCCGTCGTGTGGGCCGAACTCACGATTCCCTCCGGCATCACCGCGCTGCTGATCGGCGTCGCTCCGCTCTTCATCGTGCTGACCGAATGGGCCTGGCCCGGCGGCACCCGGCCGACGGCGGTCACCGCGACCGCGCTGCTGCTCGGCTTCGCCGGCGTGGTGTGGCTCGCCGCTCCGTGGGAATCCGCCGCCGGCGGCCGGCTCAACCTGGCAGGTGTCGGCGCGATCCTCGGCTCGTGCGTATTCTGGTCGGTCGGCTCGATCTACTCGCGCCACGCCCGGCACGGCGCCGATCCCTTCGTGGCGGCCGCGCTGCAGATGCTCTGCGGCGGCACCGCGCTGATGCTCGCCGCCGCGCTGCACGGGGACTTCACCAGCGTGCGGCCCGCGGAAATCACGGCCCGCGCCTGGGGCGCGTTCAGCTATCTCGTCCTGCTCGGATCGCTGGTGGGATTCTCCACCTTTGTCTGGCTGATGAAACACAGCACGCCGGCCCGCGTCGCCACCTACGCGTACGTCAACCCGGTGGTGGCGGTGCTGCTCGGCTGGTTGATCCTCGACGAGCCGATCACGACCCGCACGCTGATCGCGTCAGCCATCATCGTCACCGCCGTCGTGATCATCACCACCGAGAAATCCCGCGGCGCGAAATCGTGAGTCTCCCCTCGTCCCGCTTCTCCGCATGAAGATCGCACTCGCGCACTCCGACGCCGACATCGCCCGCTGCTTCGCCGTCATGGCGCAACTGCGCCCGCACCTCGTCGAGGGTGAATTCGTCGCCCGCGTCCGGCGGATGCAAGCGGAGGGCTTTCAGCTCGCGTTCCTCGAGGAGGCGGGCGCCGTCTGCGCCGTCGCCGGCTACCGTTACTACGACAAGCTGTTTTCCGGCCGGAACCTCTATGTCGACGACCTCGTGACCGATGTAGCGCGCCGTTCCCGCGGTCACGGGGCCGCCCTGCTCGCGTGGCTCACGCAGGAGGCGAGGCGCCACGGCTGCGTGCAACTGGAGCTCGATTCGGGCGTGCAGCGTTTCGAGGCACACCGGTTTTATTTCCGCGAACGGATGCACGTGTCGGCGTACCACTTCGTCGTGGATTTGAAGACCTAAGATCCTGCCGCGCGGAAGGGCAACTCGCTGAGACGGTGGCCCACGGAACACACGGAGCACACGGAAAATCCGGATCGGGCCCTTCCGTGTGCTCCGGGTGTTCCGTGGGCCAACCCGTCGCATCGAAGACGGCGTCTGCGGGGCCTCCCTGGACGTTACACCGGCATGATCCGCACTCTGCACCGCGAACAGTTCGTGCCCGGCGATCCCGCCCGCATCTGGGATTTCTTCGCCACGCCGCGCAATTTGAACGAGCTGACGCCGCCAGAGCTGACGTTCGACATCATCGGCGAAGTCGCGCCGCGCATGTACGCGGGCCAGGTGATCGAGTACCGCGTCGGCATCCTGCCGGGCGTGAAAGTCCGCTGGCTCACCGAGATCACGCATGTGCGCGAAGGAGAGTACTTCGTCGATGAGCAGCGCATCGGCCCGTACAAGCTCTGGCATCACGAACACCGTTTCACGCCCACGCCGGACGGCCGGGGCGTGCTGATGACCGACCACATCACCTACGATCCCGGTTGGGGCCCGCTCGGGGGGATCGTCGACGCCCTGTGGATCAAGCGGCAGCTCGCCGGCATCTTCGATTTTCGGGCCCAGAAGGTGGCCGCGCGGTTTCAATGATCGCCCGCTTCGCGGCCTTCGCGGCTTCGCGTGAGCCACCGTCTTTCTCACGCGAAGCCGCGAAAGCCGCGAAGCCGGGCGGAAGAGATCGCCTCAGAGCCGCGTCGTCACGCTGAAGCTCCAGGTCGTCGGCTCGGCATAGCGGTAGATGAAGTTCGGCTTGCGCTGCGTCGTGTTGAACGAGGTCGCGCCGGTGATGCGATAGCGGCTGTCGCCGTTCATGAGGTCGTAGAGGTTGTTCAGGCCAAGGCGGAACGTCGTCTGGTATTTTTGCAGGATTCGACGGTCGTAGAGCAGGTAGCCGTGCAGCGGGAACGAGGCGCCGGCCGTGTACGGATTGCCCTCGAAGATGTAGACGTTGTAGTCGGGCGTGAAGATGCCGTTGAGGCCGATGCGGAAGCCGCGGACGCGGGGCACCTGGTAGTCGAGGACGAAGCTGCCCGTGTAAGGCACGCTGCGGCGGCCGGCGACTTCGTCGGTGAGCGTGTTCGAGCCCAGCACATTGCGGGCATTGGTCAGCACGGCGGGCAGCTCGGCCATCGTGCGGTCGCCGCCGGCCGCATTGGCGGCGGCGGTGCGCTCTTCCGCGGCGGCCAGATAGGCCCGGAACTGGGAAAAGTCGGCCTGGGCTCGGACGCGATTCGCCGAGAACGAGACGCGCGACTGCACGCCGAGCCAGCGCTGGCTCTGCAGGGTCATCTCGATGCCGCGCGACTGCTCGTTGGAGTTCACGGTGCGTCGCTCGTTGTTCAGGCCGTTCACGACTTCCACGTAGCGCGGATCGCCCGGGAGGACGTTGTTCGGGTTGATGAGATCCTCGAGCTGCGTGAGGTTCAGGACGTCGGGCAGCCATGCGTAGGCGGCGTTGACGCGTTTCGTGTCGTAGAACGAAACGGAGTAGGTGAGCTTCCGGAAGAGCTCGAAGCGGAGCCCGACCTCCTTCGTCTTGCCGCGCACGGGCCCGATGTCCGGGCCGAAGAAGACCTGGCGGGACTGCCAGTTGAACGACTCGGAGCTCGACGCGATCGCGATCACGCGGGCCCACGAGCCGCGCCACGCCTCGACGGTGAGGCCGGCCATCTTGCTCTGGGCCGAAAGGTCGAAACGGGGATCGTATTCGTAGGCGGCGGGATTCTCATCCGGCATGCCCGGGTGGATGAAGTGGCCGCGCGCATCGGTGGCATGGGCGGACTCCTTCGGCACCTTGCGGGTGAGGGCATTCCAGCTGACGCCCAACAGCGTGTTCACGCGGCCGTTGAAATAGTCGCCGGAGAGCGAGGCGGTCTGCGTTCGCGCGTAGCGAATGTCAACGAAGGGCCCCGTGACCGTCGTGCTGTAGTAGAATGCAGGCTTGAACGTCGGGGTGCTCGGCAGATTGGGAATGAGAAACCGATCAAAGAACTGCTCGCTGCCGAAGGCCGGATCGTCGAGGTAGGCGCGGAAGCGGATGCCGTTGTTGGCGGCGAGGCCGGGCGCGGCATCGTTGTAGAGGCCGTAACGTTGTGAGAGCTTGAGGTCCTTCTGGTGGAGGGCGGTGACCACGAGGAGCTGTTTGCCGAAACGGCCGAAATCGAAGGGATAGACCGCCGCGACCCGCCCGGCTTTGACGACGTTGCCGAAAACCTTGAAGGCGGCGCCGCCAAAGGCCGCGTCGATGTAGGGGCGGCCGGCGCCATCGACGCTCAGCACCGGCGGCGTCTGGCTCGTGCCGAACGAATTGTCGTTCCGGTCTTCGTGCTGGTACTGCTGGTTGTAGGCGAACTCGAGCGAGAGTTTGCCGATGCGCTGCTCGACCGTGACGTTGGCGACGTTGAACGTGCGGTTGTTGTAGTCCACCGTGCCGAGCATGTTCGTGTACTGGTCGAAGCCGCTGAACGTCCGGAACGTCCCGTTCGGCAGCCGCACGGCTTGTGTCTGACCCTGCAGCAGCGACACCTGGTTGCCCGACGGCCCGCTGCGATCGATCGCGAGCGGCGGGTTGGTGGCGGTGCGCTGGATGATCTCTCCATCCGAGGTGTAGTACCACTGGTTGTTGGTGCTGAAGCCGCGACCGGCGGCAGCGCCGTCGTTGATGGCCAGCGCGCTGTCGGCGCGGACGCGGTGCGTGGTGCCACGCTCGCCCTCGACGCGGATGGTCGTCGTCTTGAACGGCTCGTAGGTGAAGGCGATGTGGCCGCCGCGAAAGACGTCGTTGGTGCCCTTGACGTAGGTCCGGTTGCGGCGGTTCGCGAGGTTCACCCGCATGAAGAACTTG
>JAEUHA010000553.1 GCA_016793535.1 Opitutaceae bacterium | reverse complement strand
CGCCCAGAGTGCGTTGACTCTCGCCGCACTCGGAGTGCGGGGCGCGGAATATTCCGCGTCGGCCGAGAGTGGCCCGAGTGTGTGGATCGCGCCGGGGAAGCCAAGTCGAAGGCGATCCGCCGGCGGGAGTATTCGTTCGGGATCAGTTGCGCCGTCGGGTCCTTATAGCTGGCGCGTCATGCTTTCAGCCCTACAGCCGCGGCGTCTCAAGCGGCCGCCCCGGTGCCCGACGGTCCCATGGCGCCAGGCGGGGCGGAGAGTTTCAGTTCGATCCAGAAGCGGCTGCCCTGGCCGGCGGCCGGGACGATGCCGACCCGGCCATCCATGCAGGCGACGACCTTGCGCACGATGGCGAGCCCGATGCCGGTGCCGTCATAGCCCGGATGCTCCCGCCGGAACGGCTCGAAGATCCGCTCCGCCGCGTCGGGCGCGATGCCGATGCCATTGTCGGTGACGTCGACGCGGGCGGTGGCGCCGTCGATCTGCGCGGAGATTCGAATCCGCGGCTTGACCCCGGGAGCGACGAACTTGATCGCGTTGTGCAGCAGGTTCACGAAGCACTGGGAGAGAAGCGACTCGTTGCCACGCACGAATGGCAGGACACCGACGATCCCGATGTCCGCCTTGTCGCCCTGAAACGCGGGATCCGACTCGAGGATTTCCTGCACGAGCTGATGCAGGTCCACGGGGCGCAGCTCGGGCTTCTGCCGCGCCAGCTGGCTGTAGTTCATGATCGCGGTGATCAGTCGGTCCATGCGCGCCGCCGCCTTGCGGATGCGTTCGAGATAGCCGCGGCCCTCGGTGTCGAGCTGGCCCGGGTGGTCGACGGCAATCAACTCGGCAAAGCTGCTGATCGACCGCAGCGGGGCGCGCATGTCATGAACCAGCGTGTACGAGAATGCCTCCAGGTCCGATACGAGGCTTTGCAGGGCGGCGGTGCGCTCGCTGACCTGGCGCTCGAGCTGCTCGACGTGCGCCTTGGTGGCGGTGATGTCCTGCACGAAGATCGAGAGCCCACCGGCGGTCGGCGTGAGGGTGACCGCGTGCCACGCCTGGGGCGCGAGCGTGTCGGTTTCAAGCGACACGACCGTCTGGTCACGCAGCGCTTGCCGGAGGGCGGCCTCGACCGGTTTGCCCTGCAGGCTCGGAATCGCTTCCCAGATCGTGCGGCCTAACACCTCGGCGCGCGGACGGCGCAGGATGGCTTCGCCGCTGCGATTGACCGACGTGATCTTCCACGTCCCGTCGATCGACAGGAATCCCTCCCGCATCGTCTCGAGAATCGCGAGGACCCGGGCCTCGGAGGCGGCATGCCGCTGCTGGGCCCGCCGCAGATGGTAGAAAAGGCCGATGATGGCGGCGGAGGAGAGGGCATAGATGGTCAGGCGTGCCCCGCCGAGCGAGTCTCCCAGCTTCAGTTCATAACGTGGCGAGACGAACAGATACGACGCCAGGGCGTAGCCCACGACGGCAACCATGACGCCGGGTTTCCAGCCGCCAATCGCGGTCGCGAAGAGCACCGCAATCAGCAGCATGGCCAGGGGAACGTTGTTGCCGAGGATCGGATCAAGCAGCGCCCTCAGTCCGAGCGCGGTGGCCATCAGCAGGATCCCGGCAAGGTAACCGAGCCACGCCGGCCGCTCCAAGGCCGGACGGGCGGCAGGCGAGGCGTCTCGCGGGCTCATGGGTGCGTGGAAGTCGAAGGGGACTTCCAGCTGCGGGCGAGCTTGAAACGCTCCCCGGCGGGGGACGCATAACGGGCGGGAGTTGGCGGGGTCCGCCGCCCGGAGCGGGGACGGCGCGATCCTACTTCAGGATGAGATCGACGTATTCACCCGGCCGGATGCCGAGTTCCGCCGGCACCGTGACGTGGATACGGAGGCCAAAATCGGTCGGAGTCGTGGTGATCGGAAGCCGCATCGCCGCCAGCAGGGTCGGGGAGATGGGTTCGAGTTGCAGTCCCACCTGCGCGATTTGGGCCGTTGCAATCTGACGCTGGAGAGTGCGGGTTCGGACCTCGACTTCCATGCCGGGCTTGGGCTCGACCGGCAGCGGTTGCCGCAGGAAGCCGATGATGCGTTCGGAGCGCACCGCGCTGATCTGCAGGATCGGTTCGGCGCCGGACACGACCTCGCCCGAACGGCGGAAGACCTGGGTCACGACGCCATCGATCGGAGCGATCAACGGCAGGGGCGTGAGCTGGGCCTCGATCAGGCGCAGCTGTTCGTCCTTCTGCCGGATGGCGGCCCGCAGGCCTTCGACGGCGGCGGACGGCATGGTCCGGTTGGAGCCGACGTCGGTCGGCTGCAGCGCCGGCTCGATCCGGCTGATCAGCTCGGACTGGGCCTTGAGCCGGGCGGCGATTCCGTCGCGCGTGAGCCTCGACTGGTCGAACTCCTCATCGGTCACCAGCTTTATCCGGTGCAGGGCGGTCGTGCGCGCGAGCGTGGCCTCGGCCTGCTGCAGCTCGCTTTGGAGGGAGACCTGCTCGACGCGTTTGCTCATCCAGTCGAGCCGCAGCCGCTCAAAGTTCATGTCGGTCGTGGTGCGCAGCACCTCGGTTTCCGCGCGAATCACGGCAAGGGAGGCTTCGAGCACCTTGGGGTCGTTGACGATCACCCGGCCGATGCGCTGGCCGGCCTTGACCGGCTGGAGCAGCTCGACGTTGAGATCTGCCAGCATCCCGCTCTGTGCCGCCCGGAGCTCGGTACGCACGGCTTCGGCTTCACCCACCAGCGTCGGAGGCGCGACCCAGTGGGTCCACAGGAGAAACGCGCCGACCAAACCCGCAAGGTAGATGACGACCGGCAGGTACTGAAGCCGGAGTTGCCGCCACAATTGCGAGGCGGGGGTGGGAATGGGGGACAGACGTTCGCTCATGCCTCAAACTTCGGACTCGTCTTCGGCCTTCATGCTGGAGACCTGATCTACGCCGGGAAGCATGGCAAGCTCGCGCAGGAGATCGGGCACGCGGGACGGATCGCGGAGCAGAAGTCGGTAGGAGACATCGGTGCCGACGGCTTCCGAGTCGAAATGCCGGTTCGCGCACTGGGCCTTGAAACTGTGACGTTCCAGGAGACGTTCGAGCGCCGGCAGCTCCGACACCGCGCGGGACCAATGCAGGTTCAGAATGAGGTCGTACCGATGCCGGCTGCCAAACGAGGTGAACCACAGGTAGAGCATCAGGGCCACCACCACAACCGTGCCGACGATGGCGGTGGAGAACTTCTGCGTGCCGCAGGCCATGCCCAGCACGATCACCGCGAGCACGTAGGACGTGTCGAGCGTGTCGCGCAGGATATTTCGGAAGCGCACGATCGCGAAAACCGCCATGAGCCCGAATGCCGTCACCAGATTGTTCGAGAGCACCATGAGCACCAGGGCCACGATCACGGGCATCAGGATCAGCGACATCACGAACGAGCGGGAGTAGGAGACCCCCGAATGGGTGAACATGTACACCCACGCGATCAGCTGGCCCATGAGGAAGGCCAGCAACATCGCCAGAAGAACGGTCTGAAAACTGGTCGGCGCGATGCCGTAGTCACCCTGCAAGAGTGCGTTCATTCACCCGACGACAAACCGAAAAAAGTCTGTCAGGCAACTGCAACCGTCGATCGCGTCGAAACGGCGGCGCCGTTCGGATACACGGTCGGACGCGTGGTCGTACCCAGCTTGAGGCCGACACCGTGATTCGAAACGCGATGCTCGCCGATCAGAAGCAGACCTTGGGCGTACTTCGGCGCGCCGCCTCGGACCAAGCCGAACAACCGCACCATTTCGGAGCACCAATTGGGCAGGCGGTCCACGAACTTCAGTTCAAGGACGACGCGATCGTCAAACGGCGAGACCGACTCGCCGAGTGCGGTCTTCAGGTTCGCGGCGAACTCGGGTTCGCAGCGCACATTGCGGTCAAACGTCACCCGGAAAGAATTTCCGCCGGGACTCATCCACGCCTCGCGCAAATACGCCACGTGTGACTTTGGCGTCGCACCAAGCTGGTGCATGAGCCGGCAGAATTCCTGGAGCGCGACGAGCTGCTTGCCGTCGGGCTTGGCCAGATGGCGCAACTGCGGCGGCTGGCCATTCAACAACGGCTGCACAGCCTCGCGCTTCACCTTGGCGCGCATCTTCGAGATCACGTCGTTCGTGCGGCGCTTGATCTCGAAATAAACCGTCGCGTCATTGTCGCTGTAATAACGGATCCGGAGTTTGAAACGGTTCTTTTCTCCTGTCTGCACCGCCTGATACGTGGCGAGGTCCGGAGAATCCAGGTAAAGCGAGTGCACCGGGTACGAGCGATTCGGGAGGTCAGCCGCGAACTCGTCCGGCGTCATGTAGCAGCTCAAGAACCGGCGAATGGCCTGCGCCGTCTCCTCGCGTACGAGGTACTTCATCTCGAAGCGTTGGGTTTGGAGGCGATCGGTCGGCATGAGCGTGGAAAGGTGACGCTAGCGTCACCGAATTGTTTCATTCGGTCAGCGTGTCGCGTACGGGGTATCCAACGGCTTATGCAGAAGGAGATTGAAAGTAATATTGGGTGGAAAACACGGTCGTCTCGGAACGTCGCCCAAGCCCCCGGGAGCCCTTGGAGCGCAGGAGCTTGGCAAGGGGATCCGGGCCGGGAAGGGGCTCGGCGGACCGTTGGGGTGGGGATTAGTACGCAGATGAGGGCGGACCGATTGCGGGCTTTGGTCAGTGGCGCCTTCGGTTGAACCCGGTGAATGGCTGTGGTTCGGGGGTTTGGGACCTGCGCCCGCTCCGCTCCTGGAGCATAAGTGGACGGCGCGACGCCGACCGGCAGAGCGGGCGGGGCCGAGCGGCCGTCGGGTGGGACAGCGGGGAACCTGTCGTACACCAGCACGTTGCCGGGCGAAAAGGGCGGAGCGCCCTTCGGCGACGCGCAACTACGGCTGCCGCTTGAGGATCATGCCGCCGAAGAAGAGCCGATCGGGGTTTACCACCGTGCGCCGGTCGTCATCGGGAAAGGCAAACCGGCGCACGACGACGCCGGAATCGGCGGTGAGCGTCAGCGAGAACTCCCTCAGTTCCCAACGGCCTGTCGTGGGCTCGGTGGCAGCGGCGATCTGGACTGGGCCGGAGCCTTGCGGAGGGAGAAAGGAGACTCCCTCCCACAGAAAGCTGCCGTCGGCCCGCAGCGTAAGGCGTTGCGGCACCACCGCGGGTCTGGTCTCGGCGACCCCGTCGCCATTCCCTGAATACACTCCCGGAAGCTCGCTGGCATCGCCGAAACGCTCGACGGCGGAAAAGATCCCCATGTCCCAGGTGAAACCGGTGCGATCGCGTTCCAGCGGTCCGGCCGAGACGGCGCCGTCCGCCCAGCGGATGTGCAGCGTCCGGTCCGACAGCGAAGCCGTGCCGCGCGGTCCCTTGTGCGCAGCGAGTTCGGCCCCGGAGTATCCGTGCTGGAGATTGCGATACACGGTGCCGTCCGGGGCGAAATACCAGACCGACTTTTCCAGGGCGCGCGTGGCGGAATGGTATCGATTCATCCAATACAAGCCGACGGGCCGTCCGGCCTGGAACGACGCGGCCGCCGGGCGCTCGTTGTCCGGTTCGCTGGCTGTTCCAGCGGACGGCGCCGGCCGACCGGAGGGAAAGGCGAGCCCGGAGATCGCGTCGCTGGCGTTGGCATTGTGTTCCACCCGCCGTGCGATCTCCGCGAACCGGGCCTCGCCGTGGAGTGGCTTGAGGTCGGGATCGGTCCGGAGGTGCCCAGGGTCGTCGAATCCGAGGGCCGCGGCGAGCTCGAGCGCGCCTAGCGCGTACGGCAGGCGGCTGCCACCGGCCTGCGCCTCGATGCACGCGAGATTGTAGTGGTGGACTGGATTCTGCGGCTCCCAGAGGATCACCTGGTCACAGATGTTGCGCGCGCGGCCGAACTGCTTCGCCTCGAGCGCGGCGATCATGATGGGATAGATCGCCTCGATGAGCTCCGCCCGCTCCTCGGAAGAACTTTGCGCCACCGCCGGAGAAACGGTCACGAGACCGGCGAGCACGCTCAGGACAAACCGGGCGAGCAGTCGATAAAGCGCGGACGGAATACGGGTCATGACCTTGGCGCGAATGAGTACCCGGCGGCGCACCGGTCAAGCGTCGCGCCGAAAGCGTCCCGGGTTTTCTTCAGCTGGCGGCGGCTCCCGCCTGGGTGACGCCGAGCAGCCGGCCGGTCATGGCATCCAGCTGCACCGTCGCACCCGACGCAGCCAACGCGACCAGCACATTTCCGTCCTCGCCCAGGATCGACGTGCAAGGATCGGCGGGATCGGGCCATTCCGCCATCCATTGCAGCCGGAAACCGGCATCGAGGCAGTAGAGGTTCGGCAGCCCGGGCAGCAGCCCGAAAGGATGCTCGCGCACGTAGTAGCGCAGCGGTCCGCGCTGGAATTCCACGATCGCCGTGGCAAGCGGGACGTGGCCGGTGGCGCGACCGCCGTCACGCTTGAGCTGGCAGAGGGAGCCGTCGATTACGGCCAGGGCAGGGGCGTTGAAGTTCACAGTCTGGAAAGATCATCCCAACAGTCTGGATACGCGTCGGCGACAAAATAGTTGGAGCCCGCCGGTTGCGCCGGATCCGTGTCCTGCTGCGGCAACTACGCGCGCCAGCCGGCTTGTGATGAAAATTTTACCGCCGCTTTGGACTTCGGCACGATGGCCGGGCTTGCCTGCGGCGAAGTCTGGCCGATAGTTGTCATTCTATTGCATGAAGAAAGCACTCATCACCGGCATCACGGGTCAGGACGGTTCCTATCTTGCCGAGCTCCTGCTCGACAAAGGGTATGAGGTGCATGGCGTGATTCGCCGGGCGTCGACGTTCAACACGAGCCGGATCGACCACCTTTACCGCGATCCGCATGTCAACGGAGTCCGCCTTTTCCTCCATTACGGCGACCTCGCCGATTCGGTGCAGATGGTGAAGCTCTTGTATGAGCTCCAGCCCGATGAGGTCTACAACCTGGGGGCGCAGTCCCATGTGCGGGTGTCGTTCGACATCCCGGAGTACACCGGCGACGTCGACGGCCTCGGTGCCCAGCGCATCCTCGAGGCGATTCGCGAGGCCGGACTGGTGAAGAAAGTGCGCTACTACCAGGCCTCCTCCTCCGAGATGTTCGGCAAGGTGCAGGCGGTGCCGCAAACGGAGACGACGCCGTTCTGGCCGCGCTCACCCTATGGGTGCGCCAAGGTGTATGCCTACTGGCTGACGGTGAACTACCGGGAGAGCTACGCGCTGCACGCATCCAACGGGATCCTTTTCAACCACGAGAGCCCGCGGCGCGGCGAGACGTTCGTCACACGCAAGATCACGCGCGCCGCCACGCGCATCAAGATGGGCCTCCAGGAGTCGCTATATCTCGGCAACCTCGATGCCCAGCGCGACTGGGGCTACGCGAAGGAGTACGTGGAAATGATGTGGCTCATGCTGCAGCAGGACAAACCGGACGACTACGTGGTCGCGACGAACGAGACGCATAGTGTGAAGGAGTTCTGCCAGGAGACATTCGGTTTGCTGGGCCTCGACTGGGAGAAGTACGTGAAGTACGACCAGCGTTACGAGCGTCCCGCCGAGGTGGAACTCCTGATCGGCGACCCGGCGAAGGCGCGAAAGCAGCTCGGGTGGGAGCCCAAGGTGCGGTTCAAGGAGCTGGTGAAGATCATGGTCGAGCACGATCTCGCCCTCGCGAAGCGCGAATCACAGATCGCGAGCCTGCCGGGCCTGTCCAAGGCGCCATTCGCCTGATGCGTTTTCTTGCACAGGAGGGCCGGGGAGGCCGGGAGCGAAATTTCCCGGCTTTTCTTTCCGGTCTGCCCGATCTTCCGGTTTAACCATGAAACTCTTCATCGCCGGGCATAACGGCATGGTGGGCGGCGCGCTGGTCCGGCGCTTCCAGGCCGAAAAGGGCGTGACGCTGCTCCTGCGCACCCGCCGCGAGCTCGATCTCACCAGCCAGGCCGCGGTCGAGGCCTTCTACGCCGCGGAAAAGCCTGACGTCGCCATCATCGCGGCCGCCAAGGTCGGCGGTATCCACGCGAACAACACGTATCCCGCCGAGTTCCTCTTCGAGAACCTGGCCATCGCGGCGAACACGATTCACTCCGCCTACCGCGCCGGAACGAAGCGGCTCCTCTTTCTCGGCAGCTCGTGCATCTACCCGAAGCACGCCCCGCAGCCGATGCCCGAGGACTGCCTCCTGACCAGTCCGCTGGAGCCGACGAACGAGGCGTATGCGATCGCGAAGATTTCCGGGCTGAAGCTCGCCCAGTACTACCGGAAACAATACGGCGTGCTTTTCCACTCGGCGATGCCGACGAATCTTTACGGCCCGGGTGACAACTACCACCCGCAGAACTCCCACGTGCTGCCAGCGCTGATCCGCCGCTTCGACGAGGCGCGCGCGGCGGGCCTGCCCGAGGTCGTCGCCTGGGGCAGCGGGTCGCCGCGCCGCGAGTTCCTGCACGTCGATGATCTCGCCGACGCCTGCGCGTATCTGCTCCGGCAGGACAATCCGCCGGACTGGGTGAATGTCGGCACGGGCACCGATGTGACGATCCGCGAACTCACCGAGATGGTGGCGGATGTCACCGGGTTCCGGGGGCGGATCACCTGGGACGCGACGAAGCCCGATGGCACGCCGCGGAAGCTGATGGACGTTTCCCGCCTGACGGCGCTCGGCTGGAAGGCCCGGATCGGCTTGCGGGAGGGAATCGAGCGGACGTACGCCAGCTACGTGAAAGAAAAGGCGGCTGGGACGTTGCGAGGATGAGGTCTCGAGGTCGCGGCGTCCGCTCATCCCCGGTGACCTGTGCCCGCGTCAGCGTATCGCTGCGGGCTGGATGCAGGCTGTCGTCCGACAAGGGAGCCGGTGGCGTGGAAAAGGAACGAGGACTGCTTTGGTGTGGCTACTCTTGAAGGACTTTGCGTGTTTGGTGTGCGTCGGATTGTTTCGTGTTCCCCGGTTGTCCTCCCCGTCGTCCCGCTTCTTCCATGGCCAAGATTTTGATCGCCGATGATTCCACTGTCTGTCGCACCGTGCTTTCCATCCTGCTGACGAACCAGGGGCACGAGGTGAAGCAGGCGGGCGATGGCAAGGAAGCGATCGGTTACCTGAAACGCGAGGGTTTCGATTTGATCTTGCTCGATCACGATATGCCGCATGCGAGCGGGATGGAGGTGTTGCGGCGGGTGCGCGAACATTCGGAGATTCCGGTCATCGTCGTGTCGGGTACCGTGACCCCGGAGCTTTCGCAGGAGTATGCGGCGCTGCGGGTGGGCCGGATTTACGGTAAGCCGGTGAATCCCGTGGTCCTGCGGGATGCGATCGCCTCGCTGTTGGCGTCAGCGACCGTCGAGGCGGTCGCGGAGATGCCGGACAAGGAGCGGACTTTCGACAAGGAGATCGCGCGGGTGAAGGATTTTCCGGCGACGCTGACACTGCTGGGCAGCCGGGAGACGCCGTTTACGGCGATCATCAAGCGGATCGTAGGCGATGCGCCCCTGGTCGAAATCGTGCTGCCGGAATCGGGCGGCGGGGAGCTCCTCGCCAAGGTGCGGCATGACCGGGTGATCGTCATTCCGTCGGCGGCCGATCTCTCGGACGCGGCGCAGGCGGCTTTGGAGAAGTATGTGTCGAAGCCGCGCGCGCGAGTGATCCTGTGTGTGACGTCGTCGATCCAGTTGCTGGAGGATCGCGGGTTCAGCCAGACGTTACTCATGCGATTTGGGACGCGGTGTCTGGAGATTCCGGAGGAAGTGTGGAGGCCGCAGGCCAGCGGGCAGGTGAGCAAGGGCGGATAAGGCGGGGGGCACCTCTCCACCGACGGGATCAGCCCCGGCTGCGCGGCAGCACAACCACGCGAGGAGCTCCCACCGCACCGCCGCCCGCAGCCAGCTCGCCTTGGAAAAACAACCGCGCGCGAAACGGCGGGGCGGTTCGGATCATGGTGCGTTGCGCGATGATTCCAGGAGCCGGGCGCGTTGCTCCGGCCAAGCGGGCTTGGGTCGAGCGGCCCAGATGCGCAGATTGCGAAAGCTGGCGGACGATCCTGAAACGACAAACGCGACTGTCGCCTTCGGGCCCGCGAGGAGCGGATCGGTGCCGAGGATGCTCCGACCGTCGATCGAGGCCACCATTTCGGCGCCGCATAGTTCGAGCAGCACCGTCTTCCATTCTCCGTTGCGAATGGGCAGTGCGACCTTTCCGAAGGGCACCTCGCGGTCGGGACCGGCGTGGTCGTGATCGTCTTTCTGGGCCGCGAGTCCATCGGGCGTGACCGTGACCCGGCAGACATGATCGACCTCGTCGTTGAGGCGAAACATGGCCCGACGGCAGCCGTTCAGCTGCACGTCGAACTGGATGACGGCGTCGCGCAGCGGAATGGCATACGCGGCGACCGGTCCGTGGCGTTCGGCTTGCGTGCCCCGGATGGCACCGTCCACGAACGACCAGTGACCGGGATGCAGCAGCCAGCCGTCCGCGCGCTGGACGAAACGAGGATCGCGATCGACGACGCCCGGGACGCCTTCGAAGAGGGCGTTGGCCGCGGAGAGAACGACCGGACGACTGAAGTCCTCGCGTAACAACAGCTCGCCGCGCTCGGCCATGAACGTGGGCACGGGCGCAACGTCGGCCGCGGCGACGGCGGTCGCGGAGGCGAGTGCGAGGCTCACCATGAAGCGGATTCGTCTCATGATTGGAATGCGCTCACGTGATTCTCGTTTCGAGACACGGCCGGGAAAAACAAATCTTCCGGGCGAGATTCGGCGGCGCGGGCAAATCGACGGGTTGCAACCGGTGGAACTGCGCGCGCATGCCGGGCCCATCAATCGACCGGAGCATGATCGGCGCAGACCTCACGATCGGTTCAGGCAACGTTCCGCCCGCGCCCAGTCAAGCGGCGAGTCATCACGTTGCGGTTCCGGCGCCATTCGAGCAAAGGCGTCGATCGGGAGGTCGACCCCGGGCTGGCACGGACCGCGGGCAGTGGCCCGTTTGGAGGACCGGAGCAAGGTGTGCTCCACGGGCCCGGTGCGTCGGCGCAGCCCCGTGACCACGGGTGAACTGGACATTGCCTCGCGGGTGGCACGGACGGTGGGTCGGGCAACGTGAGCGTTTTTGACGAAAAAGCTTCCGGGACGATGCGCAGCTGAGTTTACCTCGGCGTTTCGCAATTCGTGTCCGCCTCCCGTTTTCATTTTCCGTCGCCTCCGCGCTGGGCGTTCGCGCTCGTGGCGCTGCTGGCATTCGGGTTTTTCCTGCGGGTATACGCCGGCATCTGGACGCCCGAACACGGCATCACGAAGTTCCTCCGCGTCGGCCAGGAGTTCGACGACCGCGGCACGGCGGTCTTCCGTGCCACGCCGAAATTCATCGACCCGTACCCGGCGCACCGTTGGGGCTTCGATGGCCAACTCTACGCGGAAATGGCGCTCGATCCGCTGCTGCTCGATCCGCACCTGCACATCGCGTTGGACAACCCGCCGTACCGGGCGCAACGCATCCTGCTCTCGTGGATCGCGTGGGGGCTCGGGCTCGGCCAGCCGTTCTGGATCCTAAACGCGTACGCGGCGCTGAACCTGATTTTCTGGGTCGGCTTTGCCTGGCTGGCGGGCCGGCTTTTCGCCCCCCACGGCTGGTCGGGACTGGCCGGGTACGCGGTCACGCTCGTCACTTGTGGCGTGATCGAATCGATGCAGGCGTCGCTCACCGACCTGCCGAGCTTCACGTTGATTCTCGCCGCGATCATGGTGGGAGGAAAAGCCGGGGCCGGCATCCTGGCGCTCGCGGCGCTGGTGCGCTCGACGTCGCTGATCGGATTCGTCGGGCTCGCCGCGCTTCCGCCGCCGTGGCGCGAGGCGATCCGAAAGAACATCGTGTGGGGGCTGATCGCGGTGGTGCCCCTGGCGTGCTGGGTTGCCTACGTGTTGTGGCGTTTCCAGGGCCGCGAGGTGAATTTCGACGGCGGCAACCTGGCGATGCCGTTCCGCGGGATGATGGAGAAACTGGGTGAGTTCAGCGTGACTGCCGTGCATGGCTCGATCCGCTGGCACCGGTTGTTTTTCGAGCTCTACAAGAGCTACGAGTTGCACTCGGTCCTCACCATGATCTCGGTCGTGACGCAGATCGTGTTCGTGGCGGTGAACCGCAACTGGCGCGATCCCCTGTGGCGCTGGGGCGCGGTCGTCGCGGTCTACTTCTCGTGCATCAGTTTCCTCTCCTGGGAAAGCCACTTCACCATCACGCGCCACGCGCTGCCGATCACGCTTCTCTTCAATGTGCTGCTCGCGGCCCGGCCCGGGCGCTCGTGGCTGATCTGGTTCCTGCTGGGGAACTGCTTCGTCCCGTTCGGCGTGCGCTATTTCGACGGCATGCGTGAATTCCGCTCGCCGCCGCCGCTGCCGGAGTTCGCGATCGAGGCGCCGGCCACGGTCGGAGCCCCGCCGGTGCAGGTGCGCTACGGCGAAGGCTGGTCGGCCCAGCAGTGGTGGCCCGACACCACCTGGCGGTGGTCGCGGCGGGAGCAGGCCACCGTGATCATGCGCAACGCGGCACCGCGACCGGTGCGGGTCCAGTTCACGTTCCTCGCGCGTTCGTTTCACGAGCGGGAATTCCGGATCGACGCCGGCAGCCGGACGCTCTTGCGCATGCGTTTGCCGGGCGCGCGCCGCGTTGTGACGGTGGACGACCTCGAGCTGCCGCCGGGGGAGACGACGCTGACGTTCATCGTTTCCGGCGAGCCGTCCAAGGCGGACGACGGGACTTCGGGTGAGGTGAGATTGAAAATGGAGAAACCGACGGTGCGGATCCAGGCGCCCTGACGCGGCACGACGTTCGCTCCGGCCGCCGCCGCAGGGGCAGACTGCAGAGGCAGGAGCGGCTTTACGCCACG
>JAEUHA010000533.1 GCA_016793535.1 Opitutaceae bacterium | reverse complement strand
TATCACCCTGTCGGGTGATGGACTAAACGGCCGCGATGAGCAAAGATCCTTCGGTTCCGTCGCAGAATTGGCTTACACACCTCCAAGTTCGCACACCGGCTCGTTCCATGCCGCCCCGCTGCGGGCTCGGGTCAGTGCGCTCCCCGGCACCGCCAGGCAACCCCAAACCCGAAGTAGCCCCATGTTCTCACTTCCTGTGTTCGTGTCGTTGTGCCTCCGCCGTCTGGCCTTCGTCCTCGTCCTGCTGCCGGTCCTCGCCGGACCGCTGCAGGCCCAGTCGACCGGCGTGATCACGGGTCGGGTGTTCGATGAAGCCACCGGCCGGTCGCTGCAAGGGGCGGTTGTCACGATCCGCGGGACCAACACGTCGGATTACACTGATCCGGACGGACGGTTCAGCCTGCCGGGCGTACGCACCGGGGCCGTCACGCTGGATATCGAGTACGTCGGCCTCGATCCGTTCAGCCAGCAGGTCAGCGTCACCGCCGGCGCGGCGACGACCGTGAACGCCCCGCTGAAGAGCAGCGTCATGCAGCTCGCGGCGTTCGAGGTGAAGGAGGCGGCCCGCGGCCAGGCGCTGGCGATCAACCAGCAGAAGACCGCGTCGGGCATCGTGAACATCGTGTCCGAGGAAGTCTTCGGCAACATGATCGACGGCAATCCCGGCTACGCGCTGCAGCGGCTGCCGGGCATCAGCGTGGACGAGGACCAGGATGGCACACCGACGTCGGTCAACCTCCGCGGCGTGCCCGGCGAGTACAATTCGTTCCAGGTCGACGGGCAGCGACTGCCCAACGCGGGCGGCACCTCCCGCTCCGCCAACATGCGGCACCTCGTGGCCGACGGCGTCACCAACATCGAGGTGATGAAGGCCGTCACGCCCGACCGCGACGGCGACGCCATCGGCGGCATCATCAACGTCGTTTCGCGCAATGCGTTTCAGCGCGACGGCCGCGAATACCGGCTCAGTGGCACTGCCTCGTACAACGACCTCTCGGGCACCTGGGGCTACAACACCCGCGCGACCTTCTCCGACCTCTTCGGCATCCTGGGCAAGGAGAAGAACCTTGGTATCAGCTTTACGGCTACGAAGTACCGGACCGACCGGTATTCGGAGAACGCGGACATCGACTGGGAGGTGGTGACGCCGGCAAACTTTCCTGCGCTGAATCTCCCGAACAAGACCAAGTTCTTCGAAGCGTCGCACATCGAGCGCGCGTACAAGAAGACCGACTCCTGGGGCTTCAATGGCTCGATCGATTTCAGAATCGATGAGCGGAACTCGTTCTATTTTCGTCCCTATTACAGCCATTACGACCAGGTCTCCGAGACGTACGAGACCGACTGGGACATCGACACGCGCTTTCAGGACATTCCCGGCGGTCGCAAGACCTATGCCTTCCTGAGTCCCGATGGCTCGCGCGGTCGGGGCACGCCCGGAGCCAACGGCAGCCGCAGCACACTCGGTTACATCGGCACCGACGACGACAGCCACAACGACATCTGGTCGTGGACCCTTGGCGGCAAGCACGAGCACGACACGAGCGTCGTAACGTACGACTTCAACTATGCAACGAGCACGAACGTCGTCTCGAACTTCAACGAGTTCAACATGCGCCTCGATCCCATCACGGACGGATATTACGTGATGGAATATGATGCGAGCAACCGGCTCGATCCCTCGATCCGCATCATCAATGGGCTCAGTCCCACGGACTTTGCCTTTGCCCGACAGGGGCCGACCAACATCATCCTTCGCGGCCAGACCAAGGAGGAGGAGATTTACGGGGCGAAGCTGGACTGGGAAAAGAGGATCCCCGGCGACCGCGTTTCGCACGCGCTCAAAGTCGGAGCCAAGTACCGCAGCAGCAAACCGACGTTCGAGCGCGAACAGGTGAGCTACCAGATTGCGGCGAACTCCGCGGCGGCGCAGGCCTTCCCGTTTGCTCAGGTCACGCGGATGGTGCCGCTCACCAATCGCTACGAGATGTTCCCGAAACTGGACCGGTTCATGGAAGCTCTGCCGAAGCAGGCGCGGCAGACCCTCGGCACGGCCGGTTGGGTGCCGGTCCAACCCGGCTCCTTCAACAGTGCAAATCTCGCGGATTACAGTGCCAAGGAGTCGACGACGGCCGCGTATGTCATGGACACGATGAAATTCGGCCGACACACGGTCATCGGCGGTGTCCGGTGGGAGCAGAATGATTTCAGCCGGACCAACAAGCGCGTCGTCACGACGGCTACGCCCGCCGGCAACGTCTACTCGACGGTGCCCGTGAGCAGCGGCACCAAGTACGACGTCTGGCTGCCGGGGCTGCACTTCCGGCACGAACTCGCAAAGAACCTGATCCTGCGCGAAAGCTACAACAAGAGCTACGGTCGGCCGAGTCTCAACGACATCTCCCGCGGACGGCAGGAGAGCGTGTCGACCGCCGGCGTCATCACGATCAACGAAGGCAACCCGACCCTGCAGCCCAGCGAGTCGGACAACGTCGACGTCCAGCTCGAATGGTACAACGACAAGGGCGGCCTCTACTCGGTCGCGCTGTTCTACAAGGACATCAAGAACTTCACCTACACGAAGGTCACGCGCTTCAACCAGCTCAACCCCGACGGCAGCCCGATCGAGGTCGCGGGCGGCACCAACACCCACAACCAGCCGCTGAACGGCCCGGGGGCGAAGAACACGGGCATCGAGCTGATCGCCCGTCAGCGCCTCTACTTCCTGCCCGGTCCGCTGAAGGGGTTGAGCGCCGACGTCAGCGCCACGTTCACCGAGAGCGACGCGACCATTCCGGGCCGGGAGAGCGAGAAACTCCCGCTGCGCGGCTTCTCCGACTACCTGTTCACGAGCTCGCTGTCGTATGCGTGGGGCAATTTCCGTGCCCGGGTCGATTACCGTTATCGCTCCGACTACATCGAGGGTCTGGATGCTACGGCCGACGAGGACGAGTGGTTCAGCGCGAAGGAGCAGGTCGACGCCGAAATCGGCTACCGCTTCACGCGCAACCTCCACGTCTTCGCCAGCGGCGCCAACCTCACGCACCGGCCGCAGGTGTCGTACACCGGCACGAAGGAGTTCCCCGAGGACGTCAGCTACTCGGGCAAGAAGTACACTTTCGGCATCGAGTATCGGTTCTGAGCATCGCGGCACCCGTGGGAGGGGCTTTTCGCCCCGACCCGTCGCGGGGTAAACCCGCTCCCACAGGTCCGGCAGGAATCGTCCGGGCAAAGCGTTTCGATCGCGCGCCCTTTTTCCTTTTCATCCGTCCGTCCGAGCCAAGACTTCGCTCATGAAATCCCGCCCCGCCCGCTCCCGCACCCTGGTCCTTCGCGTGCTCGCCGGCCTGCCGCTCGCCGCTGCTTCCGTCTTCGCCCAGAATGTCGTCCGCGGGCCGTACCTCCAGCAGGGAACCCCGACCAGCGTCGTCGTGCGCTGGCGCACGGATGTGCCCACGGACACCGCGGTGCGCTTCGGCCGGGAGCCCGGCAAGCTCGATCAGGAGGCGAAGACGAAGTGGAAGACGACCGAGCACGTCATGGCTCTCGAGGGGCTCACGCCGTCCACGAAATATCACTACGCGATCGGCAACGCCGAGAAGACGCTCGGCGACGAGGACGGCAAGGGACACTTCATCACCTCGCCGAAACCGGGTACACGGCAGCCGATCCGCACCTGGGTCATCGGTGATGCCGGTACGGCGAGTGCCTCCGGGAATGTCGGGCTCCAGGCGCAGGTGCGCGATGCCTACTATGCATATACGGGCAACCGGCACACCGACAACTGGCTGATGCTCGGCGACAATGCCTACAGCACCGGCACCGACAAGGAACACCAGATCGCGGTCTTCGACATGTACCGTGACATGCTGAAGAAGTCCGTCGTCTGGCCGACGCTCGGCAATCACGATGCCGGTTCCGCCGCCTCCGTCACCCAGTCGGGCGTCTACTACGATATCTTCACGCTGCCCACGCAGGCCCAGGCCGGCGGCCTGATGTCCGGAACCGAGGCGTATTATTCCTTCGACTACGGCAATGTGCATTATGTCTGCCTCAATTCCCAGGACAGCGACCGGGCGCCGAACGGCGCGATGCTCACCTGGCTGAAGCACGACCTCGAGGCGACGAAGCAGGACTGGATCATCGTCTATTTCCACCATCCGCCCTACACGAAGGGGTCCCATGATTCGAATATCGAGCGGCAGCTGGTCGAGATGCGCACCAACGCGGTGCCGATCATGGAAGCGGGCGGCGTCGACCTCTGCCTCACCGGCCACAGTCACTCGTATGAGCGTTCCTTCCTGATCGACGGCCATTACGGCACGCAGGACAAGTTGACGGCGAAGATGAAACTCGACGCCGGCGACGGCCGGACCGACGGCAAGGGTGCCTACAAGAAAGCGACGCTCGGTCGCGGCGTGCACGAAGGTGCGGTGTACATCGTCGCGGGCAGTTCCGGCAAGATCACCGGCGAATCCGACAAGACCAAGGCCCGCGGCTTTCTCGATCATCCCGCGATGTTCGTCTCCCTCTACCGGCTCGGCTCGATGGTGCTCGATTTCGACGGCAACCGGATGGACGCGACCTTCCTGAGCGAGAAGGGCGAGCGGCTGGATTACTTCACCATGATCAAGGGCAACGGCGGCGCTCCGCTCAAGTCCACCGCGAGCCGCGAGTGATCGCAGCGCGATCGAGCACACTCCCAATCATTCTACAGGAGGGCGCTGAGATCGACACCTAGGAGATTGCCCACGGAACACACGGATCACACGGAAGAGATCCGGATCCTTTCCGTGTGATCCGTGTGTTCCGTGGGCAGCCCTGCCTTTGGGTTGGCCTCAGTATCCTCCTATAAAAAGCTTTTGGCGTGAAACTCGAAATCTGGCGCATGACTCCCACGACACCCTCTCATCTCCGCCGCCTGCTCCTTCTGCTCCTGCTCCCGTCCCTCCTGTGGGCCGCACAGGACCCGGCGGCGAAGTCCGCCACCAAGGCCCCCGAGCCGCTCCCGCCGCCGTCGTTGCCGGAAACCGTCTATCTGACCTGGCAGCGCGATCCGGTCACGACGATGACGGTGCACTGGCACACGGACTGGACGAAGGGATTTGCCGATACCGCACTCGAATACCGCGCGGCGCCGGCCGGCGGCGCCGACACGCCGTGGTCCCGCGCCACCGGCCGCGCCCAGCCGATGCCGTTCACCAACCGGATGGTGCATACGGTCGAGCTCACCGGGCTGCGGGGCGACACGACGTATCAGTTCCGGCTGGGCCGGCTCACGACCCGCGAGTCCGACGGCGCGCTGCTTTTCACGGCCCATGGACCGGTCCATCGCTTTCGCACGCTCCCTGCGACGCTCAGCCGGCCGGTGCGGTTTGTCTCCGGCGGCGACATCTACGGCGGCAGCACCAGCGAACTGATGGCGAACATGTGCAAGGTCGCCGCGAGCCGCGACCCGGAGTTCGCGCTCCTGGGTGGCGACATCGCCTACGTGAACAACGAGCCGAAGGCGGCGCCGCGCTGGTTCGATTTCTTCCGGATCTGGGGCGACACCATGAAGACCACCGACGGCCGCATCATCCCGATCGTCCCTGCCATCGGAAATCATGAGGTCCACGGCGACACCTACGAGATCCGGGGCGGCGCGCCCAATCGTGGCGTCTCGCCGGACCGCGCGTTGTTTTTCTACACCCTCTTCGCGTTTCCGGACCGCCCGGGCTACAACGCTCTCGACGTCGGCAACTACCTGAGCCTTGTCGCGCTCGACTCGTACCATTCGAACCCCGTCCCCGGGGCGCAGACCGACTGGCTCAAGGGCGCGCTCGAACAACGCCGCCACGTGCCGTTCGTCGTGCCGTTCTATCATGTGCCGGCGTACCCCTCGCACCGCTCCTTCGCCGGCGCGACCTCCGTCGCCATCCGCGCCAACTGGGTGCCGCTCTTCGATGCCGCCGGCGTGCGTTTCGCGTTCGAGAATCACGACCACACCTACAAGGTCACGCATCCGCTGCGCGGCGGGGAAAAGCATCCGGCCGGCACGCGTTACCTCGGTGACGGGGCCTGGGCCGTCGGTACCCGCGAGACGACTCCACTCGACAAGGCGCCCTACCTCGAGCGCGCCCATTCGAAGAACCACGTGTTCGTCGTCACGCTCAGCGCCGACAAGGCCGACTTCATCGCCGTGGACCAGAAGGGCGAGGTGTTCGACACGTTCACGATCGCGGCGAAGCGGTGAGCGGCGGGATGAGCTGAGAGTCGAGAGTTGAGAGACTGATCCGTTGGAAACGCCGTAATCCATTGCGTTCTACGATTTCGGTTCGTCTCTCAACTCTCAGCTCTCAACTCTCAACTCCCGCCTGTCATGAACCCCCTCGGCACCGCGATCTCATCGTTCCTGTTCCTCGCCGTCACCGCGCTCGCCGCGCCCACGGCCATCCCGACATTCGAGTGCGTCAGCGTCTACCATCCGTCGCCCGACAAGTCCGCCTGTCAGGTGCATTACCGTGTCGCGGGCGCGACGGAGTGGCGGCCGGCCCTCGACCTGGTCTTTGACCCGCGCAACGCCGAGCACCGCGGCAGCATCGTCGGGCTCCAGCCCGACACCGCCTACGAGGTGCGGCTGACGCACGCCGGGCAGACGCACGTCGTCCCCGTGCGCACGCGCAGTGAGCGCTTCCCGATTGGCAAGACCACCCACGTCGGGTCGCAGTTCACGCCGCTCGAGATCAGGGAATCTGGCACGCCGGCAGGCTACCATCTCGTCACGCCGCACCCGCAGACGCGGGCAACGATCGATGTGCGCAACCAGGCCGACCATACGATCGTGATCGATGCCGACTATGTGGTCGTGCGTGGACTCGAAGCCCGCAACGCCGCGCGTCACGGCATCTACATCAAGCCCGGCCGCCACCACGTGGTCGTCGAGGATTGCCGGATCGCTTTCTGGGGCCGGATCGGCGGCCCGGTCTCCTTCGGCAACGTGGGCAACAGCGACAGCGGCATCTACGCCGAACGTGGCGCCGGCCACCTCGTGTTCCAGCGCAACCTGATCGAGAACCCGCGCGGTGCGTCGAACGACTGGGACACCGGCCACCCCGCGGGCCCGCAGGGCATCAGCCTCATCAACTCCTCCGGCAACAACGTCATTCGCCACAACGAAATCGTCACCACCGAGGACCACGGCTTCAACGACGCGATCGGCGGCGGATCGAATTTCAGCAACGAAGGCAGCCCGAACCGCGACTCCGACATCTACGGCAACATCATCGCCGGGGTCTGGGACGACGGCATCGAGAGCGAAGGCGCGAACATGAACGTGCGCATCTGGGGCAACTACATCTACCGGGTCTACCAGCACGTCGCCACCGCGAGCACCTCGAAGGGACCGCTCTATGTTTTCCGCAATGTCTTCGGGGTGGCGCGCCGGACGCAGACCGATCCGATCGGCGGCGCGATGATCAAGACGGGCGGGCGCGGGGAGTTTTCCGGGGGCCGCAAGTTCATCTTCCACAACACGGCGCTGCAGCCGCGAGGGGCGTTCACGGTGTTCAGCGGTCATGCCGATCCGAATACGGTCACGCGGAACAACATCTTCGACTGCCCCGGCCGGCTCGCGTCGAGCCAGCCCGTCGACGACCCCGGCGACTACGACTACGATTTCTACAGCGGCAACGAACGCGGCCGGGCGCAGGAGCGGCATGGCGTACGCGGGAAGCTGGCGTATGTGCCGTCCCACTACCTGGAGTTCTACCCCGCGCCGGTCACGACCCGCGTCCAGTTTGGCAAGATCCCGGTCAACCTCGGCGGCAAGATGGTCGAGATCACCGATCCGGTGGTGACCGCGCCGAATCCGGTGATCGATGGCGGCGCCCGCCTGCCCAACTTCAACGACGACTTCACCGGCCGCGCGCCCGACATCGGCGCCTTCGAGGTCGGCCGTCCACCGCTGCGTTTCGGCCGCCGCGCTGTCGAAAACGTCTGGGCGCCGTGGGAACTGTACGCGGCGGAACAGACGGCGCCGTGATTTCCCCTGGGAGCGCGGACGCCCTCGTCCGCATTGGTTCGGGATGCGGACGCGGACGTCCGCGCTCCCAGGGAGTTTCCGGCCTAGGGTTCGCCGGCGATGGCGACGATCTCGAGTTCGCGCACGCCGCGGGGAGCCTTGAACTGCACGCGGTCGCCGACGCGGGCGTTCGCGAGCGCGCGGGCGAGGGGTGACAGCCAGCTCACCCAGTTGCGGTCGAGATCGGTTTCGTCGACGCCGACGATCCGATATGACGTCACAAGGCCGTCCTTCTCCCGCACCGTCACGGTGGTACCGAAGTGCACGACCTCAGCGGGCCCTGGCGTGACCGGCGCAATCTCGGCCGTGCGCAGGCTCTCCTGCAGGTAGCGGATGCGTTGATCGAGCACCTGGAGTTCGCGCTTGGCGTCTACGTCGTCGGTGGGTGCGGCCGCGAGCGGCGGGCGCTCGGACTCAAGCCGGCGCGTCAATTCTTCCCGCAACCGCTGCGCGCCACCCGGCGTCAGGAGGTTCTTCGTGCCCGGTGGCAGCGGCGACACCGGCGGCGGCAGTTCCGGCAGGGAAGAGGAATCGGATTCTCGAACAAAGGCCCGGCTCATGGCAGGAAGGTAGCGGGTTTCGGTGACGGCACAAATGCCGGCGCCGGGTAAGTTTTCACCTGTAGGAGCGGCTT
>JAEUHA010000500.1 GCA_016793535.1 Opitutaceae bacterium | reverse complement strand
CGATGAGTGCGATCGATGACTTGAAGGCGACGATGGCCCGGCTGCGGGCGCCGGACGGGTGTCCCTGGGACCGGGAGCAGACGCATGCCTCGCTCGTGCGCTGCCTGATCGACGAGGTGAGCGAGCTCATCGACACGATCGACCGCCATGACTACCCGCACATGCGCGAGGAACTCGGCGACGTGCTGATCCAGATTGTCTTTCACGCGCAGATCGCGGCGGAACAGGGGGCTTTCACGTTCGAGGACGTGGCCCGCGACATCAACGACAAGCTCGTCCGCCGGCATCCCCATGTGTTCGGCACCGGCAAACTCGACACCTCGGAGCAGGTGATCGTCGAGTGGGAACGGATCAAGGCGACGGAGAAGAAGAACGGTCCCGCCGGCCGCGCGACGGCGGTGTTCAAGGAGCTGCCGCCGCGGCTGCCCGCGCTGATGTTTGCCGAAGCCGTCTGGAAGCAGATCGAGAAAAAGAAGCTCCCGGCCGCCGGCAGTGTCGACACCGCGCAGGTGCAGGCGCTGGGCCGCCAGCTCGACGCGGCGTCGCTGGGCCGGATGCTGTTCGAACTCACGGCGGCGGCACGGGTCCAGGGACTCGATCCCGAAGCCGCGCTGCGGCTGCACGCCACGCGGGTGATGCAGGAAGTCGAGGCGCGCGTCGGCGCGGCCGGTGTCGCGCCCGCCGCGGAGGTTCGTTGAGCCGACGCGCCATGGCGCAGGCCGCTCCTGATCCGCCGCCGGAGGTGGTCGCCGCGTGGTGGACCCCGTTCGAAGATTACCTCGCGAAGGAGCGCCGGTACTCGCCGTACACGGTGCGCAACTACCGGCAGGCATTCGTCGATTTTCACCGCTGGCTGGCGGATCCGTCGGTTGGCCTGTGGAGCCGCGGATTCGACGCGCTCGGAGCGCGGGAGATGCGCGACTTCGTGATCGAGGCGCAGCGGCGGTACGACCGCCGGACGCTGCACAATCACGTTTCGGGGCTCCGGACCTTCTTCAAGTTCTGGCTGCGCCGCGGCCGCCTGCAGCGCAATCCGTGGCTCGGCGTGCCGCTGCCGCGGCTGGAGAAGCGGCTGCCGAAGTTCCTCACCGAGGAGCAGACGCGGCAGCTGCTCACCGGGCCGCAGCGGCTGCTCGAGAACGGAGCGATCGACGCGTTTTGCGCCTGGCGCGACCGGCTCGTCATGGAGCTGCTTTACGGCGGCGGCCTGCGGGTCAGCGAACTCGTGGCGCTCAACCATGGGGCCATCGACCCCGGGTCCGGCGTCGCACGGGTGGTCGGCAAGGGCAGGCGGGAACGGCTCTGTCCGCTGGGCCAGGTGGCGCTCGAGGTGTATCGGAAATTCCGCGACGACTTCTCGCCGTCACGCGAACCCTCGGCCCCCGTGCTGACCAATCCCAACGGGAGGCGCGTCACGGTCCGGCAGGTGCAACTCCTCCTGAAACGCTACCTCGCACTCGCGGGCCTGCCGCTCGATCTCACGCCGCACAAGCTGCGGCACTCGTATGCGACCCACTTGCTCAACGCCGGCGCGGACCTGCGCCTGGTGCAGGAGCTGCTCGGCCATGCCCAGCTCGCCACCACCCAGGTGTACACCCACGTCAGCATGGCGCGGCTGCAGGCGATCCATGCAAAAGCCCACCCGCGCGGATAGGAGGAGAGCGGCGGATCTCCCGCCGCAGGATTTCGCTGCAGTCGCGTCTGCAGTTTACAGTGCGAGGCGGCGCGCCGTGCCGTTGCCGGCGAGGTCGTAGAGCGTGACTTCGAGCGACGTGGCGTTCGAGACGCGGGCCAGCGGTATTTCGAGGACAAACGTCTCCTCGCGGCCGTCGCGGATGCCATCGGCCGGCTGCTCCACGGCTTCCCGGACGCCGTTGTTGAAAACGACCTCGATGCCGTCGAGGAGCGAGAGGCCGTCCCGCCCGCGTACGGTCACGCGGACGCTGTCGGTGCCCCGCTGCGCGGTGGCTTCCAGGACTTCCGGCGCGGTGTGGTCGATGATCAGGTCGTCGGTCTCGAACGTGTGGGTCAGCCGTTCGCCGGCCGGGCGGGGCGCCGTCTCCGCGACGACGAGCCGGGTGAAGTACACGCCGTCGGGCAGATGGCGGGTGTCGAACTGGGCGTGGTTCTCCCGCGAGGCGGCGACGAGGTCGGTCCAGGCGGATTCCCCTTCGCGGCGGATCGAGAAGGTGTTCACCAGGGTGTCACCATCGGGATCCGTCACGGTCCAGAATACGACCTGGGCGCCCGGCGTGCGGATGACCTGGCTGCTCATGAAGTTCGAGCGCCGCGCGTCGTCCCGGGGCGATTGTATCACCTGGCTCAGGGTGACGCTGGCCGGCGGCGGTGTCTCCGCGGCGGGGATGAGGCCGAGTCCCGGGGAAAGGAGCCGAAAATCCTGCAGCAGCGGCCGGCGGTTTTGCGGCAGGCCGTGCAGCGTCGCCCGGTCGATCTCGAACGTGCCGCCGGCGGCGGCCGTCTCCGCGATGCGGATACGCAGCTTGGCGTAGCGGCCGCGGACGGCGTCGGCGCGCCAGCCGCCGTCGGGGTCGCGCGCGAGCGGCGTCCACGGCGCCCAGCCTTCGACGTCGTCGGTCCCGTTGCTGGTGCGGATCTCCGCGGTGAGACCACTGTCCGCCAGGTCGCGGAGGCGGCTGAACCGCAGGGCGCCGAGCCGTGAGGCCGTGGCCAGGTCGAGCCTTCGGGTTTCGGCCTCGCGCTCG
>JAEUHA010000495.1 GCA_016793535.1 Opitutaceae bacterium | reverse complement strand
GGTATGACGCGGCCGTCGCACCGACCGGGCCGAAGGGCGAAGAAAATTCCACTTGCGCCCGCCGCCACCGATCGCCCATGTCGTGACTCCGATGATTAATTCCCTCCAGGCCGGTGCGTCCGCCTTCGTCGCCAAGACGATGGTCAAACGCGTCCGCTGGCACGGGTCGGCTTGGCGACGATGGTCACGCGCAGGACATGCGCTCCGCGGCTGAGAGAAGCCGCCCCTGATCTCGCCAAGCCCGACTCACCCGAGTCGGGCTTTTTGTTGTCCCGATTTCCACCTTTTCGCCGCCACTGGATTTTCCGCTCCGTCACCCTCTTTCCCTTTCTGCCATGCCTGCGCTCGCCACCCCTCCCGCCTGCCTCGACCGAATTCCCGCCGGCCCGGAGATCGACCTGCCTGCGGTCTCCTTCTTCGGCCGTTCGCTCGCCGAATACATCCGCTTCTTCGACCTGGACCTGCCGGCCCTCAAGGGCCGCGATGTGCTCGACGTGGCCGCGGGGCCGGCGTCGTTCACGGCCGAGGCGTGTGCCCGCAAGATCAACGCCGTCGCGGTCGATCCGCGCTACGGCGAAGCGCGCGACGCCCTGGCGGAACAGGTGCGGACCGACTACGCGGCGATGTTCGCGCAGATGCGGGCGAAGCCGCGGCTCTTCCGCCTGAAGGCCTTTCCGTCGCTGGCGGCCGCGGAGACCGATCGCCGCGGCGCCGCGGAACGGTTTCTCGCGGACTACGAGGCGCACTACATCCACAACCGCTACGTGGGCGGCTCGCTGCCGCTGCTGCCGTTCTTCGACGGCACCTTCGACCTCGTGCTGTGTGCGCACCTGCTCTTCGTGTACGCGAAGCGCTTCGACTTCGACTGGCACCTCGCGGCGTGCCGCGAGCTGGCCCGGGTGAGTGCGGGGGAGGTGCGCATCCACCCGTTGTGCGGACCCGACGGGAAGCCGTACCCGGGCCTCGCCCGGTTGCGGCGCGAACTGCGGGAAACCGGCATCGCGAGCGAGGTGCGGACCATCGACTACGAATTCTTTGCCGGCACGAACACCCTGCTCGTGCTGCGGAAGGAGGCGGCGTGAGCGCCGGGACCGGACTCGCGCGGACCCCGGAGCCGCCGTACTACGCCGTGATCTTCACGTCGCTGCGCAACCGTTCCGACCCCGAGGGCTATGCGGCGATGGCGCAGCGCATGCTCGATCTCGGCTCGCGTTACGACGGCTTCCTGGGGATCGAGAGTGTCCGCGGCGCCGACGGCGTGGGCATCACCGTCAGCTACTGGCGCGACGAAGCCGCGATCCTCGCCTGGCGCAGCGATCCCGCGCACCGGCAGGCGCAGCGCGGAGGCCATGAAACCTGGTACGATCGCTTCGAGATGCGGGTCGCGCGGGTGGAGCGTGCATACGGGTTTGCCCGCGATGGGGATCGGTGACAGCTTGCCGGCATGTTTCCCCAACATGTGATCGCGCGCAAACGGGACGGGCAGGCGCTCTCCCGGGACGAGATCACCGCGTTCGTCCGGGGCGCGACCGACGGCTCGTGGGAGGACTACCAGCTCACCGCGATGCTGATGGCGATTTTTCTTCGCGGCATGAACGCGGAAGAGACCGCGCACTACGCCGACGCGATGATGCGCTCCGGCGTGGTGGCGGATCTGTCGGACGTCCCCGGCATCAAGGTCGACAAGCACTCCACGGGCGGTGTCGGCGACAAGATCTCGATCCCGCTGGCCCCGATGGTCGTCGCGTGCGGCGTGCCGGTGCCGATGATCAGCGGCCGCGGTCTCGGCCACTCCGGGGGCACGCTCGACAAGCTGGAAGCGATCCCGGGATTTCGCACCGACCTGTCGCTGTCCGCCTACCACGCCCAGGTGGCGAAGATCGGTTGTGCGCTGATCGGCCAGACGAAGGACCTGGCGCCGGCGGACAAGAAGCTCTACGCGCTGCGCGACGTGACTGCGACGGTGGAGTGCATTCCGCTGATCTGCGGCTCCATCCTGTCGAAAAAACTGGCCGAGGGCATCGATGCGTTGGTGCTCGACGTGAAGTTCGGCCGCGGCGCCTTCATGAAGACGCGCGCCGAAGCGCGGCAGCTCGCGGAGGCGCTGGTGCGGGTGGGGCAGGCGGGCGGCAAGCAGGTGCGGGCGCTGCTCACCGCGATGGAGCAGCCGCTCGGTCGGGCGGTCGGCAACGCGCTCGAAGTCGCCGAGTCCGTGGCCTGCCTGAAGGGCGCGGGTCCGGCCGACGTGATGGAGGTCACGTATGCGCTCGGCAGCCACATGCTGATCCTCGGTGGCGTCGCGCGTGATGAGGCGGACGCCCGGCAGCGGCTCGAACGCGTGGTGACCAACGGCACCGCGCTCGCGAAGTTCCGCGAGATCGTGATCGCGCAGGGCGGAGATCCCCGGGTCGTCGACGATCCCCGGCATCTGCCGCAGGCGAAGTTCCAGGTTCCACTGCCCGCGCCCCGGGCGGGCGTGGTGGGCGATGTCGATGCGATGGGCGTGGCGCTGGCGGCCCTGCGCCTTGGCGCCGGTCGCGCGAAGGCTTCGGACGCCGTCGATCCCGCAGTTGGGATCAGCACGCTGGTCAAGATCGGGGAACGGGTGAAGGCCGGCGATTCCCTCGCCGTGATTCACGCCAACAACGCCACGGCGCTCGCGGATGCGCAGGGAATGCTGGCGCAGGCGATCGTCGTCGGCGACACGATGCCCGACCCCGTGCCTTTGATCGCGGAGACCCTCGTGTAGGAGCGGCTGCACGCCGCGCGCTCAGCGCGGAGGCTGATCCAGTCGCGGCAGGCTCCTCATCTTCACCGCGGAGTGCGCTGATCACGCGGAAAAGAAGTATCCGCGCCGTCAGTACAATCCGCGGTCGAACAGCCCGGGTCGCTTTCAGCGAGAGGTCCGATCGGATGGCGCCGCTCCTACAGTTTTTCCATCTCGGCCAGCTTGGTCGCCGCTTCCTCCCAGGCTGCCGTCGCGGCGGCGATGCCGTCGACGATCGTGCTCAGCTCGCGGTTCAAGTGGTGGAACTTGCCCTTGTCGGCGTAGGTCTCGGGCGCCTCGAGGTCC